>JADHWE010000049.1 GCA_016783675.1 Kiritimatiellia bacterium
TTTCATCACCCGCAACCGCTATTCAGTGTATACACTGAATCACGCCGCAAAAATAGCCGCAACGTGTTGACCTGCAACTCGTTGCGGCTTAACCTCTCAGTGCATTGTGGTCAGCGCAAAATAAACTCACGCTAGGCACAAACTCCAAGGTCAGAGCGACGTTGTCGGCCATCGCGGATTCCTGCCCCCCTGCTACCCGATTCTCATCGGTTGTCCAGTGGACTCGCGCACGCACCTTGGCTGTGCCTGCGGGTGCCCCCGTCACGACCAGCGGATCAATGGCGAAGAACGCATCTAGCGTGGCGGGCATGGCGGCGGGGCTCCATGCATGGGATGACTCGTCAAGCAATGTGTCCGAGGCATCCAAGCATTGCAGGGCAACGGTGACGGTATCGCCAGCATCCTGATGGAATTCCGACCCTATCTTGATATAGGCATTCAAGGTGTAGTCGAAGCCGGGAGCCGCCACCACATCTTGGTAGAAACCACCATCCTGGTTGAGGTTCCATCCTCTCATCCGAACGCCGTTGGTCCCCTCATGTGCTGCCCATGTCGCCGTTGCTACCCCTTGCTCTGCGCCGCCGAACTCGGTCCAGTTTGTGAATGTGTTGTCTGTCTCAAACCCGCCATTGGCCAGACCGAACGCAGATTCAGTCAGGACAAATGAATCAGACATGGGGGACGAGTTGTTTGACTCCTCGATCACTCCATCAGTGGTCCAGTGGACGTTAACGCGTGCCGTCGCGGTCTTGAGCGGAGCACAAGCCTGCACCGTCGTCATCGGCAGATACACGTTGGTCGTGCTTCCATTCGCCGAATCCCAAACATTCGACACACGCGACAGCTCAGTTCCGGAGCTATTCAGAAAGATCAGCGATACTTCGAGCACGCTCCCGTTATTGATGAAGTTGGTGGGTACCTTTATAGCGGCATCAAGTGTGTAGACATTCCCTTCCGAAGCACTGACATCCTGGTAGTAACCGCCGTCATAGTTGATGTTCCAGGCCTTCATCCAAACGCCGTACGTATCTTCGTACACCGCGAAGGGACTGCCCTCAACAGCCTGGGCAACCGTTCCGAATTCGGTCCAACCCGAAAAATCCCCCGTCTCGAACCCTCCGTTCGACAACATCGTTGCACCGGCGTTGCCGGCCAGACCGATGCAGAGACCCGCGATCATGATCCATAATACTTGCTTCATTGCTCCCTCCCTGTTGTTCGATTCAGGACGCCACCACAGCATCCCGGCTTACCCAACCCAGTGTTGCAATACATAATGTAACCGGTTCCACCCAGAATGTCAAGGGCTCTTTGAAGCTTTTTTTTGGAGCCCTTTTTCGCGCTGGAGGGCCACGCTCCGTCGTGGCCGGATCTGCTATTGAGCGTGTTTACCTCTCCCGTGGACGCGACGGAGCGCGCCCCTCCACTATCGCACCTTCCCGTGCGCGTGCAGATACGGCTGCTGGGCTACCACCGTCCGCCCGCCTTGGGCGAAGTCGCGGCGGCGATTGATTGGGCCACCCCACCATTCGTTATCAGGCATCGTGCTGTCCCACGCATCAAACAGGTCCTGCAGAGCCTGCGCTTTCTCGGGCATGGCGGCGGCGAGATCGTTGCGCTCCTGTGGGTCGTCGGCCAGGTTGAAGAGCGTGATGTTGCGTGTGCTGCCCTGGTCGTTCCACTGGAGCTTCCAGTCGCCGTGGCGGATGGCGTAGTCGTTGTCGCGGCGCCAGTAGAGGGTTTGGTGGGGGCGGGTGTCGCCTTTGGTGCCGTTGATGAAGGGGAGGAGGTCGACGCCATCAAATGCGGAATGCGGAATGCGGAATGCGGAATGGTCAGCAGCTGCAGCGAGGATGGTTGGGACGATATCCAGGTTGCTGACCGGGAAGTTGTGCTTAATTCCCGGCTTGATCTTGCCGGGCCAGCTCATGCAGAAGGGGACGCGGGTACCGCCTTCGTAGGTATCGCCTTTGAAGCCGCGCAGGCCGGCTTTGCAGGACATGGGACCTTCCTGCCAGTCGTCGACGCCATCCCGGTTCTTCCAGGTCAGCCCCTGCGCGCGCGGGCTGCCATTGTCGGACATGAAGATGACGATCGTGTTCTCCGCAAGGCCGTGCTTCTCCAGCGCTGCCTGAACCCGTCCGACGCCGTCGTCCATCGCGAGAATCATCGCGGCGATGAAGTTGCGTTCGTGGTTGTCGGAAAGGTGCTTCGTCCGCTCCAGGTACGTCTCCGGTACTTGCCATGGGGCGTGGATAGCGTTGTAGGCCAAGTACAGGAAAAATGGCATTCCGCGTTCCGCATTCCGCGCTCCGCGTTCGATGAAGCCAACGGCCTCATCAGAGAACAAGTCTGTGAGGTAGGCATTGTCCTGTGCGGGCAGCGGATCGTCGCCGCGCCAGAGGGGCCAGCGCCCACGGTTGTCACCGAAGTGACCCTCCCATCGCTCAAAATCATGGGCGCCGTTGACGAAGCCGAAGTACTCGTCGAAGCCACGGGCGAGTGGTCGGAGCGTCTTATCGATGCCCATGTGCCACTTGCCAATATGGCTCGTGCGATACCCTCGTTCCTTGAGCATTTCCGCGATGATCGGTTGGCTGGCCGGAAGACCTGCCAGGGGATATTTCATCTTGTCGGGATAGCCGGCCATGTTGGCGTTCTCACCGCAGCCGAAGCGCTGTTGGTAGACGCCGGTCAGCAGCCCCGCCCGACTCGGACCGCAGACCGATGCAGAGACATACCCCTGCGTGAACTGCACGCCGGACTCGGCGATGCGGTCGATGTTCGGCGTCAGGACATCATCGAACCCATGATACCCGACATCCCCCCACCCCATGTCATCCGCATATATCAGGACCACATTAGGGGCAGCCATAGCGACGGAACAGGACGCCATAAGGCTGGCGATCACAGCAAACACAGGGGCTAGTATCGGTCTGTCCACGGAAAACTCCTGTTCACTGATATTGAAACCGGTTACACTATAGCAGTCCGTACACGCTCTGACAAGACGAACGGGACAGAAAGAGAGACGAGTGGACATTCCCCCAGATTCTGACACCACACCACGGCTCGCGGGGACGCTCGCCCTCCAAATCCAGGACAACCGCAATGGCTGGAGGGCGAGCGTCCTCGCGAGCCGCAACCGCGTTAGAGCTTCGGCAGCGCGGCCTGGATCTCCGGGGCCTGCATGAAGAGCTTCCAGCAGAGGCCAGTGCGGTGGTTTTCGATCATGGGGGCGATGGGGCCGGCGTCGATGCCGATGAGCGTGGGCGCGATCCAGTCTTCGGTGAAGTTGAACGCATCGGTGAAGCCGTAGTCCTTCCAGAGCGTCTTGCCGTGCTTCAGATACATCTCTTTCAGACAGGCGAGACTCTCGCGTGGTGCGTAGGGCATGGAGGAGAGGGCCGCGGTGGGTGCGATGGTGCCGTCGTCGCGGTCGCCGGGACAGTGGCCCTTGTAGCCCCGCGGATTGGCGCTTGAGGTCAGGCCCCACAGCGGGCCATAGCCTTTGAACGTGTCCGCCTTCGACGCGGCATACTTCACCTGTACCTGGCAGAACTTGCGGAAGTGCTCGAAGTAGGTTTCGCCGCGGTAACTGACCTGCCTCGGGTCGAGCCCCATGTAGGCGTAGTGGGTCCAGAACAGTGGCGGACCGAACTTGTGCCCCAGCGTCATCGGGATCCCGAACTCGGTGCGCTCCGATCCGTACCACTTGTGGCGCCACTCGTTGTGGTACGAATCGGGATGGATCGGGTGTGTCGGCGATGCCACGGCCAACACGTAGAGAATCGCGGCCTCGTTGAATCCGCGTACATGATGGTTCTTGGCCCAGCCATGCTCGGGTGACCAGTGCCAGTAGAGCGGTGCGCCCTGATCGCCGGTGCGCGTAAACCAGTTCCAGTCGATCCCCTTCCATAGCTTGTCGGCCAACGCGTGAATCTCGCGCTCTTCAGAACTGTCGCCCGTGAAGTACTCGCGCAACATGATGAACCCCGAGGCGAGGAAGGCGGTCTCAACCGTATCGGCACCATCATCCTCGTAGCCGGCAAAGTGACGCGTTTTGCCGGTGTCGCCGAAGAGCCAGTGCGAGAACGCGCCGTGGAATTTCTCGGCCTTTGTATCGAGGAAACGTAGCATCTGGAGCGCCCACGCTGTGCCCTGCTCGCGTGTGATGAACCCGCGTTCGATCCCGACCACAAGGTTGAACATGCCCATCCCGGTCGCGCCGGTGGTGCAGAGGCGACGCAAGTCGCGCACCGTTGCGACGTGGGCTGGCGTAATGTCCTCGATCGAGGCCACCTGTCGGTAGGGCGTCTTCTCACGTGCCAGGCCCGACACCGGGTGGCGCCAGTCATAAAAGTAGCGGAAGTTGGCTTCCTGGATCTCGGTGATCAGCGTTTCGGTCGACGACTTGCGGGGCGTCGCCTCAACCACGGGCGACCAAGCCGAAATGGTCTTCTGCGCCGCATCGTCAGAGACAAAGATGGCACGCACCCGGTAGGCATACGACCCCTCCCTCTTGCCGATGAAGTCACCATAGACGTTAGTGGTCCAAAGGAGCTTGTTGATCCGACGAAAACTGTCCTCACCGGGTCCGCGCCGCTCGATTTCGAAAAAGAGCGCGTCACCTTGGTCCCACACCAGATCGACACGTCCGCACCGCCCCAGCGCACGGATGTTCTGAAGCTCCGGAGCCGCCCGCTGTTCCGCAATACCCGTGGATACACTCATAGCCACCACCACCGCCAGCGTCCACCCCAAGATGGATCTTCTTTCACTACTCACCGCTCTCATTCCCTGCCCCGAGAAGGTTTAAACAAGCCGCCCTTATGAATGTAACCGGTGCCAGCACAACTGACAAGGTCAGAGCCCCTGTAAATCCTGCTGCTGACAGAGTCGGGCGTAGAGATTTGCTTTTGCCAACAGCTCATCGTGCGAGCCCAACTCGATGAGCCGGCCGGCCTCGATCACCGCAATCTGGTCGGCGTTGCGGATGGTTGCGAGACGGTGTGCGATTACAACTGTCGTGCGGTTCTTCATCAGTAGCTCCAGTGCGTCTTGGATGATCCGTTCGCTCTCGGAGTCGAGACTGCTGGTGGCTTCATCGAGGATGAGGATAGGCGGATCCTTGAGGAACGCACGGGCGATCGCGATGCGCTGCCGCTGTCCACCGGAGAGCGTGACACCACGCTCCCCTATCACGGTCTCGAACCCTTCAGGCATGTCCTGCACAAACTCCAGCGCATTGGCATTAGCGGCGGCCTGTCGTATATCGTCGATCGATGCTCCCGGGCGGCCATAGAGGATGTTATCAAGAATGGTACCTGAAAACAGAACGGGATCTTGGGGCACCAGGCCTATCTGGCTGCGCAGGGAGGTGATCTGGTAGTCGCGAATGTCGCGCCCATCGACACGGATGCACCCACCACTGATCTCGTAGAAGCGATTGAGCAGTCGAGCGACGGTACTCTTGCCGCCGCCGGAAGGGCCTACGAGCGCGAGCGAGCTGCGCGGCGCAACGTCGATAGAGAGATCATCAATGATGGGGCGGTCCTGCACCGACGGATAGGAGAAGCTCACGTGGTCGAACTCGATACGGCCCTCGAGATCACACGCTTCGATGGCATCCTCACGGTCGGACACTTCGGGCTCGGTATCGAAGATCTCGAAGATTCGATCCATGGAACCCAGCGCGTTGGCGGTGGTGATCATGGTCTGGGCCAACTGGTTGAACGGCATGTAGAGCCGGCCCTGCATCATGACGAACTGCACGAGCAATCCCACCGAGATGGTTTCCGGCTGGAAGACGGCCAGACGACCGCCCACGAGTACAACCAACAGGGGCGCCAGCATGCCGAGCGTGGTCATGATGGCCTGGTTCAGACCGTTCAGGCGCGCAACGCGCACGCCTAGATCCACCAGCTCCTCGGAATCGTCGGTGAACCGCTGGACTTCGTCCTCCTCCTGCGTGAACGTCTTGACGACCGTCGCCGCGGCCAGCTTCTCCTGCGTGTTTCCCGACAGCCACGCCAGCTTGGCGCGCATCTCTCGCGCCAGCTTCTTAACGCGATGACCTACAATGCGCACGACCAGTACGTTCAACGGAATAAGCGCGATGGAGAGAAGGCCCAACACCACGCTCCGCCTGAAGAAGTAGGTCAACACAACCGCGATCACACCGAGGTTGATCCAGAACTGGATCAGGGTCTGGTTGAGAAAAGGGCGCAAGGACTGGACATCGCCAATGATACGGCTCGTCAACGAACCGGAGCGGTTTGCATCGTAGAAGGAGTGGGAAAGCTTCTGCACGTGCGCATAGAGATCGCAGCGGATGTCACGAACCACCCTGACCGAAGCGCGGGCACCAATGATCGCACGGAAGAATGACGGGATCGGATTGAGGATGGCCACGCCGATGCCGAACAAGAACAGCTTCAGCAGCGCATCCCAGGCCGCCTCGGCGCCGATCGTCCCCTCGCGCAATGCCCCGAGCGTATCGAGCGCCTGCCCGAATATCCATATCACGGCAATGGGACAGAGAAACTTGAACAGACCCAGCGCAACCGTAGCCACAAACGCGAACCAGTAGCCACGCACGTAACCCATGATGCGTGCCAGGTTACGCAAGGTGTTGTGTGATTCAGACATCCCTTTAAAATGCGCACACGCATTGCGGATGTCGAGCGGGTTATCCCTGTTATTGATCCCACGGGCTCCCGAATAAGGGAAGCCCGTCCTACAAGACGAAGAGGAACGTGCGCCACATGATGAATCCTTGTAGGACGCGGTTGCCGCTCCCTTCGGTCGCTGCTTTCGCAAGCTCAAGCCTCTCTCCCGTAGGTCGAGGCCCGTATTCGGGAGCGCTTGGAAAGAGCCGCCTATTCTGCGCCCATTTCCGGGTCGTGCACCGGGAAGGATTTGTCCCATCCCCACAGCTTGGGCATCAGTGAGGCGTCCCACTCGTCGTAGGCCTTCTGCAGGCGCTTGGCTACCCTTGGCTTCTGCGTATAGAGATCCTTCGCCTCGCTGATGTCGTCGGCGATGCGGAAGAGCTGCGGTTGCTTCCGGCCGCGATCGCCGATGAGCTTCCACTTTGCATCCCGAATCGCCCACCCGCGATTGAAACGCCAGTAGAGATAGCGGTTTGCGGGCGACTTCTTCTCGCCGGTTGCGAAGGGCAGTAGACTGATGCCATCGAGGGGAAGTGTGTGGGTGTGTGGGTGTGTGGGTGGGTGAGAAGCGGCTGCGAGGACTGTGGGCAGAAGATCCAGACTTATCACGGGGAAGTCCAGTCTCTGTCCCGCCTCGATCCGCGCGGGCCACTGCATACAGAACGGAACGCGGATCCCGCCATCCCAGAGCTGACCCTTCTGACCACGCAATGGCGTGTTGAGAGATCCGTTGCCGTGCGGCTTACCGCCGTTGTCGCTCAGAAAGAAGACCAGCGTGTTCTCCTCAAGGCCGTGCTTCCGCAACGCGTCCATGATTCGGCCGATGTTCCGGTCCAGGTTCCAGTTCATCGCCACGGCCAGGCGCCGCTTCTCGTCGGCGATGTGCTTGAACCGCTTAAGATCAGCATCGGTTGCCTGCATGGGACCATGGATCGCGTTGAATGGCACGTAGAGAAAGAAGGGGGGAGAGTGTCGGGTGTCGGGTGTCGGGTGTCGGGGAGGGGCGTGTCGGTTGATGAAAGCCACCGCTTCACGGCCAAAGGCGTCGGTGAGGTATTCGGTTTCTTCGACACGCTTACGCTGGCGCATAATCGGGTTGTGGGGCTGGTTGGGACGAGTCTCCAGGAGATAGTTCGAGGCGCCGTTGATGAAGCCGAAGAACTCGTCGTAGCCGCTTGAGTTCGGATGGAACTCGGGACCGTTGCCGGTGTGACTCTTGCCGATCATACCGGTCACATAGCCGAGCGCCTTCATCCGTTCCGACATGGTCTGCATCTCGGTCGGAATCCCGATCTTCACATCCTCACGCACCTTGTAAGGTCCCGGGTTATCCTCGGCGCCGAACCGGTTCTGATAGATCCCGGTCCGCAACCCCGCCCGCGACGGCCCGCACACCGGTGCGGTCACATAGCCTGCCGAAAACTGCACCCCGTTCTCTGCAATCGAGTCGATGTTCGACGTCATCATGTCGGGACTGCCATGATACCCCACATCGGCATAGCCGAGGTCGTCCGCAAACAAAATCACGATGTTCGGCCTCTCGGCGGCATGAGCAGGAAGACACAGCAGTCCAAGCAGGCATAGGGAAGCTAACATCTTCATCATCTTCACCATCTCCGGCCACGACGGAGCGTGGCCCTCCAATTCACTGTTCGCACCCACCCGGAGGGACGCGCTCCGTCGCGTCCGCATCCTTCTCAGACATCAGATCAAATCCACATCAACACGTCCATCTCACCTTGAAACCGCCACGTATCTGAATCATCACACAGACCGGCGCGGACAGGATTCTCTCTGACATACTCCCATTTCTCTGAATAGCTCTCCCCCCGACGCAGTTGCGTATCCCAGAAAGACCTCTGCCAAACCGGATGTTCTCCGAGCCGTGGCCACTTGCGCGATGCGGTGGATTTCCAGTATTGCACCCATCTTCGAAGGGATGGGGGATCATGACTGGCCGGAGAACAGAACAGGTGGATGTGATCCGGCATAATGACATATCGCCCAACCCGGTACGCATCCGCAGTCAACCAAGCCTCCCTGAGCACTGCATGCACATCATCCGTTGCCAGGATTCGACTCCTGTTCTGTGTGCAAACCGTAACAAAAACGATGGAAGGCCGATTGGATGCGTCATGAACGGGGTGATGCGCCGGCGTCTTCCTGGAGGGACGCGCTCTGTCGCGTCCGTCATCCGCTGAACTCATGCTCATTCCTTTCGCCGGCCACGACAAAGCGTGGCCCTCCAATTCACTGTTCGCACCCACCCGGAGGGACGCGCTTCGTCGCGTCCGTATCCAGACCCATCGTCCCCATCACCTGGAGGGACGCGCTTCGTCGCGTCCGTGATCATCACCCTATTTCATACGCTGCCTGAGCAACCACGTGTAGAGATCAGGGTTGTTGTACGTCTCGGCCCACGAGTTGTGGTTCGCTTCGGGATAGAGCGTGAACGTGACGTCCGCCCCGGCCGCCTTGAGAGCGTCTACCATTTCCTGTGAGCGCTCGGGTTTGACTACGTCGTCCCTGGCGCCGTGAAAGACCCAGGCGGGGATATGCGCGATCTGTTTGGCGGTTCCGGGCTCCCCGCCCCCACAGACCGGGGCAATGGCGGCAAAACGGTCCGGGTAAACCGCGGCCAACGCAAACGTTCCGAAACCACCCATGCTCAGGCCGGTCAGGTAGATCCGCTGCCTGTCCACACGATAGGTGGCAACCACGTCGTCGAGCAGGGCGTTCAGCGTGGCCACTTGGAGCGGACTCGTCCACCAGTCGCGTTCCGGACACTGCGGGGAGACGAGGATGAATGGGAATTCACCTTCGCCTTTCCTGACGCGCATGGGAGGACCGTGCACGGCAACCTTGTTCAGGTCATCCCCGCGCTCACCGGCACCATGCAGAAAGAGCACGAGCGGCCAGTCGTCGTCCGACGCTGCATACTCTGTGGGGAGGTAGAGGAAGTAGTCCGCCGTCACCTTCGTGGTGACCTCGGTTGTGAACGATTGCGAATGCTGTCCTGTCCTGATTTCCATTGGTGACTCCATTGTTGCGCAACCACACGAACAGATCACCACCATAGCTGCTATTGTCTTCATGTCTGGGTTCCTAAGTGACCGCCCCCACCGCTACTTCTTTTTGCGCTTCTTCTTCGCCGCGCCACCAACATCGAAATCCTCGGACGCGGGGCCGACGGCCACCGACTCGTGCAGGCCGTGGTTGTCGGCGGCGAGCCGCATCATGGAGGCCTGGTTGCCGGCGGAGGGGTCGAAATCGATACAGAACATGGCGACCGGATAGTAGCGAGCCATGACCACGGCACCGCGGATGATGCCATCCCATTTCTTCATGCTGTCCATGGCTGGAGCACCATCTGACAGGAAGTAGAGCGTGTCCAGCTCGGGCAAGACCATAGCCTGCCGGATGGCGCAGAATGAGCGCGTCGCCAAGCTCATATCCATCTCATATACCCGCTTCTTGCCCTTACTGTGACTGGTCGTCAACTCGGGAGGCGACATCACCTCGATATCGCCGCCGAAGTCCACGACACTGTAGTTGGCGATCGGGTTCAAGGCTTCGATCGACCCGGTCAGGTTCTCCTTCAGCGAGGCGATCCGGTCCCCCTTCATCGATAACGAGCTATCCACGACATAGGCAAAGTGGTCGCTGTAAATGCTAAGCCCATAGAAGTAGCCCAGCCCCATGATATCCATGTCCTGCGGCCGCTTCTGCGAGAGAAACTCCTTCGTGGCGGCCGGGTCGACGGTGAACGATCCCCGCTCCTTGGTCCACCACGCCGTCCACCCCTTGGCATCGGTTGCCACCTGGCTGCCCGCAATCGCACTCAGGGCATGCGTCAGATCAAGGCGCACACGTCCCTTCTCTGCCGTGAGCCGCTTGATGAGTGCGGGCACCATCTTCTCGCTGGGGATAGCGCCGGTTGCCCGACATACATCCACCAGCACATACCACGGCGCCTCGATCACCGCTTTGTTCAACGTGGGTAGAAATGCTTCGGAACCCAGTTTGGCCATGGCCCGGACCGCATCGATCTGTACGCGTGAATCGCCCATGGTATAGGCCTTGTTGAGAATCGGCACCGCCATCTCACCACCCACTTCACCGATAGCCTTGCAGACAAAACATAGACCGGGCAGATCAACATCGAACCCCAGGAGCGGGACGTTGCCGCGTGACGATGTTGTCCGCTTCCCGGCCGCGTTGACCGCCGCAATGATCTCTTCCTTCGTCGGCTTCTCGCCAATCATCGTGCGATAGTAGAGCTTGGCTCCCGCGATCTTTCCATCCTGCAGCGCGACTGCGGACACGGCCTCCGAAAGCGAGCGGTCGCGTGAATAGGCGGCAGCCTGGATGGCGAAGTAGACGGTCTGGGGATCCTTGGATGCCAGCAGTGTCGGCAACGCGGTCTTCGCTTCACTGCCGAGGACACTCGGCTTGCCCTTACCTTTTCTTCCTTTGCCCTTCTTCCCTTTTGCAGGCGAGCCAGAGTGGCCTGCGACAATCCGCGCGGTAGCCCGTTCATCAAGGAGATGATCCCCCGTGGCGCCGATCGCCAGTGCGGCCCCCGCCAGCGCTGTCTCCTTGGCGTTGCCACTCGAAGCCAGCGCCCCAATCACGTCGCCGCGCCGTTTCTCCGACAGCAGGAACGCCGCCTTGTAGAAATTGCCTGACTTGCCGGCATAGGAGAGTGCTACCGAGCGACCCACATCTACGCTCGCTGCTTTGGCCTCCCGCATTCCACCCAGCACACCGGCCAGACCCCAGAAGGCTGTAGCTTCCGAGGAACTCCCTACCGCTCGCGCCGGGGTACTGTCCTTCGTATCGGACTGGCTACTCAGCATCTTGGCACTGCCAAGAGCCGACGAGACAGAGACCGAGAGTATCATGCAGCTAAGCCACAACCTGAAGTGAACATTGCTAATCGTCATGCATACCTCCCTGTTTATAGAGGGCTTGAGTCTACATCACGATGGAGTGCTTTGCACAGCAGATCTCCGCGCGCCACGGCCAGGTCATCCGGAAGCCTCACCTCACCGTCAACGAGCGTTGCGCCCATGACGCCTTCAATCGCCTGGCGCAGCATCCACGCCGCTGCGCCGGTGTAGCCGTTCCAGATCATACGTCCGGGATCGAACTTGGTGAGGTAGTCGGCGCACTGCTTGTTGGGCTGACCGCCGTAGATCTCGATCTGGTCGGGCGTCGTGTGCGAGATGGCCGAGATCTTGAACCAGAGTCGGGCGGCTGCGTCACGGTAGACCTGTGCCGTCTCGGCATCGCCGGCGGCGGCGAACTGCTCGGTGAGCAGACGACAGGCCCGTACCAACCACTGCACGCCGTGACTGTACATCCCGTTCTCGCGCACGCCCTCGGGATAGTGGCTGCTCCGACCGAGGAACGGCTTGGTGTCGGCGCGCAACGGCGGGTAGCCGAGACTGATAGTGTTGTCGCCCTCCAGCACGCGAATGGCGGTGTCGACTGCGATACGACCACGCTCCAGGTTCACCCCGGCGTAGACCGCCCAGGCGGCCGTCAATGCATCGGTTTCCCAGTAGCCCGCTCCCTCAACACCAATCTCGGTGCCATCGTCATGGATCGCACGCAGGTAACGGTCGCCGCGCCAGGTCTTCTCGACGGCAGCCTTGAGATCGTTCAGTCGCGCTTCGTAGTGCGACCGGCGTGCTGCGCCGTCGCGGGCCTCGATCACATCGAGGAAGTTGTTGAGAATCGTGACCAGGAAGAAGGCCAGCCAGATACTCTCACCCCTGCCCTCGCTTCCAATCTCGTCGAGACCATCGTTCCAGTCGCCTGTCCCGATCAGCGGCAGACCGTTCGCACCGATCCGCTTCTCGAACACCAGGTCGAACGCGCGCAAGACGTGATCGTAGACCGGCTCGGCAATCGGCGAGCGCAGCGGCAGGAAGCCCATACCGTGTTTGCCGTGCGGGAGCGGCGGCAGCGGTGTGTCGGAATCGAGGTAGGCCACCTGTTCGTCGAGCAGACTTGTGTCGCCGCTCATGCGCACGTACTCCGATATCCCCCACCCCAACCAGAGCAGGTTGTCGGAGGCATGCGAGCGCGACAGGAATCCGGTGCGACCGTCCTGCAGCGTAAAGAACCAGTGCGCCACATCGCCTTCGAGGAACTGCTGAGCGGCGTGCAGGAGCAATTGCTTGCGCGCCAGCGCGGGATCCACCCAGATCAGGTTGACCGTGTCCTGGAGCTGGTCACGGAACCCGAATGCACCACTGGCCTGGTAGAACCCCTTGCGCGCCCAGATCCGCTCGGCCAGCGCCTGGTACTTCATCCAGTCGACATAGCCGTCGAACTCGGGATTCGAGGTCTCGACCTTGACCGTCGATGTGAATCCGCGCCACCACGCCCGGGTCTCCGCCAGGCTGCGCTGCGCCTCGTCCACCGAGCGGAGATTGCGGACGCACGCTCGCACCTCGTCCACCGTGTCGGCCTGGCCGAGAAGTACCGCCACGGTCCGCTGGCCGCCGGCCGGGATGTCGAGCGTGGTCATCAATGCGGCACAGGGAACACTGTCAGCAGCCGAAGCATCAGGCGCTTTTGTCTCTACCATCAGCGGGTGCGCCACTGAGCGTCCGGCTCCGAAGAACGCACCGCGGGAGGTCGTCATGATCTCGCTCTCGCCGGTCATCGTCACGAAGGCGGGGCCTTTACGAAACGTGTTGGCCGGATTCTCGAAAAGCATCGCGCCTGTTTCTGTGTCGATATCCATTTCCAGGGGACCCGCCATCTCCGGGCTATGCGCCAATGCAATCTGGAAATACGGTGCCACGCGCAGGAGACGCGATCGCTCGGTCCTGTTGCGTACGGTCAACAGGTAGACGCCAACCGGATCGTCAACCGGCACATGAGTGGTCAGTTCGGTTTCGATGCCATCTTTCTGCATCGTAAACACGGCACTGCCGTCGAGGCCAAAGCGCACATCGTGCGCTGCCGAATTGTCCCGGAGCGGCTCATAGGTGGGGCTGAACCACTGGCCTGCCTCCTCTTCATATATATAGAAGGCCTCAGCGGGCAACTCGCGCCCCACGAGGTCGGCCCAGTCCGTGGTCAGGCGGTTCTGCTGCGCGTTACCGTTCGATGAGCAGTGGAGTCCGCGGTTGGTCACGCAGAGCACATGGTCACGGGCGTTCGACATGGTGTGATCGAACGGCCGCGGTGTGAATGGCGTCAGAACGCGAAGCGTGGCCCCGTTGTCTTCGTACTCCGTGTAGGGTTGCGGCGTCCCCGGCAGGACCTCGCCGTGGCCGATCAGCGGATGACGCGGCTCGGAGCTCGTTGTCGGAAGCGGCGCCTGTGGATTGAGGTAGTCGCGAATCCAGCCCTTGGCCTGGTGTTTCGAGTCCGCGCATCCGACCAGCAACTTCGCCTCGGCCTTGCCACGCGGCTCTACGGTCACATCCAACAGCAGCGACCCAATGGGGTCAAATGTCGGACAGGCATCCGTATCGACGCACTCGGAGAAGGCCAGCGTATCGAGGGCACGCGGGTTCCACACCGTACCGGCCCGACCGATGAAGTCGATACGCCCGGTCAGAAAGCCCTCCGGCGGCTGCGCCGCCGCGAGCAATCCCACCTTGTACGTATGGCGGTGCAGTGCCAGGACTGCATTCAGTGAGCGGTCGTACGACATCTCGGGGTAGAGCCGGTTGTACTGCGTGTGATTGCGGTCACCGTCCAATCCGTTCAACAGCCACTCGAGATAGGGCGACAGTTTGAGTGTACGCTTCGTGTCGGACAGATTCTCAATCGTGACGGTCCATGATTCAACGGCCGCCATCTGGTCTGGCAGTCCCACTGCAAGTGTGGTCCGCACATCATGCGCTTCGTGCACAACCCTCAGCACATCGCCGTCGCGGGAACACTCTGCCTTCGCGCAGAGCTCGGACGGGAAGTTCCCCAGCACCGGCCAGCTCCGATGGCTACCGTCCTCAAGCACTTCCGTGACGAAAAGTAACCGGCCGGCCGGATCCATGCCTTCGTAAGACGGACGGGTCACGGTGCAGCCCTGGTGGTAGAGCTGGCTGCCAAGCTCGCCACTCGACTTGAGCTCGACCTCGTACGTCATGTTCGTGAGAGAGAGCTTACCATTGGTCTGCGGTCCCGCGCTTCGCTTGAGCTTGCGCACCACAACGGTCACCGCGATGGCAAGTACCACGGCTACCCCGAGTGCCACGAGCGACCAGTCGGCCTTGTCGCCGGCTTCGGCGAGCATGGCGCGACTATCGTTCCAGACGCGATCCCACTCGGCGCCGGCGGGAAGGTAGAACGGGATCAACAGCGGCGCCCACGTGGTGAAGCGCTTGAAGCCCTCGGGGATGTAACGCGCCGCGGCGTCAGGACCAATGAAGCGGGCGACCTTCTCGTCCAGCCGGTCCATACCAATGAAGCTAAGGTTCACCAGCGTGGCCACGCGCAGGCCCATGTGGTCGATGAAGATGAGAATGCGGAATCCGCCATAGACCAGGATCCAGGTGAAGACACCGAGACTCCATGTGTTGAACGCTTCCTCCCCCATAAAGATCTGGCTGACCGTGGCAAACACCGTGCGGATCGCGCCGTCCTGGTTGTACCAGGTGGGAGCACCCATCGGACGAAGGAACGTGAAGATCACTGGCGACATCCAGAGTCCCCAGCGCATCACTCGGATCGTCCCGGCCACGAGCTCGTTCACGCCTTCGCGAGACGGGATGCGCTTCACCGGCGCCCAGCTCTTCTCAAAGAGCGCCTGAAGGAACGCACGGTTGATTGCAAAGAGCCATGCCGCCACGCCCCAGACGGACACCCCGATAATCGCCTCATTGAGCAGGAACTTCGCCCCGCCGCTCACCGGCGAGAGCCGGATGTAGCCCCAGTTGTTGAGGAGTAGGCGAAACTCGTCGGGGCGCGTGGTCCGCACGCTGTTGCAGGCCGAGACGAGAGCATCGGGGTCCATCCCGAAGGCGTTGTAGAGATTGAACTTGGTAAAGACGATGGGAAGCTGGTTCACATCAAAATAGAAGGCCAGCGCTGCACCAATGAAACTACCCATGCACGCATCAACCAGGTAGAGCCGAGGCGACTTGACTCCGCCACGCCGCTGCAGCCCAAGTGCGATGTCACGGACCAGGCTGCCGCCTGCGAACGCGAGCAGTCCGGCAATGGCGCCAACCCCCATACGGAATCCGGTCGCCCGCTCCGGCAGGCCGATACCAATCGCCATGGCGACGGCCAGTCCGAGGACCACGCCGCGCAAGTACAGTGAGGGTCGGCGATAGGCCAGCGCGGCCCGCTGGAAGAAGTTCTGGCTACCGTCAAACGTCTCGATGATCGTCTTGAACAGTGGCATCGCCAGCGCACCCGCCACGCCAAGGACCAGGTAAGGGACCTGTTCGTAAAGTGAACGGAGCGATTCGAGCGAGACGAGGATACCTGCGATCTGAAGCAGCCCCATCAGGATGCCGCTATAGACCGCGCCCTTGAGCATGCCGCTCTTGCTGTTGCCGACCACCACGTTGCGATCGGGCACCACGCCATGCATGCCGTCGAGCAACAGGCCGGTCAAAAGGAAAGCCTCCGCCCAGAGCGCCGCCTGTGAAAGCATGGTGCAGATAACGGCTACGGAGGAACGCAGGACCGATGGCCAGTCGGCGATCAACGTGCCCGACCCCAGGTCGGCGATCGCCGGCGCGAACACGACGGCCACGGCCGGCAGGGCCAGCCAGCCGTGCGTCGTCCAGCCACGCACCAGGCAGCGGCGATTACGCCATGCGAAGGCGTTGGCTAGCAGTTCGTTGGCGGCGAATAGGGCGAGTGCCCATATCAGAAGTGTCGTCATCTCTGTCCCTTTGGGCCGGGAAGGTTTCCCGGCCTACTCTCCAGTAAAGCGACTCGTAGGACGGGAAATCTTCCCGTCCCTGGCTACTACTCCTCCACCCCATACTGCTTCCGCAGCTTGTTCAACTCACGCAGCATCTTCTTCTTAACCCGCTGATACTCGGGGTTGTCGTATTCCGACTTCATCTCCTGCGGGTCCCGCTTGAGATCAAACAGCTCCCACTGCTCACCCAGCTTCAGACAGGGGTGATCGTAGTAGCGGATCAGCTTGTAGCGATCGTCGCGGACGCCTTCGATCTTGGGTAGGTTGTAAGCGCCGCTGTGGTAGTAGTGGTAGTAAATGGAGTCGCGCCAGTTGCGCGGGGCTTTCCCGTCAAAGAGCGGCACGAGCGACTTGCCCTGGATGTCATCGGGGATATCGAGTCCGGCTATGTCCAGGAACGTCGGCGCGTAGTCGATGTTCTGGATCATGGCATCGATGCGTTGTCCCGGTTTGATGCGGCCCGGCCAGCGGATGACGAACGGCATGCCGAGCGACTCTTCGTACATCAGGCGCTTGTCGCTCCAGCCGTGTTCGCCGAGATAGAAGCCCTGGTCCGAGCTGTAGATTACGATCGTGTTCTCGGCCAGCCCGCTCGCGTCCAGCCAGTCGAGCAGACGTCCCACGTTCTGGTCGATCGCTGCGACGACACGTAGGTAGTCCTTCACATAGCGCTGGTAGCGATACTCCGCCAGCTTGTTGCCGGTTAGCTCGCCCGACGCCACGCGCTTACGGTAGTCCTCATTCTGCGGGTCGTAGTGGTGATGCCACTCGTTGCGCTGGGCTTCGGTCATCTCGGCGAGGAACTTGTAGTCCCCCTTGAACTGACGTTCCGGACCGGTCGGATTCTTGGGCAGCTCATACTCACCGTAAGTCGGCGTGATCTTGACCACGGCCGGCGACTTCATGCCGTGCATCTTCATCCAGCTCTGCTTGACGTAGTCGTTACGCCCTTCGTAGTCATCGAAAAAGGTCTCGGGGATGGGAATGTCACCGTCACGATACATGCCCAGGTTGCGCAGTGGCGGCATGACGTTCGTGTGGGGCGCCTTGAACTGACACATCATCAGGAACGGTTTCGTCTTGTCGCGATTCTTCATCCACTCGATCGACTCGGAGGCAATGATGTCGGTCGAGTAGCCCTTCTCGATCACGATGCTGCCGTCGTGTGCGACGAAGGCCGGGTTGTAGTAACGCCCCTGCCCGCCATTGGCGGTTAGGGTCTTGTGGTAGTCGAACTCATCCGACGGAAACGGATGCATATGCCACTTACCGATCATGGCGGTCTGGTAGCCGGCCTGCTTCAACAGGCGCGGAAAGATCTGCTGCTTGTTGTTCCAGGGGGATCCGTTCGTGCGTACACCGTGATGATGGCTCACCTTCCCCGTAAGTACGGCGGCCCGACTGGGCTGACAGATGCTGTTCTCGCAATAGCTGCGCGTAAACACCGCACCACTCTCGGCCAACCGATCGATATTCGGCGTGCCATCGAACTCAGGGTTATACGCCCCAATCGTCCGCAACGCATGATCGTCGCTAAAGATAAAGAGGATGTTCGGTTTCGCGGACTCACCCGCCACCACGCAACGGGCCAACAGGACGCCCATCGACACGATCCCTATAGCGACATATCGGCGTAAGCTGTTCACAAGACTCTCCTTACGAGCTTCTGGTTCGATTGCAACACTCATTACTGTAACCGGTTTCATCCCTCATAACAACCCCAAATTGTCAATTATTCCTCGTGAACGAAAGAACCCGCGATCTACTGACAGATCTCGATCGGGGTCTGGCTTGGGGTCAGGTCAGGACTGACGTCCCTATTGCCCGGCAGTGGCCGCGCGACGCTGTTTTGGTCAGGTTGACCACCGGGCTAACCTGCGACTTCTGGGAGGCCTTGAGCCTATCAAACAGGCGACGCAGGTCGTGCCCACATTCCTCTGACAGCCCATCCTTTATTTTCCAGAGTTCCTTGAGTATCGGGTCAGCTTTCATTCTCTCCTCCCATCAACTCTTCCGGCGTACAGATCTCCGGGCACGCGTAGCCATGTGCGGCACACACGGAACGGACGATTGGTTTTGTTTCTGCATTGTCAATGTGCCGACAATTCCAGGTCAACAAGTAATCGACACCATGGACTGCTGCCAAGGCGATGTGCGTAGCGTCGTCTTCTGCCAGAGAGGGAAGAGCGCCCTCTGAGATCAGGACGCTCGCCAGTTCATAGGCCTCGTCCACAACTTCGAGCGACGGCAGCCCGCTAAGCGCCTCAACCCGGCGTCGAGCGGCATCGGGATCGCCTCGTCTTGATTCTTCCTCGACCAAGGGAGAGATGAAGACCTCGAACCGTTCCCTATGCGCATCCCACCACTCTCGTGTTACCTGTTGATGGGCAGCAGCGAGCAGGTCGCGCGACGGTCGCGCTGTCAGATAGCTGAGGATGGACGTTTCTATGTATGCCTTCTTCACAGGAATACCCTAACACTTCGCCAGGTGATTGTCACCCCCCTGATCTACAAGCTGATCTCGATCAGGCTCCGGCTTGAGCTCAGGCACCGGTTTGCAGGGCTTCAGGTCCCCAGTCAACTTCGGACTCCGCCATGATGAAGCGGGCAAAAGGTATGATGTTACCCTCACACGATGCCGCTTCGAGCGCGGCCATGTAAGCGCTGCGCCGCTCAACGCGTATAATGGTCCACGGATGCCCTCCCGAGGCCATCATCGCATTCATCAGAAAGCGCGCCATCCTACCGTTCCCATCCATGTAAGGATGAATGAACGTAAAGACAAAATGCCCCAACACGGCCCGGACGGCCGGGTTCGTGGCATCGCGAAGGTGTGTGAAGAAAGCGTCGACGGCATCCACGACGGCACCGGGAGGCAGGGGAACATGGCGGGATCCTCGAATATAGACAGGACTATTCCGGAAACCGGCCAGGTGATGGGGCTCCAGAATACCGGATTGAACAGAAGGGGCAAACAAGGCCCGATACCACTCACCGTAGTCGCGCCTCACAGTGACATAGGTGCCAGCCAGCATTAATAGTTTATTACAAGCATCTTGCACCTTAATTATTGCATACAGGCATACGGATAGTCTACCGTTCGATATGGGACGTGTACCTCGCAATCGATTGGGGCCGGGTGTCTTTCATGTCTTGAACCGCAGCATCAATGGCACGTGGATTATCAAGGCAGAGGCGGACAGAATATTTCTCCGCGACCTGCTTGTCCGGTTCAAGAAGGACTTCAGGATCAATGTGTATCACTGGGCGATCATGTCCAGCCACCTGCATCTGGCAGCCGAAACGGTCACCATGGACGACCTATCCGCGTATATGGGGAAAGTGTGCCGGCGCTACACGATGTACCATCAC
>JADHWE010000050.1 GCA_016783675.1 Kiritimatiellia bacterium
AACGCTACGATGAGGCTGTCGCTGCCTTCGACCGCGCCACCGAACTGAAGCCTGACGACGAGTGGGCCTGGGCCTGGAAGGGCGTGGCCTTGCGCCTGGCTGAGCGCTACGACGAGGCCATCGCCGCCCTCGACCGCGCCACCGAACTCAAACCGGACTACGAATGGGCTTGGGCCTGGAAGGGCGAGGCCCTGCGCTTGGGCGGGCGATACGACGAAGCCATCGCCGCCCTCGACCGCGCCACCGAACTGAAGCCGGACGACGAGTGGGACTGGGCACAGAAGGGCGTGGCCCTGGCTCAAGCTGATCGCTACGATGAGGCTGTCGCTGCCTTCGACCGCGCCACCGAACTCAAACCGGACTACGAGGGGGCCTGGGCGCAGAAAGGCGAGGCCTTGCGTCTGGCCGAACGCTACGATGAGGCCATCGCCGCCCTCGACCGCGCCACCGAACTCAAGCCGGACGACGAGTGGAACTGGGCGCAGAAGGGCGCGGCCCTGCGCCTGGCTGAGCGCTACGATGAGGCCATCGCCGCCCTCGACCGCGCCACCGAACTCAAGCCGGACGACGAGTGGAACTGGGCGCAGAAGGGCGCGGCCCTGCGCCAGGCTGGGCGCTACGATGAGGCCATCGCTGCTTTCGACCATTGTATCGAAATCAATCCTGACTCTGAAGGGGCCTGGGTCAGTAAGGGTGTGACTCTGGCTCAGGCTGAGCGCTACGATGAGGCCATCGCCGCCCTCGACCGCGCCACCGAGCTCAAGCCCGACGACGAATGGGCCTGGGGCAATAAGGGCGCTACTCTGGTTCAGGCTGAGCGCTACGAGGAGGCTATCGCCGCCTTCGACCGCGTTACCGAACTCAAACCGGACTACGAATGGGCTTGGGCCTGGAAGGGCGAGGCCCTGCGCTTGGGCGGGCGATACGACGAGGCCATCGCCGCCCTCGACCGCGCCACTGAACTGAAGCCCGATTACGAGTGGGCCTGGGGCAACAAGGGCGAAGCCCTGCGCTTGGGCGGGCGATACGACGAGGCTATCGCCACCCTCGACCGCGCCATCGAGCTCGATCCCGATAACGATTGGATTTCCTATCAGCACGGCCTGTGCCAAGCCGCCCTGGGCCAGCCGGAGCAGGCTGCCTCAGACTTCACCGCCGCCATCGAGCGCGCTCGTGCCAGCCTGAGCCAAGAGCCAGAGGACACAGTGGAACAGTTTAATCTCGCTCTCTACCTCCTGGCCACTGGTCAGACTGAACCTGCTCTGCAAGCCTGCCAGGCAGGCCTGGCCTTGGACCCGGGTCAGTTCACCCTGCGCGATGCCCTACGGGACTTGGCTGACCTGAGGGCGCAAATGGGTCTGCTGCCGGGGTTGGAGAAGGCGGAGAGGCTCCTGACTGCACAAGCCGGTTGAAACGGTGGCGAGCATACCTGTGCCTTCCCGCGCCGGCGCAGCCGGCGCGTTGCCTTTGGCGTACGCCGGACTGTGCTATAATCACCTCCATACCGATGCAAGCAATGGCTGAGGAGACACCCGATGGACATTGACCTGGCCCTCTATCGCGAATGGATCACCGTTTCGCAGGACCCGCCGGTCCGGCTGAGCGTGATTGACATCCAGCCGGAACGGTCGCGCAATACCATCGTCTTCCTCCACGGCTTCGGCGGCTGGGCCACGCAGTGGAAGCATCAACTCCGTGCCCTGACCGACGACAACCGCGTCATCGCCCCCGACCTGCGCGGCCATGGCCACTCCAGTAAGCCCCACTCGGACTACAGGATGGAAGAATTTCTGAGCGATCTGGACAGTGTGCTCGACCAACTGAACGTCCAGGAGCCATTCTTCCTGGCCGGCCACTCCTTCGGCGGGGCCATCGCCGCCGAGTACGGGGCCGCCCACCCGGATAGGCTGCGCGGCCTGATCCTGGTCTCCACCGGCGGCGAGTTCCGGCTACACCCCGGCGCACGCTTCATCTTCCACCTGCCCCTGACCCTCCTGCGCCCCATCAAGTTCTTCGCGGGCAAAGCGTTCTCCGCGCCGGCCCACGTCCTACGCGCCTTTTTCCACAACACATTCAACGCCTGGAACGGTTGGTCCACTTTCCGCAACATCACCGTTCCCACGCTGGTCATCATCGGCCACCGCGATCGGCTGCTGCCCGGCACTTTGTTCGAGGAGGTCGCTCGCCGCATCCCCGATGCCGAGGAGGTGCGCGTTCCCGTCTCCGCCCACCTGGTTCACCTGGAGCGGGCCGATGCCGTCAACCGGGCCATCTCTCGCTTCGTGGGACAGGAGCGCGGGTCGTGGCGGGGCGACACCGGCCGCGCCCAGTTGGTGCGCGAGCGTCCGTGGCTGTCGCGCTACGACGAGGGCGTGCCCCACACCGTCGCCATTCCCCGGCGGCCCCTCCACCGTTTCCTGGAGAGCGCCGCCCGCCGCTTCCCTCGCCGTCCGGCCATTTACTTCTTCGGGCGAAAGATCAACTACGCCACGCTTGACCGGCAGGCCAACCGCTTCGCTAACGCGCTGCTCGGGCTGGGGATAGACCGAGGCAAACGGGTGATGCTGCTGATGCCCAACTGCCCGCAACTGGTCATCGCCTACTACGGCGCGTTGAAGGCTGGGGCAGCGATCGTGATGACCAGCCCCGTCGCCGACGCAGATGAGGTGGTGCGTCAGGTACGGGCCTCGGGCAGCCAGGTACTCGTCACCCTCAGCCTGTACGCCAACGTCGCTCGCCAGGTGAAGGCCGAAACCGAGTTACGCGGGGTCGTCTTCGCCCACATCAAAGAGCACATGGGAGTGTGGCAGCGCGCACTGTTCACGCTTGCCCGCGAGTCTCAGGAGGGTCACCGGCTGCCACCCCAATTGGAACCAGGGTTCCACCACTGGAGCGACCTGCTGCACGATCATCCCGCCACCGCGCCTGAAGTGGACGTGGACTGCGACGACCTGGCGCTGATGCAGTACACCGGGGGCACCACCGCGCGGCCCAAGGGGGTGATGTTGAGCCACTGCAACCTGGTCACCAACACCCTCCAGGTACGCCACTGGATTCCAGATTTGCGGGAGGGACGCGAGGTATTCCTTTCCGTGCTGCCTCTGTCCCACATCTACGGCCTGACCACGGCGATGAACGTGCCGGTCAGCCTGGCAGCGGCGATGGTCATCCTGCCGACCTTCGTGACCCAGGACGTGTTGCGCTCTGTCCGCCGCTACCATCCCACCATCTTCCCCGGCGTGCCGCCCATGTACATCGCGATCAACAACTTCCCCCGTGTGCGCAAGTACGGCATCTCATCCATCCGGGGCTGCATCAGCGGGGCGGCTCCCTTGCCGGTCGAGGTACAGGAAGCGTTCGAGAAATTGACCCGGGGACGGCTGGTGGAAGGGTACGGCCTCACGGAGGCCTCACCTGTCACGCATGCCAACCCGCTCAACGGGCTGCGCAAGGTCGGATCGATTGGAATACCCCTCCCCAACACCGAGGCGAAGATCGTCGATCTGGCAACCGGCAAAGACCTGTCGCCAGGCCAGATCGGCGAGTTGGTCGTGCGGGGTCCGCAGGTGATGCGAGGGTACTGGGGAGACAAGGGTGAGACGGACAGAACCCTCCAGGATGAATGGCTCTACACCGGAGACGTGGCCCGTATGGACGGGGATGGCTACTTCCAGATCATCAGCCGCAAGCGGGATATGATCCTGGCAGGGCCGTATCAGGTCTACCCTCGGGACGTGGAGGAGGTGCTGTACGAGCATCACAAGGTCAAGGAAGTCGCCGTGGTGGGCGTGCAGCCCCCGCGTTGGCCGAGCAAGCGGGTCAAAGCCTACGTCGTCCTGCAGGGTGGAGAGGACCTCAGCGAGGAGGAACTGATCGCCTTCTGCAAGCGACGGCTCGAGGAATGGCAGGTGCCCTGGAAGATAGAGTTCCGCCGCGAATTGCCCAAGTCCTTCGTCGGCAAGGTGCTGCGCCGCTTGCTGGTGGAGGAAGAGACTCACCAGAACTCAGACCAGGCTTCGTCGTGAGCAGCCGAACGACTGTGGAGGAGAATGACATCGGATGAACGCGCATCAACCTATCTACCTGACCGCCGAGGGCATAGAAAACCTGCGCCAGGAACTGGACCACCTGACCAACGTGAAACGGCCGGCGCTGGCCGAGCGGCTCCGGAAGGCTATCCAGCAGGGAGACCTTTCGGAGAACGCCGACTACATCACCGCCAAGGAGGAGCAGGGCTTCCTGGAGGGGCGCATCCAGCAGATCGAAGCGACGTTGCGCAAAGCGACGATCATCCAGGAGAACGGTCCCACGGATGAGGTGGCTCTGGGCAGTCGTGTCACCATCGTCGAGGAGGGTACAGAGGAGCCGGAGACGTTCCGCATCGTCGGGCCGGCCGAGGCGGATCCGATCAACGGCAAAGTGTCCAACGAGTCGCCGCTGGGCCAGGCGCTGCTGGGACGTCGGGTGGGGGACATGGTCACCGTGGAGGCCCCAGGAGGAGAGATTGTGTTTCAGATCACTGCAATCCAGTGAGGACGCGCTTGACGTCCTCCACGCCGAGATGTGAGCCTGCCGCCGCTGCCTGGAGGCAGGCTTCTCCATTTTTGTCCCTGTAGTAACCGGTCAGCGCGGCAGTTCGAGGATCACCACTGTGCCATAGTCGGCAGCCGTCTGCACGTCCAACTTGCCCCCGATCATCGCTGCGCGCTCGCGCATCCCCGCCAGCCCAAAGTGGCCCTGGGCCACGAAGCGGGCCGGCTCCACACCACCTGTAATACCCCGCCCATCGTCGGTCACCGTCAGGCGCAGTCGGTCGGGGTATAACGTCAGGCGCACCGCGATCTCGGAAGCATCGGCGTGTTGGATGGCGTTGTGCAGCGCCTCCTGGGTGATGCGGAAGATGGCCAACGCCACGTCGTCGGAGAGGTTCAGGTCGTCCGCCGCGATCTCGATGTGAACGGGCGACGTTGAACGCGCGTCCAATTCCTCGACCAGCGATTTGAGCGCCGAGGCCAAGTCATGTTGCAGGAGCGGTGGACGCAGGTCGTTGCAAATCGCGCGCAGCGCGTGCACGGCCTCGCCGGAACGGGCCGCCAGGTCTGTAAAAAGCGACTCATTGGCCTCTAATTGTGCCTCCCACGCTTTCAGATCGCGGGTCACGGCGCACAGGTCTTGCAGCAGACCGTCGTGCAGTTCGCGTGCCATCCGGCCACGCTCCACCTCTCGCGCCACCACCACCTGGCGGTAGAGCGCCCGCATCTCAGAAGCGGCCCGCCGTTCCCGTTCAGCATAGCGAGTCGCCTCCAACACGGCGGCCGCCTGGCGGCCCAGGGCGGTCAGCCAGTGCAGGTCTTCGGGCGCGTATTGCGTCTTACCACTTCGTGCGCCCAGTAACCACATCCCGCGCAGTTCGGCCCCGCGCATCAGGGGCACCCACACTTTCGTCCACGCCAGGTCAGCACGCCCCTGTTGAATCAACTCGCGCAGCCGCCCCCGATCCGCTCTCTGTGCCTCTCCACCCGACGCCACCCAACGCACAGCAGCGTGGCTTACAGGGAGACGCAGATCGCCCGCATTGATGGTGACGAGTTGGTATGCCTCCGGCAACAACAACACCGCGTGCTCGACCTGCAATACACGCGGCAGTTCGACAGTCAGCACTTCTCCCAATGCCTGCCGGTCTAGCGCATCTGTCATCTTGCGACCATATTCTGCCAATAGGACACTGTGATCAACGGGCGCTCCGTATCGCCGCGTGCGCCACCATCGGTGCGCTCCCCGGTATAACAGAAGCCCCAACACCAGAGTGAGCCACCCCAGCGCCAGGCCGATCAGTAACATTCCATTCTCTTTCATCGTGAAAATCAAGCGTCAAACGTCATGCGTCAAGCGTGATGATTTAACCCATACTTGCCCCACGTTTCACGTTTGACGTTTGACGAATTCAGATCAGGTGACGCTCGTCGGCGATCTGGAGCGCCTCGTGGCGGCTGTGGACGCCCAACTTCCGGTAGATGGCACTCAAATGGTTGCGCACGGTGCCTGGCGAGATGTGTAGAGATCGTGCAATCTGCGGGTTGGGCAGACCGCGCTTGGCCAGGCGCAGAATCTCGACCTCACGCTCCGAGAGCAGTGATTCCGCACTCTCGGCGCGCGTAGCCTGCGCCAGCGCCTCGTAGGCCTGTGGACTGAGGTAGACCTGTCCGTCGGCCAGGTCACGGATGATGGTGTCAACCCGTGAGACGTAGTCGTCGTCCTTGAGGATGTAGCCGTAGACGCCAGCCTGCAGCAGATCTCGCACCAGGGCTGGCTCGAGGTAGGCGCTGAGCAGGCAGATTTTCAAGTCGGGGAAATCGGCCCGCAGGCGGCGCACCGCGGCCAGCGCATCGAACTCAGGCTCAATAAAGAGGTCAAGCAACAGCACGTGTGGCCGCGCCCGGCGCACCAGCGCAGCCACATCGCCGCCGCGCCGTGACTCGGCCACCAACTGGATGTCGGGTGTCTGGTCCAACAGCGCGCGCAGGGCAATGGCGACGTGTGGATGGTCGTCTACGACGGCAACGCGGATCATTCTCACTACCTTGAGCTTCGTCCGGCCGGATCAGTACACCTCACCGCGAGAGCCAATGTCTACCAACACAATCAGGTCATCTCCGCCCGACGGATCAGGCTCAAAGGCAAAGATAATCCGGCAATCGTATTCCACCCAACAGGCCCACAACCCTTCCAACTGCCCACGCAGTTTGTGGGTTTTCAACCTTGGCTCAAAGGGATCTTCCGCCAAGGCAGTCAGGACATCCAGAATGCGTTCCTGCAAGTCTAGATTACGGCGCGTTCTCCGTTTGAACGCACGCCGGAAGCTGGTGTCCCAAACCAGGTTCCTCATAACTCATCCAATAGATCGCGCCGCAGGTCATCTACGGTTCCATAACGCGCACGTCCTTCCCTAAATGCCTGAACCGTGGCCCTGGCATTGCGCGCAATCTCTGCCCGACGTTGCTCAACCAATCGGCGCTGGATGATCTCGATCAAGGCTTCCTGGTCATCGGCAGGAAACCGTTCGATGGCATCGAGCGCCTGCTGAAACGGAGTCAAGACAGTGCGTTTCATATTCGACCTCCCTCACACCTGACAGTCCTAAAGCCATTGTACTCATGCTGGACGAAAAGTCAACACGCATTGGCGCCGGTTTCTCCCCGTGACAGTATCATATCACGGCATGACACAGTAACAGTCACAACGTGACACACGCCTATGGAAAAACCTGCCAGAAGGTGGTATCATAGGGAGTAGAATAAAGGAGAGAGGTAATGTTACAGGGAGAAAACCTTACACTGACCTATCAGGACGGCGAGACCACAATAGACGCCGTGCACGACGTCTCGATCACCGTCGAGGATCACCAGTTCATCGGCCTCCTGGGGCCTTCTGGCTCTGGCAAGAGTTCGCTGCTGTACCTCCTGAGCGGGCTGCGGCGGGCGACCCAGGGCGAGGTGTACCTGGATGACCGCGCCTATGGCAAGATGCCGGATCGGGAGCGGGTGGCCCTGCGCCGCAGCGAGTTCGGCTTTGTCTTCCAGCAGCACTTTTTGATCAACTACCTCACCGCGCTGGAAAACGTGATGGTCGCAGCACCTATGCAGGACAGAGCCCACGCCGAGCAGGGCAAGGCACTGCTGGCCGACCTGGGGATGGGCGACAAGCTGCACCGCTTCCCCTACGAACTCTCCGGCGGCGAGCGGCAGCGGGTGGCCATCGCACGAGCGATGATCCATCGCCCGCGCATCATCTTTGCCGACGAGCCGACGGGGCTGCTGGATCGGCGGACCGGCATGCAGGTAATGGCGCTCTTGCGCAGCTACCGTGACCAGGGCAGTCTGATCGCCGTCACCCACAATCCCGAGATCCTCAGCGAGGCCGACCTGGTGATTACCTTGCGCGATGGGCAGACCGCCAGTGTTGCGGATCGCCTGGCGCGCGTCACCGGCCCCACGTACCGCGTGGATGCCAATTCTTAGCAAAGGAGACGAGAAATGAAAGGCAAACTATCTACTTTGGGATTCACACTCGTCAAGATGGGCTTCATCTCAATGAGCCTCATTCTGAGTGCGTTGCTCGTCAGTGGCTGCGGGCTGACTATAGCTCAGCCCAACGTGATCCAAGGCTCAGGCAACGTGGTGGTCGAGGCCAGATCGGTGAGCGATTTCAACCGCGTTTCCCTGAGCGGTTCCGGCGAAGTGGTCATCACTCAGGGCGAGGACGAATCGCTGACCGTGGAGGCCGATGACGACCTGATGCAATACATCAAGACTGAAGTGAAGAACGGGACGCTCACCCTTGGTTTCACCGATGAGGCCAGGAACAAGGGTGTCCAACCTAGCGAAGCGATTCGGTTCAACCTGAGTGTGAAGGAGGTCGTCGGGATACATATTGGCGGCGCGGGATACATCCAGGCGGCAAGCCTCGACACGGATCGGCTAGAGATTGTGATCGGCGGGGCCGGAGATGTCAACATTGGCTCACTCACCGCGGAAGAGTTGGTGGTACGCATCGGTGGGGTGGGCAATGCCGAACTGACGGGCCAAGTGGTGGAACAAGATATTCGCATCCCGGGAGGGGGCAACTATCGCGCCGCACAGTTAGAGAGCCAAACAGCCACCGTCGAGGTCCGTGGGGCAGGCAGTGTCACCCTCTGGACAACCGATGCCTTGGATGTGCAAATCCCTGGAGCAGGCAACGTGGCATACTATGGCAATCCCAATGTCACCAAAAAGATCACTGGTGTCGGGACGATAATCAGCCGTGGCAATCCTTAAGAGCACGAGCTTAAGACCTGCCCTGAGCAAAGTCGAAGGGGAGGAAATTCACGCACGATGGAAACTAATATCAATGGCGCACTGATTGACCTGGAGGAGGTAATCGTATGAACCCCCTATCACTTTGGACATTTTACCGTCGTCACAAGCGACGCGCCGTGCTGCTACTGAGTTTGATCAGCCTGGTGACAGCTGGACTCTACCTGATGGGTGCATTGACCTGGGCCGTATTCACCGAGCCTACACGTTCCAACTATATGTATCTGTCGAAAATCAACATTGTGATACCTTTTTATGGCATAGAACTGGACCCAGCCGTCGTGACCCAGATTCGAACCCACCCCGATGTGGAGCGAGTGCTTCCAACGTTCATCTCCATTGGGATTGGCATACCTGAAGCTATGGGAGGTCAAAACAATTGGATCAATCTGCTGGCCCTGCAGGAAGAGGACGTGCCGTACCTCCTGGAGAGATACGAGGCAACACTGGCAGAGGGACAAATGTTGCAACCCCGAACGAATGGGATCATGCTTTCGAAAAAGGTTGCGGCGGCTCTGGATGTGCAGGTGGGGGACGTGATCTACAATGGGGTTGATCTGAGACGATACGTTACCATCCTCGAACCTATGGAGATAGTAGGAATTTTGGAGAGTGACATCCGCCTGGGCATCCTCTCTTACGAATATATCAGCGACCACGAACTGTACCGCGACAACTTGCCAACGCAGTTCATCGTCGTGGCCCGGCCAGGCTACGAACTGGCGGTCGATGACTTTCTCTTGAGCGAGATCAAATCGTCGCGCGTCAATGCGTGGACATTTCAGGATTTGATGGCGGACCTGGCCAGAGATTACCAACAAACGTCTCTTCTCGTCCTTCCTATTGCCGTGTTTGCGGCCATTGCGGTCACGATCATCGTCGGCGTTGCCAACCGAATGGCGCTCACCCAACGATTGCCCAAGTTTGGCATCCTGCACGCTGCCGGTCAAAGCAAGAGATGGCTGGCACGCCGTCTGGCGGCGGAAACGACCGTATTGGCCTCGGTAGGCTGGATAGCGGGCATTCTTTTCTCGCGCCTGGCTCTTTATCTCATCGAATGGACCCTCTTTGCACCGCGCGGCCACGATCTCACCGTGACGTGGGCGCCGCTCACACTCGTCATACTGATCCCTATCTCGGTGGTCGCTTTCACCCTGCTGAGTGCGCGGCGCACCCTTTCTCGCCTGGACGCCGTATCCATCGTCGAGCGGGGCGAACTGGACCCGCAAAGTGGGCCACAACGAAAGGCGACGACCTCGCAGACCAGGCCACTGTCTTCCCTGACCTTTTTCAAGCGCCACAAGCGGCGGGCCGTGCTGTTGATCGGTGCGATGTCTCTGGTGATCGTCGCGATTGCACTGCTCATCTTTGTCTTTGCCGCATCATTCAATGCGCTGGAAGCAAACCTGGGCGACCTGCTCCGCACGAGCCTCGTCGCTCCGCGGCCTGGTTCCGATCTGGACCCAGGAGTTGTGGCCCAAATCAGGACACATCCGAGTGTCGAGCGTGTCGTTCCGTATGCTGCATCCTGGCTGCTAAATATCTTTGTTCCACCCTTTTCCAATACTGGGATCGGATCCTATGGGCTTTATGAAGAGGATATGCGCTACCTGGTCGAGCTATATGGTCTGGAACTCGAAGAGGGACAATTGCCACGTCCGCACACCAACGAGATCGTGATTCCCGAAGCGGTCGCTCAGAACCGAAACCTCGAGGTCGGCGACGTGATCGGAGATCCTGACCATCCCGCTTACCCCGGAGCGCCAAATCTCCCTACCGAGTTCGTCGTAGCGGGTATTTTTGCCACGCCCCCCGCGCAGGAAGAGAACTGGTTTTCCTTTATCTCGCTCGAATTCCTGGAGAGCCATGAAGCGTTCGAAATCCCCGCAGGATTTGTGTTCCCGCTGATCGTCGTACCCCGGGCTGGGCAGAAGGATGTGCTGGACGATTGGCTGGAAAGCAAAGTGGCCAGCGATGACGTACTTGTACTCACGTACCGCCAACAATATGCGCGGCATCAGGAACATATGCGCAATATCCTTTCGACCATGGGCTTGCTGGAGGTTGTCTTTACTGTCGTAACCGCTGTCGCCCTGGCGGTCCTCAACTATATTTCTGTCTCTCAGCGGCGATCCGAGTTGGGTGTACTGAGCGCGTTAGGGCACGGCAACTGGCGTCTCGTGTGGCGTCTGTTGCGAGAAACGATGTTCACGACAGGGACAGCCTGGGGGGTCAGCATCGGCTTGTGTCTCTTGGGAATGTTGGCCTTGCGCTCCACTGTCTTTGTACCGTTTGGTCTGAGGCTGAACCTGGCCAACCCCATACCCTGGCTCTTTACTCTGCCGATCCCCGTCGCGGTGCTCGCGGTCACCAGCGGCACAGTTGCCCGGACGTTGTCCAAACTTGATCCAGTGTCTATCATTGAGAGGCGATAGTAGAGATTAGAGATTCAGGAATAACAACTTTAAGGAGAAAAAGGTGTTACAGGGAGAAAATCTTACACTAACATATCAAGACGGCGAGACCACGCTAGACGCCGTGCACGACGTCTCGATCACCATCGAGGATCACCAGTTCATCGGCTTACTGGGGCCATCAGGCTCCGGCAAGAGTTCGTTGCTTTACTTGCTGAGCGGGCTACGCCGGGCGACCCAGGGTGAAATCTACCTGGATGACCGTGCCTACGGCAAGATGTCGGAACGGGAACGGGTGGCCTTACGTCGCACCGAGTACGGCTTTGTCTTCCAGCAGCACTTTTTGATCAACTACCTGACCGCGCTGGAGAACGTGATGGTCGCCGCGCCGATGCAGGACAAACCCCACGCGGAACAGGCCAGGGCATTGCTGGCCGATCTGGGTATGGGCGATAAGCTGCATCGCTTCCCCTACGAACTCTCCGGTGGCGAGCGGCAGCGGACGGCCGTGGCGCGGGCGATGATTCACCGCCCGCGCATCATCTTTGCCGACGAGCCGACGGGACTGCTCGACCGGCGCACCGGCATGCAGGTGATGGCTCTGTTGCGCAGCTACCGCGAGCAGGGGAGTCTGATCGCCGTCACCCACAATCCCGAGATTCTCAGCGAGGCCGATTTGGTTGTGACCTTGCGCGATGGGCAGGTGTCCAACATCAAGGACCGGCTGGAGAGCGTCGTTCAGAACGACTAGCAGGGGATGTTGTTAACTCGCTGTTACCTTGTCAAGCGGTACGAAAAAGAGATCTTGGGTATATGAAGTCAAAAACAATTAGCGGCATTACGTTGGTAATTGATCCTGACGAACAGGATACTGTGGATTTGATCGGTAGCGCCTGTGTGAAGGCAATCCAACTCAGTCAAGAGGTTTGGGGGTTGGGGCCGCCTGAGGATTGCCGCATCTACGTGATGACTTCCTGGTTGGGGTTTGTGTTTCAGTCGGCCCCTTGGCACTGGCGGATATTGCTGAGGACGACGATGCCATTCTGGTGCTTCCGCGCCCGGAGGACGTGGCCGTATAGCGCCGCCTGGACCCAACGGTATGGCAGGCGAGTGGTGATCGGGGTAAAGCCTCCGCGCTTGTTGGAGCAAAGTGACAGGAGCATCGGGGTTCGCATGTTTGTGGAAGAGAAGGATATGAAGGTGAACGTGCAGCACGTCACGTGCCACGAGTTGGTGCACGCCTGTTCAGCACATCTAAAGCTACCCACATGGCTCAACGAAGGGATAGCGACGGTGACGACAGACCGATTCTTGGAAAGGCCGACGATCCGAGAGGAGATGTTAGAATTTATGAGGGGCTTTTTGCCAAAGGAGGCGCCGCCGACGTATCGAGAGCTATCACGTATGGGTGGGGAGGCGATTGCATATCACGGTATGCGCGGGTACTGGCTCGTGCGGTACCTGGAGGAAGAGCACCCTGGTTTCTTGAGACGTATGTTTTCGCTACGTCGGGATTCGAGAGTGATTGAGCGGGAGATGATTGTTGAATTGGGTATGGAGCCAGGGAGCTTTTGGGGTGAGATAGATGACGTGGTAATCAGCCATTTCGAGGGGAGGAGGAGATTATGAACCCACTATCACCCGTAACCTACTATCGCCGCCATAAGCGAAGCGCACTGTTGCAGATCGCGCTCATCAGCCTGGCCACGGTCGGGCTGTTTGTCCTCGTTGCTGTGCTCGATACCCTCCCCTTGCGCGCCAATGTCAGCGATCTGACCAGGCTCAGCCGGGTGATTCCCATCGGCGGCGCGCTTGATCCGACCGTGGTCTCGCAAATCCAGACTCACCCGGACGTAGCACGCGCGATTCCAGATAACGGGCTGGGGATATCCATGCCCACCTTGTTTGGGACAGATACTCAGCACTTGATGGGCGTCTCGCCAGAGGATGCGCAGTATCTGATGCAGCACTGCGGCGTGCGCATCAAACAAGGGCGCATGTTCGAGCCTCGCAGCAACGAGATCGTGCTTTCCGAACAAGTGGCCCGCGCGCTGGACCTGGAGCTTGGCAGCGAAATCGGGCGCGCAATTGACACAGACTACTATGAGGCCGTTTCCGCGCCCCTGGTGCTGGTAGGCATCCTGGAGAGCGACACAGAGCCGAGTGTGCGCGTGGGCTTTGTTTCGACCGAGTACTTGAGCAGCCACGAACTGTATGCCTCCCTCGCAACCAGACTGCTCGTCGTTGCCGGGGAGGGGCGCAAAGCTGCCGTGGAAGATTTTTTGGAGACGACGATCAGTTCCAAATATACAGAGGTACAGACGTTTGCCTCCCTTGCCGCGATGCTTACCGCGATACGCGTCGGCATATACGTCATTTTCGGCGTCATCAACAGCGTGGTGGCCGTCGTCATGGCGCTTACCGTCGGCATCATCAACCGGATCGCCATATCCAAACGCCTGGGCGAGTTTGGTCTGCTGCACGCCCTGGGACGCCACAAGAAGCAACTGATCCACCGCCTGACGCTGGAGACAGCAGCCGTGGCCGGGATCGGTTTCCTGCTTGGGCTAGGAGTGGCCCTCGCGGTCTTGTCGTGGCTCAAGAACGGCTTTTTCTATGACCTGGGCGTAGAACTGTACCTGTTCAACCCAGCGCCGGTCTGTTTCGTCCTGCCCATCCCCCTGATCGTCGTCGACTTGACGTTTTTGAGCGTCAAACGGATCTTTGCCCAGTTGGACGCCGTGGCCATCGTCGAGCGGGGCAAATTGAGCGAAGAATCGAGCGGGCGCAAAGCGGTGAAACGTTCGTCGGCCAGGCCGCTATCTTCCCTCACCTTTTACCTGCGCCACCGGCGGCGTGGGGTGCTGATAGTCCTCAGTATGGCGCTGATGGTGCTGGGCATCACCTTTCCGGTGTTCTTGCTATCGGCGATGACGAGCGCCATGATACCGTACCTCGAATATCTGCAACACGTCAGCGTGATCTCGCCCGTCCACTCTGAGCTCGATCCCGGTGTCGTGGGCCAAATCAAGAGCCATCCGGCGGTGGCGCGCACCATCCCGGCCATTCGGCTTGGAATGCAGATGGTCCTGCCGCCCGGCGGCGGGACCGACATCAATATCTATGGCGTTTCCGAGGCCGACCTACCGATCCTCCTGGAGTTGTTCGGCGTGCACGTGCAAGAGGGCCGCCTGCCCCGGCCTCGCAGCAACGAGATCGTGCTTTCGGCGGCGATCGCCGCCAACCGTGACCTGCACGTGGGCGACATGATCGGCGGGGAGAGCGAAAACGACGGCGCGCTCGTCGTGGATGACTTACCTACCGAGATGATCGTCGCCGGGATCCTCTCCCCCGCTCGTCCCTGGCTGGGATTTGCTTCCTACGAGTACCTGCGAGACCACGAACTCACCGCATCCCGAGGCCCGCGCTTGCTCATCGTCCCGTGCGAGGAGCAAAAGCAAACGTTGGATAGCTGGCTGGAGGGGAGCGTGGATTCAACACAGACGCGCATCATCACCTACGCCATTCTTGAGCGCGAGTACAGAGAAATGACGACGGCTACTGTCCTCACCTTTGCTGCGCTCGAATGTATGATCGCTGCCGTGGCTGCCGTTGCCCTGACCACGCTAAACCATATCTTTTTCACCCAACGCAAAGAGGAATTTGGCATCTTGAACGCCGTTGGCCGCAGCCGCCTTTGGCTCGTTTGGCGCACGATGAAAGAAACGGGCAGTGTGGTCGGCGTGGCCTGGGTCGTCGGCGCAGTGCTGTGCGGGATCGGCCTGCTCAGCATGCAAAGTCTTGTCTACGGTCCGCGCGGCCTGACGCTGGACTTTTTCAGCCCCACACCGTGGCTGCTCACGCTGCCCATCCCGCTGGCCGTCGTCGCCGCCAGCGCAGGCACGATCGCCTGGATGCTTTCCAAACTCGATCCCGTGTCCATCGTGGAGAGGAGATCGTGACGAAATGAACCCACTATCGCCTTTGACCTACTACCGCCGCCACAAGCGCCAGACGTTATTGCAAGTGAGCCTCGTCGCCCTGGTGACGCTGGGCATCTGCCTCATGGTCGGCATGTCGTACCCGATCCTGGAGCACACGTCCATCGTCATCCTGGGACCCCTGAGCCATTTCAGTATGGTGTATCCTGCTGTCGATTTGGCCCCTGATCCAACGATCGTGTCGCAGATTCGGGCGCACCCGGACGTGGCGCGGGTGATTCCAGAGAATGGTTTGCGCCTGCTCATCAACGTGCCGTCGCTGGTTTCTACGAGTTCTATGCGCGTGCTGGGCTTGTCCGAGGGCGACGTACAAGCGTTGATGGATACCTGCGGCCTGCGCCTGAAAGAGGGACGCTTGCTCAGACCGCGCACGAATGAGCTTTCACTTTCGGAAGAGATATCCAACGCGCTGGGGCTGCACATCGGTGACCAGATTGACCGCTCGGTTCACAAACAATACTACGCGGGCATTCCGACCCCCCTGATGCTGGTGGGCATCCTGGAGAGCGAGCCTTCGGTCAGTCCAGAACAGAGAGCGCGCGTGGCCATCGTCTCTTACGAGTATCTCGATAGCCACGAAACGTACGCGCCTCGACAGTCTGGCTTGCTCGTCATCGCCCGAGAGGACCGCAAGGCGGCAGTGGATGACTTTGTGGAGACGACCATCCGTTCGCCGCGCACGCGCGTGGAAACTCACAAGCAAAGGTCCGAGTATCTGGCGCGTACCCGTCGAACGTTCAACCTCGTTTTTGGCGCTGTGGACTGCCTGGTCGCGGTCGTGGTCGCGCTGGTCATCGGCGTGATCAACCAGGTCGCCCTGATGCAACGGGTGGCGGACCTGGGCGTGCTGCACGCCATCGGCCATCGTAAAGCCAAGCTGATTCGCCGCCTGACGCTGGAGACGGCCTTTCTGGCGGGGGCGGGCTGGCTCGCCGGGCTGGCGCTTTCGTGGCTCGCTCTGACCTGGCTCAACGCCAACTTTTACGCGCCACGGGGCGTCGAGTTGAACCCGCTGAACCTCGCGCCGCTCTGGTTCGCCATCCCGATTCCGTTGGCCGTGGTCGCTTTCGTGACCTTTAGCATCGTGCGCATATTTGCGCGCCTCGACACCGTCGCCATCGTCGAGCGGGGCAAACTTAGCTTAGAGGCCAGAGACCGGCGGCCGGCGGCCAAATCCTCGTCGCTCAGGTCACTGTCGCCCTGGACCTTTTACCTGCGCCATCGCCGCCGGGGGCTAACGTCGGTCGTCGTCATGGGACTGATGATCCTGGGGGTCGCCTTCCCAGTCTTTTCTTTCGGGCCGACCATTGACGTGCAAAAACCATTTTTCCTCAACTACCTGCGCTACGTCAGTGAGGTCAGTCCGGGCGTGGGTCGCGCCGTTGACCCCGGCGTGGCAGGACAAATCAGGGCTCACCCTGCCGTCGAGCACGTCATCCTCACCAGGGTGCTGAATCTAACGGTCAACGTGCCGCCCGTCTCGGTGGCTATGACCCCAATCTATGCCGTTTCCGAGCAAGACATGGTGTATCTCGCGGATTTGTTCGAGATGCGTCTCCAGGAAGGTCGCCTGCCCTGCGCCCACTCCAACGAAATCGTACTATCAGAGTCGCTGGCGCTGAATCGCGGCCTGCGCGTGGGTGATACAGTTGGCCGTCCAGTCTTTGAGCAAGATGAGGGCATTCCGACCGAGATGGTGGTCGTCGGCATCTTTGCGTTCAGCGACGTGGCGCTGGGACTCGCTTCTTCCGAGTACCTGGCGGGCCACGAGCTTTACGCGTCCCAGCCGACTCAACTGCTCGTCGCCCCAGTCGAGGGACGCAAGGCCGAGTTGGATGCGTGGTTGGAGGAAAGCGTAGCCTCCATGCAAACGCTGGTGCAGACCTACGACGCGAAATTGCGCGAGCTGGACCAAGTCACGCGCGGCGTGATCCTGATGCTCACCGCCGTCGAGAGCGTCGTCGCCATCGTGGCGGTGATTGCGTTGGCGGCACTGAACTATATCTATTTTACCCAACGCCGAGACGAGTTTGGCATCCTGCACGCCGTCGGACATGGCCGTCCGTGGCTCGTTTTCCGCACCATGAAAGAGACTGTGAGCGTGGTGGCCGCCGCCTGGCTGGTGGGCGCTGCGCTGTGCCTGGCCGGACTGGTCTATACCCAGGCCAAGGTCTACGTCCCGGCGGGCCTGCGGCTGAACCTTTTTGACATGTCGCCGTGGCTGTTCACGCTGCCCATCCCGCTGGCCGTCGTCGTCGCCAGCACGGGCACGATTGCCTGGATGCTGTCCCGGCTCGATCCCGTGTCCATCGTCGAGAGGAGATAACGTCAATGAATCCACTGTCACCTTTGACATTTTACCGCCGCCACAAGCGGCAGACGTTGCTGTTGCTGGGGCTTGTCAGTTTGATGACGCTGGGAATCAGCGTCATGGTGCGCCTGCCGGATTCTCTGGTGGAGCATATGTATTACTCGGAAAGTTACAAAACCAGGGTCAGCCTGGTGTCTGCCATTGGCCCAACCCTGGACCCAGGTCTGGTCTCACAGATTCGATCCCATCCAGACGTGGCGCGCGTCGTGCAGGAAAAGGGAGTGACCACGATCTGGCCCCCCATCACCGGAGGTAGTCACCTGTTTGGCGTGTCCGAGTCTGATATGCAAGCCCTGCTGGATACCTTCGACCTGCGCCTGAAGGAGGGGCGTTTGCCCCGACCGCACACGAATGAGATGCTGCTTTCGGAAACGATGGCCAAGGGGGCAAAGGTGTGGGTCGGGGACGAGATCAATAGCTCGTCCAATCAGGACTGGCTCGCGGCCATTCCGTCTCCCCTGGTCGTGGTGGGGATTTTGGAGGACGATGGCACGGGTTCCCGGCCAAGCCCGCCGGTGGGGATTGTTTCCTACGAGTACGTCAATAATCACGAGCGTTTTCGCTCGCCTTGGACGCCCGGCCTGATCGTCGTCGCCCAGGATGGCCGCCAGGTGGCAGTGGACGATTTTCTGGAGACCGCGATCTCTCCCTACGCTGAGGTGAGGACAAACCGTCAACTGGTAGAGAATTTCGTGCGCGTCTCGCGCAATTTCCACTCGTTGTTTGGTGTGGTGGATGTCCTGGTCGCGGTAGCGATTGCGCTGGTGGTCGGTATGATCAACCAGATCGCCCTATCCAAGCGACTGGCCGAGTTCGGTGTGCTGCACGCCCTGGGTAACGGTAAGAACCGCCTCGTCCGCCGGTTGGCGTTGGAGACGGTCGTCGTGGCGGTGTTGGGTTGGATCGCTGGTCTGGCGTTGTCTTGGGGATTTTTTGCACTGCTCAAGGTCAGGCTCTACGAGCCTAATGGGATCAATCTGAGTTTGGCAAGTCTGACGCCAGTCTGGTTCTCCATCCCTGTTCCGCTGGCTGCGATTGTTTTTGTGGTCTGGAACGCCAGGCGCACGTTAGATCGGCTCGACGCCGTGGCCATCATCGAGCGGGATCAGCTCAGCGCGGAGGCGGCTGGGCGGCAGTCGGCGACCTGTTCATCGGACAAACCGCTCTCTTCCTGGACGTTCTATCTGCGTCATCGCCGTCGAGGGCTGGCGCTGACCGTGACGATGGGGTTGATGATTTTGGGGGTGGCGTTTCCGGGGTTCGTTTTTGGACCGATGATGGATGCGTGGTTGACGCTTTTCGAGCACTTGCGTCAGGTCAGTGTCGTCTCGTCGTTGACAGAGTTGACCGTTGACCCCGCCGTGAGCGCGCAAATCAGGGCGCACGCGGACGTAGCCGCTGTCATTCCCGCGATTCAGTTGCGCATCAGGGTGGACGTGCCGCCGATGTCGCATCCTACGATTCCCATCTATGGCGTTTCCGAGAGCGATTTGCAGACGCTCGTCGATCTGTATGGCGCGCGCGTGGAAGAGGGCCGTCTGCCCCGGCCCCGCACCAACGAGATTGTGATCTCTAGCGTGCTAGCCCAGAACCGCGATTGGCAGGTGGGCGACAAGATCGGGCGGGCGCACGATGCGAGAGAGGACGACGAGCTTCCCACCGAGATGGTCGTCGTCGGCATTCTCTCTTCTCCGCCGGGCCAGGAGGATTTGTGGACCGGTTTTGTCTCTCTCGAATATCTGAGCAGTCACGAATTCTACGCCTTCCACTCCACACACCTGCTTGTTCTCCCAAAAGAAGGGCGCAAGAGCGAGATGGATGCCTGGTTGGAGCACGGCTTTCTCATAAAACCTCGGCTGGCAAAGTAGCCGCAAGTGCGTATACTGAGCGGGACAATCAATGCCTGTTGGAGGTAGCATCTGTCCCGCAAATCACTGTCACAACAAGCGCATGATCCAAAGAAAGCCGCAT
>JADHWE010000051.1 GCA_016783675.1 Kiritimatiellia bacterium
CTCGCTCGGAGAGCTCGCCCTACCCCGTCCTCGATAAGGTAGGGCGAGCTCTCCGAGCGAGCCGGGCACAATCACTATGTTGGGGAGGACCATGAAAATACTCGTCACCGGCGGAGCCGGATACATCGGTAGCGTCACCACGGAGCAGTTGCTTGACCAGGGGCACGAGGTGGTGGTGTTTGACAACTTCGAGCGCGGCCATCGCAGTGCCGTCGATTCACGTGCGCGCCTGATCGAAGGGGATCTGCGCCACGCCGCGGAGATCAGCGCCGCGATGGCTGACGTCGCGCCCGATGCCGTGATGCACTTTGCCGCCTACGCGCTGGTTCCGGAGTCGATGACGAGTCCGGAGATGTACTTCGAGAACAACCTTAAGGGCGGCATCAACCTGGCCTCCGCCATGTTGCAGGCAGACGTCGGAAAGATCGTTTTCTCCTCCACCTGTGCCACCTACGGGCAGCCCGAGACGGTTCCGATCAGCGAAACCGAGCCGCAGTCGCCGACCAATCCCTATGGGGAGTCCAAGCTTGGATTCGAGAAGGTCCTGAACTGGTACCGCGAGATCTACGGTATGCAAGCCGTCTACCTGCGCTACTTCAATGCCTGCGGGGCCACGGAGAAATTTGGTGAGGACCACGATCCGGAGACCCATATCATTCCGATCGTGTTGCAGGTGGCGCTCGGGCAGCGGGACAAGGTGCTGATGTATGGCGACGATTACGATACGCCGGACGGCACCTGCGTGCGCGACTACATCCATATCGTCGACCTCGCGCAGGCGCACATCCTTGCCGTGACCTCGGATGCGTCCGGTCCGTTCAATCTTGGCAACGGCACCGGCTATTCCGTGCAGGATATCGTGGAGACCGCGCGCCGGGTGACCGGCCACGACATTCCCGCCGAGATCGCCGAGCGGCGCCCCGGCGATCCCGCCCGACTCGTGGCAGACGCCTCGCGGGCACGAGGGGTCCTGGGCTGGCAACCGCAGTGCCCGGAGCTGGAGCCGATCATATCCAGCGCCTGGAATTGGCATGTTGCGCACCCGGATGGGTATGGGGATTAGTTGAGTGGTGTGGTGGCGGCTCGCGCGGAGAGCTCGCCCTACCTAACCCTCGACAAGGTAGGGCGAGCTCTCCGAGCGAGCCGAATTGACTTGGGATGCTTAATCGTAGGGGTCTTAACATCCAGCATCTGTGGATGTGTGAATAGGCTTGGTCTATTGAGAAGGACAGATGTGAGATGTTAAGACCTGATAGCATGGGTGATCTTCTCACGGCGAAGGGGCTAACGCTGGCCTTGGCCGAGTCCTGCACCGGTGGATTGATCTCACACTGCATCACGATGGCTCCCGGCAGTTCTGCCTATTTTCTCGGTGGCGTGGTGAGCTACGCGAACGCTGCCAAGGAACGCCTCCTGGGCGTGGATGCGGGGTTGCTGGAGACACAGGGCGCCGTGAGCGCGGTGGTCGCACAGCAGATGGCTGCCGGCGTGCGGGAGCGTTTTGGAGCCGACATCGGCATCAGTGTGACCGGGATTGCCGGTCCCGACGGCGGCTCGCCCGAAAAACCGGTGGGACTCGTGTTTATGGGCTTTGCCAACGCGCGCGGAGAGGTTAACGTGCGGCAATTCAAATTCGAAGGTGATCGATTGGAGATCAAGGAGCAGACCTGCCGTGCTGCGTTGGAGTGGCTGCGGGAGTATCTGGATTCGGAGGAAAAGTAACATGGCGAAAAAATCACAACCAAAAGAAGCCCCCACCACGCTGGACGCTGTTCTGGCTCAAATCCGCAAGGAGTTTGGCGAAGGCGCCATCATGCGCATGGGCGATGCCAAGGCCTCTGAGAAGGTGGCCGCCATCTCGACCGGTGCGTTCTCGCTGGACCTGGCGCTCGGAATTGGCGGCGTACCGCGCGGACGCGTGGTCGAGATCTACGGCCCGGAATCTTCGGGCAAGACCACGCTCTGCTCACACATCATCGCCAACGCGCAGAAGAATGGTGGGTTGGCCGCGTTCATTGATGCCGAGCATGCCATGGATCCCGGCTACGCGGCCAAGATCGGCGTCAACCTGGACGACCTGCTCGTCTCGCAACCCGGCTCGGGTGAAGAGGCCCTGACCATCGCCGAAACGCTCGTGCGCAGTAACTCGCTGGATGTCGTGGTGATCGATTCGGTTGCCGCGCTCACGCCGCGGGCCGAGCTGGACGGCAATATGGGCGACTCGCATATGGGCCTGCAGGCTCGCCTGATGTCGCAGGCCCTGCGCAAGCTGACGGGTGGGATTGCCACCTCCAGGACCACCTGTATCTTCACCAACCAGATCCGCGAGAAGATCGGCGTCATGTTCGGAAGCCCCGAAACCACGCCGGGTGGGCGTGCCCTCAAGTTCTACGCCTCCGTGCGACTCGATATTCGCCGCATCGGCGCGATCAAGGACTCGACCGGACGGGTCATGGGCAACCGGACCCGCGTCAAGGTTGTGAAGAACAAGATGGCGCCGCCGTTCACCGAGGCCGAGTTCGACATTCTGTATGCGCAGGGCATCTCCTGGGAGGGCTCCGTGCTGGATTCCGCACTCAAGCTGAACCTGATCACAAAGCGCGGCTCCTGGCTCTCATTCGAGGACGTGCAGATCGGCCAGGGCAGCGAAGCCGCCCGCAGGGCGCTGGAGGAAGACCCCGAACTCCTCCAACGCATGATCGACAAGATCAACGCGCACGTCGCCGAACAGAAGTAGATTTTCTTTTGACAGGATCAACAGGATTCGCGGGATAGCTTGCCGGCCTGCGGCCGACTTGCTTGTGCTCACACGCGCGGAGCGCGTGTCCCATCCTCTTTATCCTGTATATCCATGTGAAAACAGAAGAGTGGACAGGTAATTATGACTGCTGACGAACTGCGTGATTTGTATTTGAAATTCTTTGCGTCGAAGGGGCACACGGTGATCTCTTCGGCGTCGCTGGTTCCTGAGAACGACCCCACCGTGCTCTTTACCACGGCCGGCATGCATCCCCTCGTACCTTATCTCATTGGCGAGGCGCATCCGGCGGGCAGCCGGCTCTGTAACTGCCAGAAGTGCGTGCGAACCGGGGATATCGAGGAAGTGGGCGATCCCTCGCACCTGACGTTCTTCGAGATGCTGGGCAACTGGTCGCTGGGCGACTACTTCAAAGAGGACGCCATCGCCTGGTCGTACGAGTTCCTGACCTCGCCGGACTACCTCGGGTTCGATCCCGCCCGTCTTTCCGTTACGATCTTCGAGGGCAACGAGACCGTGCCGCGCGATGATGAAAGCCAGGCCATTTGGAATCGCCTCGGTATTCCGGACGAACGGATCTACGCGCTGCCCATGAAGGACAACTGGTGGGGGCCGGCCGGACAGACCGGGCCGTGCGGTCCCGACACCGAGATGTTCATCGATACCGGCAAGGAGGCCTGTGGCGATGGGTGTCAGCCCGGATGCTCCTGCGGCAAGTACTTCGAGGTATGGAACGACGTCTTCATGCAGTACGACAAGCAGGCCGATGGAACCTACGCCAAGCTGAAGCAAGCCAACGTGGATACCGGCATGGGCGTCGAGCGCACGATTGCCATGCTGCAAGGCAAGGCCAACGTGTTTGAGACCGAGCTCTTTGCGCCTATCCTCGCCGCCATCGAGGCCGGGTGCGACAAGCATTTCGACGACGATCCCGAGACACAGCACGCGTTTCGCGTGGTGGCGGACCACATCCGCAGCTCCGTCTTCATCCTGGGTGACGACCGCGGCATACGTCCCGGCAACCTGGGGCAGGGGTATGTGCTGCGGCGCCTGATCCGGCGGTCCGTGCGCTACGCCAAGCAGCTCGGATTGGGCGAGGTCTTCGCGGCCCCGATCGCCGAGGCCGTGATCACGAACTACAGCCATGTCTATCCCGAGCTGGAGCGCAACCGCACGCACATCGTGAGTGAACTGACCGAGGAGGAGCGTCGCTTCGAGAAGACGCTCACGCGCGGGATGTCCGAGCTCGAGAAGGTGCTGGAGCGCATGACCGAGCATAACCAGACCATGCTGGCCGGGCGTGTCGCGTTCAAGCTCTTCGACACCTTCGGGTTCCCGCTGGAGTTCACCGAAGAGATCTGCGGTGAGCGCGGCATCACGATCGACCGCAAGGGATTCGACAAAGCCTTCGCGAAGCACAAGGCGGTATCCAAGGCGGGTGCCGACAAGGCCTTCAAGGGCGGGCTGGCGGATGCCTCCGAGCAGACGACCCGCCTGCACACCGCCACGCACCTGCTGCACAAGGCGCTGCAGACCGTGCTGGGCGATCATGTCAAGCAGCGCGGCTCGAATATCACGGCCGATCGTCTGCGCTTCGATTTCTCGCATCACGAGAAGATGACCATGGAAGAGCGCGAGGCCGTGGAGAAGATGGTGAACGAGGTGATCCGGCAGGATCTGCCCGTGACCATGGAGCCCATGACCATCGAGCAGGCACGCGAGCAGGGCGCCATGGCGCTGTTCGATGCGAAGTATGGCGAGCAGGTCAACGTCTTCACCATCGGCGACTTCTCCAAGGAAGTCTGCGGTGGCCCCCACGTCGCCCGCACTGGTGAGCTGGGGAACTTCCGCATCAAAAAGGAAGGCTCCTCCAGTGCCGGCGTGCGGAGAATCCGGGCGGTGTTGGAGTTCTCTACCCATGATTGAGATCATCTGCACAGCTTGCGGCAAGGATGCGCTGCTGAAGCGGGAGCCGGTTTACGAGGGGTTCACCAAGACCGGTGAGGAGCTGAGCTGTGCTTCCTGCGGCCATGTCTACGCCTCCGAGGCCGAGGTGCCGTTCAAGGAGCAGCGCAAGGTCGAGATCTTCACCGACGAGGACCGGCCCGACCAGGTCGATGTATTCACCGACGACGAAAAGCAGCGCGTCTGCCGCTACTGCAAACACTACGTCGTCAACCCCTTCGCCCAGCGCTGCGACCTCCACGTCACCTTCGTCGAAGCCACCGACTACTGTGCCGACTTCGAGAATCCCCGCTGACGGGCGGCTTCGTAGAGGAGGAGGGTGGTGGCGGAGGCCACGTTGAGGGAGTCGGCCTGGCCGAGCATGGGGATGCGGACCTGGACCGTGGCGGCTTCGAGCCAGGTTGAAGTCAGGCCCACTTGCTCGGTTCCCATCACCAGCGCGGTGCCTTTCGTGAGATCGGTGTCGCTGTAGAGGGTGTCCGTGTGCGGGGTGGTGGCGACGATCTGAATGTCACGGGCGTGGAGCCACTCCAGTGCTTCTTCCGTTGAGACTTCGATCACGGGCAGGGCGAAGAGAATCCCTATGCTGGCGCGTACCACGTTGGGGTTGTGAATGTCCGTGCAGCGATCGCACACCAGCACAGCATCCGCCCCGGCGGCGTCGGCCGAGCGCAGGATCGTTCCCAGGTTGCCCGGCTTCTCGATGGCCTCGGCCACGACGAGAAGCGGGGCGGGGACATCATCCAGATCCGCCAGCGAGGCCTGCACATGCGGAGCGACAGCGAGCAGCCCCTCGGGTCGGTCGCGGTAAGCCATTTTGCGGAAGACCGGCTCGGAGCAGTCATACAACTGCGCGCCCTGCGCCGTCGCCTGTTCCATGAGCGCGTCCTCGTTAGGTCCCTGGAAGAGTTCCCGGCAGAAGAAGAGCTCGTGCAGAGGATGTCCGTTATCCAGCGCCCGCTTGATTTCGCGGTAGCCCTCTACCAGCATCAATCGCTCATCATCGCGATGTGACCGCTGGCGCAACTTGACCGCATGCTTGATGCGCGGGTTCTGGAGGCTGGAGATCTGGAGAGGCATTACGGAATCGTGCCGTAGAGTGAGACGGAAGCCTGCGCTTCGTCCTCACCCGAACTGGCCCGCACGGTAACGATACGTGGATTGTCGCTCTCCACGAAGTCGACCGTGAATGTTATCTCGTAGCTGTTGCCCGAAGGAACGCCTGTGATGTTGGGCGCTCCATTGCCACTGTAGCTCCAGTTTACTGAAGTGGCGCCTGTTGCGTTGAACGTGACGGACTCTCCCGGGTTCAGCGATGCGGTGGACGGGGTGATAACGATGCCTTCCGGATCATGCACGATATGCGCAGTGGTCGTACCGCGGTCCGTCGTGCATGTCATAACCTGAATGTGCTCCGTGCCGGGGTTAAACGTGCTGGTGTAGGTGGTTGTCTCGCCCTGGGTGGCTGTAAGCTCGCCCCAACTGGGGTACTGCAGGCTCCACGAATAGCGGTTGGCGCCGCTGGCGGTGAAGGTTACAGAGCCGAACTCCGTCACCGTGGCATTCGGCGGGCTGATCTGCACCACAACCTGTGCGGTCTGGTGTGTGATGATGGCTTCGGCGGTTTGAGCGTAATCTGAGAAATCCGTGGCGTTGGTGGACTGCTTGTTGATGTAAGATGTGACGGTGATGACCTGGTGTTCCTGCCAGGTGTCGGCGGCAGGGTCGTAGGCGCTGGTATAGACGGTGCGGTTGCCTATGGTGGTAGAGAGCGTGCCCCATGCTTCGTTTTCGAGCGACCATTCATAATCGAACCCGCCGCTGGCGGTCAGTTCGAGTGATTCGTCGATCAGGATGATGGCGGAAGCCGGGTTGATCCGTATGTTGTTCTGCGAGGCCGACTCGGTTTCGCAGCCGACAAAGCAGGTTCCACCGACCAGAACGAGGACAATAAGAAGGGAAATGGCTATGTGTTTCATCACGCTCAAATGGTACCGCAGGGCAAATTGCATTGTCAACGGGCATCGGCGGTGATTTACTCACTGCACGCATGTTGCCCTGATATCAACATGGATGGACCACGCGATGAACGCGTGGCAAGCAGGAAGAACAAGATGAAGATCATATGCTGCTTGGCGGCGGTTGTAACATTGCTTCCCTCGGTTATGTGGGCCGAGACGAATGATGTCGAGCGGATGCGTGTGGATGGGGTGGCGGCGTATGTAAACGAGCATGTCATCACGCTGTCGGACGTGATGGTGTTGATCGAGCCGGTGCGGCGCCAGCTCATGCAGAAGTATCGCGGCGATGCCCTCCAGAAGCGGCTGGGCGAGGCCTTTGACAATGCGATGAACACGCTGGTGGAGCGTTTTCTCGTTCTGGATGCCTACGAGAAGCAGGGCGGTCGGCTTCCGGCCTGGGTCGTGGACCAGCGCGCCGAGGAGATGATCGACGATCTGTTCGACGGTGATCGCGAGACGCTCATGCGCGCACTGCAGCTCGAGAAGATGACCTACGGGGAGTGGCGCGAGACGATCGAGCGGCAGATGATCGTGCAGTCGATGCGTAGCGCCAACGTGGACCAGTACGTGCAGATCACCCCCGGCCGCGTTCGCGCCTACTACGAGAGCCACGCGGACGAGTTCCGGCAGGAGGCCCAGGTGCGTGTGCGGATGATCGTACTGACACCGGAGCAGGTGGCGGATCATGTTGAGCGCAAGCAACAGGCTGAGGGCCTGGTCCAGCGGGCCCGCGACGGCGAGGACTTCGGAAACCTCGCCACGCAATTCTCCGGCGGGACGCACGCCGGGGAGGGGGGCGACTGGGGATGGCTCGATCCCGGGCGCGAGCTGAGGTCCGAGCTGGCGCAGGTGACGGAGTCCACGCAGACCGGCCAGGTGAGCGATGCCGTCAAGATTGCCGACAACTTCTATATCATCAAGGTCGAGGGGCGGCGCGAAGCGCTGGTTGCCCCGCTCAGCGAGGTCTACAGCCAGATCGAGCGCAACCTGCGGCAGAAGGAGATCCAGTCCGGCTACGCTATCTGGGTGGCGCGGCTGAAGAAGGATGCCTTCGTGAAAATTCTCCCGCCCGAGTCTATTTAACATGGATGAACAGGATGAACGGGATGTGAATGAGCTTCTCCCATGAACCTGACCAGTCCAACCCAGGTACGTGCCCTTCTTGCTGAGCTGGAGGTCCGCCCAAGTCGTAGCCTGGGACAGAACTTCCTGATCGATGCCAATGTGCTTCGTATCCTTGTCGACGCCGCGGAGCTTGCGCCGGAGGACCGCGTGCTGGAAGTGGGACCGGGTCTGGGCGTGCTGACCGGCGAGCTTGCCGCGCGCGCGTCCGAGCTGGTCGCGGTAGAGAAGGATCATCGCCTGGCTGCCCACCTTACTGAGCGATTCAAAGCCACACCATCCGTCACGATTGTCAGTGGTGACATGCTGAAGCAGCGGATCGACCGGCTGGGTAGCGGTCGGTTGCGCAAGGTGGTGGCCAATCTGCCGTACCGGCCCGGCACGCGCATCCTGGTGGACCTGGTGCGTAACGCGACGCCGCCCGACATGATGGTGCTCACCGTTCAACGCGAGGTGGCGGACCGGTTGACGGCTGCGGTGGGGGGGAAAGACTACGGACTGCTCGCTGTCTGGGTAAAGCGCCTGTATGACGTGGAGTGGGTCAAGGTCGTCAAACCAACCTGTTTCTGGCCCGCTCCCGCGGTTACATCAGCCATTGTGCGGCTGGTGCGGCACGACCGCCGCCCGCTTCCTGCGGAAGTGGAATCGGTTTTCTACGCCCTGACGAAATACGCTTACTCCGTGCGGCGCAAGCAGCTCGTGACCGTGCTGCGCAAGGCGGCATCGGGGCTGCAGATGGATGAATCGGCCAGCCGGACGTGGCTGAACTCGCGAAACCTGCCTGAAACGGCCCGTCCGCAGGTGTTGGGGGTGGAGGAGTGGTGCGATCTGGCCACCGAAATTGCCCCTTGACGTTTTTCCCGAATTCGTGCGAGCCTAGACGCTCGAAAAACATGGGTGCTCTTTCCCTTATATAGAAAGGGAGCCCTTCTATGTCTGGCTATGTATCGCGCCGGACGGTGAGGTGTTTGGATGAAACTTAGGTCGCTGGGGTACCTTCTGGGTATAGTGCTCGTGGCCGTCACGCTCGTGGGCTGTGCCACTAATGACTATGATATTGATGTAGATGCGCTGCTTCAGCAGCTCGAGATGGAAGCCGGCATCGACTACGCGGCTCCCGAACCTGCACCCGCGGCATCCGCCCCGGCAACGGTTGTCACGCCGATGGCCGTGACGGTAGCGACGCCGATGGACGTCACAACGGTTCCCGGTGCCCCTGCCTCCCCGGCTCCAGCCGTATCCTCTCCCGCTCCGGCGCCCGCTCCGACGCCTCCGGGTGAGATTACGATTCAGCCTGATTGCCTCGTACAGATCAGCGTGGCCGAAGATCCGGCCCTGAACGGCAGCTACCCGGTCAACGAGATCGGGGCCGTAAAGCTGGGGTACGTCGGGCCGGTGATTCTTTATAACAAGAGCGAGTCGCAGGCGGCCGAGAAGATCAGGGACATCCTGACCAGTCGCCATTTCCGCAACGCCACGGTGCAGGTGCGCATTATTCGCGCCTCGTATGACAAGGTGCGCGTGGGCGGCGAGGTGATGAGCCCCGGGTTGATCAAGATCGGGGCCGGTGATGCGATCAGCCTCAACGATGCGCTTCTGCGCGTGGGCGGGTTGAAGCCGACAGCCAAGGGCGCCAAGATCAAGATCGTGCGGAACGGGTTGCTCAAGGCAACGGCCCTGGCGGAAGAGGGCGAAGTCTACCCGTTCGCCGATGCGGCAGGCACGCCGGCGGTGCCGGATGTCTCTCTGTTCAACAACGATGTCGCCTACGTCTTTATCCCCATGGGTGACAGTGATGTTCCGGTGGCCGGTGGCGGCCATCGTTCCATCGTGGTGTTGGGCGAAGTGCAGCAGCCCGGTGTCTATGCGTTCAAGGCCTCCGAGGCCTGCACGATGATGCACCTGATGTTTCGGGTAGCAGGCCAGATGACGCCCTACGCCAACAAGAAGTCGGTCCTCGTGATCCGCAAGAACCTGAAGGGCTGGGACGAGCAGATCAAGGTCAACGTGGCACGTTTGATGGAGGATGGCGACCCTGCCTCGGACATCCCGCTCATGGATGGCGACCGCGTCGTGATTCCCAAGCGCCGCGTCACGCTGTTCTAAGTGCGAACATCCGATCGTCCTTCCTAATTCTCTCCTTGACCTTGTCAGGGGGTATACCTCACATTACGCGAAACGTAGCAGGAAGGGTGTCGTGTGCCTTGTTGGCCACGGCTACCCCCTTCGGTGGAGACTGTTGTGGCAAAGTTTAGCGGATTACTCAGCCTTTTCTCAAACGACATTGGGATCGATCTCGGGACAGCCAACACGCTGGTCTATGTGAAAGACCGCGGCATTGTGCTTCGGGAACCATCCGTGGTCGCCATCCAGTCGGGCACGAAGCGTATCCTGGCCGTCGGTGACGAAGCCAAGCGTATGCTGGGACGTACTCCGGGAAATATTGTCGCTATTCGTCCGATGAAGGCCGGTGTGATCGCAGATTTCGAGATCACCGAATCCATGCTGCGTTACTTTATTAAGAAGATACACAATCGAAAGAAAATGGTACGCCCGCGTATTATCATTGCTGTACCCAGTGATATTACTGAAGTGGAGAAGCGGGCAGTAAAGGACTCTGCGACACATGCAGGGGCCCGGGAGGTGTTCCTGATCGAAGAGCCGATGGCGGCGGCGATCGGGGTAGGTCTTCCCGTCCAGGAACCAGCCGGTAACATGATCGTGGATATCGGTGGGGGAACGACGGAAGTAGCTATCATCTCACTGGCCGGCATTGTGTTCAGCCGCACGGTACGCGTCGGCGGCGATGAGATGGATGAATGTATAGTGCAGTACATGAAGCGGGTTTATAACCTGATGATCGGTGAGCGGACCGCGGAAGAGATCAAGATGACCATGGGATCCGCCTATCCGGTTGAGGAAGAGACAAGTATGGAGGTCAAGGGGCGCGACCTGGTGGCAGGACTCCCCAAGACACTGACAATCACCTCGGAGGAAGTGCGCGAAGCTTTGCAGGAACCGGTTTCTTCAATCATCGACGCCATTCGCATTACCCTGGAACGCTGTCCTCCCGAACTGTCATCCGACCTTGTCGATCGCGGAATGATCCTCGCTGGCGGAGGCGCGCTCCTTGCGGGGCTCGATAAGCTGATTTCCGAGCAGACAGGTCTTCCCGTTCACTTGGCCGACGACCCACTCAGTGCCGTAGCTGAAGGCACGGGCGTTGTGCTCAACGAGTTGAACTTCCTGCGCCGGACCACGGCCTGATCGGTTCAATTCCCGTCCATGTACTGCCGCAACAAGTAGGTATGACTTCCCGCCTGCGGGGAGGGAACTGTGCGCGGCAATAGAGTGCTGGGCGGACTCGTTCTGCTCGCAATTATAATTCTGGTTAGTGTACCCATCACGGTGGAACTGCGCCTTCGTGCAGCCGCGCGCGATGGTGCCGTGTCGTCCCAGACCGTGCTGACCCTTATGGGCGAGCGTGTCCAAGGCGTCCTGACCTTCCTCTTCCGCGCCCGCGAAGCGGTGCGCGAGCACGATGTCATGCTCGACGAGGTGGCCCGCACCCGCCACGAGCTGCTTCATCACACGACCCTCGAGCAGGAGAACCGTCTCCTGCGTCGCATGATGGGGTTCAAGGAATCCTCGCCCCACGGCCTGCTCCTGGGGCGTGTCATCGCACGCGGCGGTACCAGCGGCTGGTGGCAGACCGTTCGCATCAACCGTGGCAGCGACGACGGCGTGCAGCCGAACCAGGCGGTGATCACGGTGGACGGACTCGTAGGCAAGACCACGACCGTGACCCGCCACACCTGCGACGTGCTCCTGCTTGCTGATCCGGCCAACCGTGTTGCCTGTCGCCTGGAGCGTACCGGCGATCTCGGTGTGGCGCGGGGACTGGGGACGGGGCTTAACGGCAAGAGTGATTTCGAAATGGTTCTGGCGGCACAGCCCTGCACGATGGAGTACGTCGATAAGGACGCGGAGCTCCTGGTGGGCGACAAGGTTGTCACCTCGGGACTGGGCGGCACCTATCCGGGCGGGTTGTTGCTGGGGGCGGTCCTCGAATTTGAGATGGATCCCTCGCACCTCTACCAGCGGCTGAAGGTCCGGCCGGCAGCCGACCTGGCCCGACTGCATTACGTCTGGGTGGTGAGCGAATGATTACCGCCATCGTCATGGTAGTGCTCATGATCATCGGGGCGGGGCTCCAGGTGCTTTTCCCGGCCCTGCCGTTCCTCGGCCAGGCGAAGCCGCCCTTCCTGCTGGCGATTGTGCTCTACTACGCGCTCAACCGCACGCCGGGTACGGTGCTGCTGGCCGGGCTTGTGGCCGGTCTGTTGCATGATTTGCTGACGGAGGTGCCGCTGGGCTACTCCTCTATCGTGTTCGTGCTGGTGGGCGTAGTGGCGGGACGGTTCCGCAATCTCGTGTTGCCGGACTCGCGCGTGACGGCAGGTTTTTTCGGCATGATGGGATCGCTCGCAGCGCAGGTGCTGCTCTACGCCATGTTGGTGCGAATCGACGCCGTGTGGTGGCCTTTTGGAAGATTGACCGTGCGGTTGCTGTGGGGTGCGCTCCTGGCAGCCGTGGTTACGCCCCTGACATTCATCGGCGCGCGGCGCTGCGATCAGTGGGTGGGAATTGTTAAAGTTCGGGAAGTAATTGATGGAATTGAACAGCCCATGGGATGGTGAGCACTTGCGCCTGCGCATCATCGTCGTGGTGATGCTTATCGCGCTGCTCTTCCTCGGAGGCTCACTCTGGCGTGTCCAGGTGTTGCACGGCTCTGAGCATACAGAACGGCTCGACCACCAAAGCATCCGCCGCGTCCGCCTGCCGGGCTTGCGCGGTTCGATTGCCGATCGCAACGGTACGGTCCTGGCCAGCAACCGCCCCAGCTACTGTCTTGCGCTCTACGTCGAAGAGTTGCGCCAGCCGGGACGCTCAAGCGAGACGATCAAGGAGGTCGAACGGGTTATCCGGGAGATCAGCGAGATCATCGGTGTGCCGCCGCAGGTGAGCCGCCGCGACGTACATACACACATCCGCCGCCGTCTGCCGCTCCCGTTCCTGGCCTGGAGCGACCTCTCGCCCGAGGCCCTGGCGCGTTGGGTGGAGAGTGGCGTGAGCTTTCCCGGCGTCGATATCCACATCGAACCGGTACGCGAGTACCCGCGCGGCACCCTCGCGGCGCACGTGCTGGGGTGCGTCGGCCGGTCCAGCCTGTCCCAGGATGAGAAGGAGTCCTACCATTTCTATCTACCGGACATGGAGGGACAGTTTGGTGTGGAGCACAGTTTCGATACCCGCCTGGCCGGTCTGGCCGGCGGGCGTCTGATTCGCGTGGATGCTTCCGGGTTCAAGCACACGGAACGGTTTGAGCGTGAGCCGCGCAAGGGCGAGGACCTGCGGCTGACACTGGACGCGGAAATCCAGGCCCTGGCGGAATCGCTTCTGGAGGGCTGGCGCGGGTCCGTGGTGATGCTCGATGCGCGTAATGGCGACGTGATTGCGATGGCCAGTGCGCCGACCTACGATCCATCGAAGCTGCACTCGGGATACACGCGCTTGCGCAAGGACAAGTCGCTGCCCCTGCTCAACCGCGCCATCGAGGGGCAGTACCCGCCAGGGAGTACGTTCAAGCCGCTCGTCGCGATTGCCGCACTCGAGAACGGCGGGATCACGGCGTCCACGACCTATGACTGTCCCGGCTACTTCGAGCTGGGCGGGGTCCGCTTCCGCTGCTGGCGCAGGAGCGGGCACGGCAGCATCGCGATGCGCAAGTCGCTCGAGCAGTCGTGTAACGCCTATTACTGTCAGCTTGGTCTGAAGTGCGGCTACGACCGCATCTACCACATGGCCGACGCCTTCGGCTTCGGCCACCGCACCGGTATTGCGCTCGACCTCGAAATGAAGGGATTGCTCCCCAACGACACCTGGAAGCGGCGTGTGCTCAAGGATGGCTGGCGCAGCGGGGATACCTGCAACGTTTCAATCGGGCAGGGCGCCATCCTGGCCACCCCCCTGCAGATGGCGCTCTTTGCGGCCGCCCTGGGCAACGGCGGGAAGATCTACACGCCGCGCATTGTGGCCGAGCCATGGGAAGAGGGCGATCTCGTGCAGAAGATGGCCTGGTCCGCCCCAACGCTCGCGACGGTGCGGGGCGGGATGTATGACGTGGTGGAGGCGGAGACCGGGACCGGTCGCCGGGCGCGAATCGCCGCCGTGCCGATGGGAGGCAAAACCGGCACGGCTGAGTACGGCCCGCGCGACGCGCGCAGGAAGTACGCCTGGATGATCGCGTTTGCGCCCTTTGACAAGCCGCAGTACGGCGCGGCGATCATCCTGGAGGACGCGAACTCCGGAGGGCGCGATGCCGCCCCGCGCATGGCCAAGCTCATGGCGGGCGTGTTCGGCTCGAAGCCGGTTTTCCTCTCTCCCGAGGAGGGGGCCGCCGCCGCTGAGGCCGCCGCGGCGCAGGAAGGGGTGGCGCTATGAGAGATTTCATTCGTCAGCTCGGACTGCTGCGCTACATGAACTGGGCAACGGCATTGGCCACGCTGCTATTGCTTATCACCGGCGTCCTGTTCGTCTACAGCTCCTGCTACATCAGTGAGGAGCTTCCGGTGCGGTCGCTCTACAAGCGGCAGGTCTTCTGGGCGCTTGCCGGTATTCTCTGTTACATCTTCTTTGCGGCGCTGGACTACCGGGTGTTGCGGCGCTGGTCGTGGACGATCTACGTGGGATGCCTGGTGCTGCTCGTGGCGGTGCTCCTGTTCGGCACGATCCGCGAAGGGGCGCAGCGCTGGTTGACGATCGTGGGGTTCGATATCCAGCCGTCGGAGCCGACCAAGCTCGCGCTGATCATTGTGCTGGCGCGTCGGCTGGGGCTGCCGGGGGTCTACTATGGCGAGTGGCGCAGGGTCGGGGCCGTACTCCTGCTCCTCTTCATGCCGGTTCTGCTGATCCTGAAACAGCCCGACCTCGGTACCGCCATGGTTTTTGTTCCGCTGACATTCATCATGATGTACGGAGCAGGGGTTCCATGGCGCACGCTGGGGGTGATTGCCCTGGTAGCCATCCTGGCTGTCGGGTGTGTCCTCGGGGCGGTGTTTCTGCCGGAGAAGTTGGGTATGGATCCGGAAATACAGGAGAAGATCACGGCCATGAGCGGTCTGAGCGACTACCAGCGCAGCCGGATCATGGTCTTCTTCGGTGTGGCCGACGATCCGCTTGGGGTAGGCTGGAACAAGCTGCAGTCCGAGATTGCGGTCGGTTCCGGTGGATTATGGGGCAAGGGGTTCAGGAATGGCACACAGAATATCCTGGGCTTCCTGCCGCGCAAAGTGGCGCCTAACGACTTCATCTATTCCGTTATTGCAGAGGAGGTGGGGTTCATGGGGTCGCTGGGAGTCTTTCTGCTGTTTGGCATGGTGTTCTGGGGAGGTATGCGCGCCGCGATGTCGGCGCGTGACAAGCTGGGACGACTGTTGTGTGTGGGGGTGGTGGCCATGCTGTTCTGCCACGTCTACATCAACATTGCCATGACAGTAGGGTTGATGCCGATTACGGGGTTGCCGCTGCCCCTTTTGAGTTATGGCGGTTCGTTCATGCTGGTGGTGATGTCGGCGCTCGGAATGATTCAGAGCGTCCACATTCGTTCCCGGCGAGTAGTTTATTGAGTGTCCCGTTCATTCACATGGATGAACCCGCCTTCGCCAAGGCTACGGCGGGCATGCAGGATGGACAGGATGATGAGAGAAAGGGATAGCAATGGTATTGGGATTAGGAAGAAAGGCGCGCAACCGGACAAAGCGCGAGATTATCGTCAACGCGGAGAGCCTGGAGACGCGTGTGGCGATCTTGGAAAACGACAGGTTGGAGGAGTTCCAGGTTGAGCATCCGACCGAAGAGCGGATCGTGGGCAGCATATTCAAGGGGCGTATTCAGAATCTGGAGCACGATCTCCAGGCCGCCTTCGTGAATATCGGTCTCAAGAAGAACGCGTTCCTGCACTACTGGGACATGTTCCCCGATGACGACTCGCGCCTGGAGCACGAGGAAGGAATCCGGCGCAGCAACAAAAGCAACAGCAACCGTGGCGGTCGTGGCGGTCGTGGCCGGCGCGGTCGCGGCCGGGGTCGTAGCGGCGGAAACAAGCGCCAGCGGTTCTCGAATGAAGAGATCGAACAGCGCTTTCCGGCGGGATCCGAAATCGTTGTGCAGGTGACCAAGGGGGCCATCGGTACCAAGGGACCGCGTGTGACGGCCAGCCTCAGTCTGCCGGGCCGATTCCTTGTGCTGATGCCCGGCTCCAAGCTGAAAGGCGTGTCACGCAAGATTGCCGACGGTGACGAGCGCGGACGCTTGAAGAAGGTATTGGCGCGGCTGGAGCCGCCGGCCGATACCGGGCTGATTGTGCGGACGGCAGGATCGGGCACCAGCAAGCGCGCGTTCGTGCGCGACCTGCGCGGCCTGATCGCCTCCTGGGAGGAGCTGCGCCAGAACATCATCGACAAGCCGGCGCCCTGCTGCGTCTACCATGAGCCGAACCTGGTGGAACGGGTCATCCGCGACTGGCTGACCGAGGACGTCGACCGCATCGTGGTAGACAATCCGGAGAAGCATGATCAGGTTCGCAAGATGGCAGGGACGATCTCGCGGCGCGCCAAGTCGCGCGTGACGAAGTACAATGGCGAGCTGCCGATCTTTGATCACTACAATGTCGAAGGTCAGATCAGCAACGCGTTCCGGCGCAAGGTGACGCTCAGGTCGGGAGCCTACCTCGTGTTCGACGAAACCGAGGCCTTGATTGCGATCGACGTGAATACCGGCCGGCACAAGGGGCAGGGCTCACAGGAGCAGGCCATCCTTGAGGTCAACACCGAGGCCGTGGAAGAAGTCGCGCGGCAACTGCGCCTGCGCAATATCGGCGGCCTGGTCCTGATCGACCTGATCGACATGAAGTCGCGCAAACACCAGAACACGGTGTACCGCGCCATGAGGGCCGCGCTCCGGCGGGACCGCGCGCGTACCAACGTCCTGCAGATCTCGGACCTCGGGATCATGGAGATGACGCGCCAGCGCGCCGAGGAGAGCCTGCTGTCTTCGGTCTACACCGAGTGTCCCTACTGTCGCGGCCGCGGCGAAGTGAAGTCCGGGTTGGCCATGAGCGTGGAGCTTCAGCGGCAAATCGCCGCCATCATGCGCAAGCGAACCAATCGCGGCAAGGCCCTCAAGCTGCAGGTGGTGGTACACCCCAGTGTGCTGGAACGTCTGCGCGAGGAGGATGAGCAGGTGTTGATCGAGCTGCAGTCGCGCTTCGAGGGCAGTCTCAGTTTCCGTTCCGACGCCACGCGCCACGTGGAGTCGTTCCAGATTCGGGATGCGGAAACGAGCGATGTGTTGTATACGACGGTTGACCACTAGTCGGAGGTCCCTCCGTCGCCCTTCGGGCTATGGAGGGCAGGCGGAGGTCGGAGGTCGGAGGTCGGAGGTCGGAGGTCGGATGTCGGAAGTCGGATGTCGGAAGTCGGTAGTCAGGTGTCTGGCCTGGGGTGTGCTAGTGGCGTGCTCGGTCAGTGCGCAGACTGAAGAGATCTCGCGATTGGGGCTGGACAGAGAGGATCTCACCTCTGAGGAGCTGGGTGCAGTTGCGTCCACGGCCCAGGTCGCCGTGGCCGACGCCCCCCTGCCCGCACTGCCGCCGCTCGGGGCCATCGATGTCAAGGGCGAGAAGTTGGTCTACGATCGTGAAACCGGGTGGATCGAGGTCACCGGCAACGTGATCATCCTGAAAGGTTCCGAAAAACTCACGGCCGACTACGTGCAGCTCAATATGGAGACCGAGGAGGCCACGGCCTTCGGCAACGTGGAGCTCACACGCCCCAGTGGCGTCACGAAGGGCGAGCGGATGAGCTACAACTTCCAGACCGACGAAGGCCACTCCGACGAGCTAAGCGGTCACACGCGGCCTTTCTACTGGGTCGCCGGCTCCACCGAACAGGTCTCCACCAACCGGTTCGTCCTGCACAACGCCGAGGTCACGACCTGCTGTTTCGAAGGCAAGCATCGCCATTTCCACGTGCGCGCAAAGGAGCTGACGATTGTGCCGCGCGAATGGATGAAAGCGCGTCACGCGGTATGGTATTTTGGACGCGTTCCGAGTTTCTACACGCCGTACTGGTTCCGAAGTCTGCAGGAGAAAGGCTGCGGATGGTCGTTCCAGCCCGGCTACGACAGTCGACTCGGCGTGTACCTGCTGTCCACCTATGGCTGCTCACTGTGGCCCTGGCTGAAGACGGAGACACATCTCGATTACTACACGCAGCGCGGACCTGCCTTTGGGCAGGATTTCCGGTGGCACCAGCCCGACTCGGCTTGGTCGGGGGACCTGGAGATGTACGCGCTGAATGACAAGCAGCCGTGGCAACCCGAAGAAGACCCGGCGCTTTCCCTCGTTGACGAGGACCGCCATCGTATCCGCCTGCGGCACCGCTACTACCCGAGCCGACGGAGCTACGCGCTCGTACAGGCCTACCACCTGAGCGATCCGGATGTGCAGGAGGATTTCTTCGAAGGCGAGCACCGGCGCGGAGCCCAGCCGGAGAACTACGCTACCTATACCCGTCGTGGTGAGGGCTACCTCCTTAATCTGAACGTCCGCAAGCGGATGAACAGTTTCTATACCTCCCTCGAACGCATGCCCGAGCTGTCGGGCGATATCTTCCGGCAGGAGATCGGCGACTCCCGGTTCTTCTACGAGGGCCGTGCCGCCGCGGGGTACCTGCAGTGGGCGTTCGCGGATGAGAGCTCCTTCGATGACATCTCGTCCTGGCGGGGTGACACCTATCACCGACTCTATAGACCTTACCGCCTGTTCGGCTTTCTCAACATGATTCCGCGTGCCGGCTATCGCGCCACGTGGTATTCGGAGACCAGGGACTTTGAGTCAGTGGTGGTCGAGACCGTGACGACAAATGGTATTATCGAGGAT
>JADHWE010000052.1 GCA_016783675.1 Kiritimatiellia bacterium
TCAACCCCATCGAATTGAAGAAGTTCATTGATCACCATCAGGACATGGTGCTATCCCAGCTTCGGTGACATCGAATATGAGTCAAGAACCTCACGACCCTACGGGTCCTTCGGTGACATTTTGTGATGAGTCAACGGGTACACCGCATCCTTTGTCAATCCGCCTCCCCGGTACACACGCATGGCCACCATGAATGCCGACCGATCGGCGAAGCCGTGGTCAGTCTCCAGTCGGCGGTACGTGTCGATGAACGAGGCGCCCTCCAGCAGGCACTGCACAGCCACCACACGCCCGGCCAGCAGGCGCAGGCGGGGACGGCTTAAGCCGCCGACGAGGTACTCACTCAGCACCGCCAAACCTTCCTGTAGCGCTTCATAACCAGCCAGTCCCGCGCAGAGCTGTCGGAAGGGCTGGCAGCGACCATTGTGGAAGGTGAGTACATGCGTACCCACTTCGTGTTGCAGCAACGCCGGCGCGCGTGACTCCGGGACACGGAGATGGTCGCTGATCAGCAGGTTTCCGCGCGACACAAGCATACCGGAGATGTCCGACCGCACCTCTACACCGGCGTTCAGGGTTGGGTCCTGCCGACGGAGATAGGCGATCTCCCGGCGAGCCAGTTGTGCAACCTGTTCCGGGCCGAGATAGCCCTTGGATCTCCTCTCGCGGCTTCGCGGGGGGATGGCTGACAGGACGTGAACCGCAAGGTCAAGCAGGTCATCCTCCACGGCGCCGAAAAGCTGAATGCTCTCATGCAGTGCCCGCGGGGTACTCCGGTCCTGCAGCATGGTGATCTGGCGATCCACTTCGTCCATCTTCTCGCGAAAGATCAAGGCCAGGGCGGGATCCTCGATTCGCTCTACCGGGGCCCGGTAGAGCCTGCGTTTCAGCACGGCGGGCTCCGCGGGTAGCGGTCGATAATGAAAGGTCGGACTCCCCTGGTATCTAGACCGCTTGAACTTAGACCATGCCTGCTCGGCATTGACCGGCGTGAGCTGGAGCAGAAAATCAAACTGGTCGCTCGCTTCCGCCAGCATTCGGTCCACGTCCCATACAGCCTTAACGACAGCGCGTCGGCCCAACGTGTGGTAGTGGGCGGGGGAGTGGGTGGTATGTTTGCGGGAAAAATCGAAGATCGCACGGCGCAAAGCGATGCTCAGACTGTGTCGCAACCTGCGCAGCACACGTGGGAAAACGTCACAGGTTTCCACGCTGCGATAAACCGGCGCAATCTCGATCCCGTAGAGCAGACAGTCCATCTTGGCGGCATCGGCACTGCTCAGAAAGGGGCGCAACTTGGAGGGACAACTCTTGGCTGAGCACGCGGTGGATACCCGAGCCGGCCGGCGCTCAAGCTTCACACGGCAAAGAGCCGTCTCGATGTCTTCTGTCACATCATCGGTTGATGCCCCGCGGGTCGCAATCACACGAAAGGCAGGCGACAAACGGGTTGCCGACACGGGTGTCTCGGGCTCACCAGCCGGCGCCTCCCACAACTCCAGAAGGAGGCAAGTGCCGAACTGCTCCACCAGCACCTCCACGACGCCGCGCACGAGTTCGGCCATGCCGTTGTGCAGTCGTCGCTGAGCAGAACAGACCAGGTACGACGCCTCGCTCGTGACGAGATTTTCTGCGCCCGCGCCGCGGTCTCCGACCGGCCGACGCCAGATGCAAAGAAAGGGGATCTGCCGGTCGATATGGATCCGCCCCCCCACCGGTAGTGTTCGGCGGATGGGCTTGTTCTCCCTTAAACGCTGCCGTACGTCGTCAATCAGGCCGGAGGGAGGTACCCAGGGCTCCTTTGCCTGCGATCCAGAGCCCGCCATCACAACCTCCCCAGTTCCGCAAGTACACCGGGCACGGTGGAGGCCAACGCCTTGCCGACCTCATCGACAAGCTCGGGGTTGGCCATTCCAGACCACTCGTTCATGAAGAACTTCTTCACCTCGATTGACAAGACACACACCGCACCGTCAAAGGTCTCGTGCGCCCAACGCGCATGCTGGCCCCCACGGAATCTGACGTTCTCTCTCACATCGAGCCTTCCCCCGGGAAAGTCGTAGTTGCCGAGGTCTTGGATAAACCGGTCGATAACCGGGGCCCATGTTGCTCGCTGCTGCATCGTTCCAGTCCCAACATTCACGTCCGGATTCATGGTCTGGTCGGCCGGGGGAACGTCGGGTCCGCCGCGCCGATGGTTGTAGCTGTGCAGATCAAACACGACAAATCGCCCATACTCGTCTGCCAATCCAGCATAGATCTTCCCTAACATCGCGTAGAATGCATCATAGTTCCTCAAGGATCTCGCCGCAACGTCATCGGGGATACCGTCACGCCAGACGCGCAGGTCCCAGCAATCATCCGGCGTGTAGTAGACGGCCTTCTCCCTGGGACGGTTCAAGTCGACCTCAAACCGTGAGCGGGTGCCGACGATTCTAGTCGGGGCCATATGCGTCCATTCCGCCGTGAACGGGTCCTCTTCACGGCGGCGTACCCCCGCACCAAGAACCATATGTTCCCGCACCTCGTCCCGTACGTTCGTTCCGTCGTGTATGGCTGTTGCCACAAGGGGACCGTCGCCAGGCTCTGTTTTCCAGATTCGATCGGTCATGCCACACACGACTTCCAGTTCCCATGGCAAGCCGTGGGCGGAGAGGCGCCCCTCGTAGAGCCGGCGCGCTGCATTCGCTGCGCGCAAGCGGTCAAACAGCGTCCGACGGCAGCTTGAAGTGCATCGACGCCCTCGGCCTTCGAAACCCATTCGTCGACTCCCGCATCCTCTCCTTTCTTCCGATCAGTGGGTCCGTCTGAAAGGGTGCATATCACAACGCCCGTGGCGGGCCAAAGAGTCTTGATTCGGCACGTGACATCGATCCCCGTGAGGCCGGGAAGGCACAGGTCTGTAATCACGACCAGGGGGCGGTGTCTCATCGCCAGGGAAAGACCTTCTTCCCCTGTCGCCGCGCACAGCACCTCGCATTCAGGAAACACATCCTGAAGCACGTCGCACATCGCTTTCCGCATCACCTTGTGATCCTCAATAACAAGGATTGCACCGCCTACTTTCTCTTGCATACCCTTTCACCTGCCCCTTTTTTCAGATTACCGATGAGCTAAATCCCGCCCGCGCGGCAGTTGCAGCCGGTTCCGTTGGTCCCATACGACGCCTCGCGTCCGTGGACCCGACTCAGACACTGCAACCACCACGGGGTGCTTGACTCTGAAGATCTCGTGCGTCTCCCCTCCAAGAGGGGATCAATGATCCACCACTCGTCTAGTTCATATTAGCACGCAGTGTGCCACCCTTCATGGTAATCGAACACGCGTGTCAATATGCGTGATTGCAGGTAAATCGGCGGCTCACCTGACGTCTTCCCCCTTGCCTTGTCAGTATTTCTCGGAATGTGATTTCCGGTCGCATAGCCTCGGGTTTCTGATTCCGCGGCGCTCCTGATCCTAGCTCCTGCTCAAACGGATTGGGCTCGCAACGCAGCGGTATCATGTGCTAACGCTGACCCGAATCAGGAAGAAAGGATACGCGAACCATGGATCCCGTCATGCTCCGGAAACTGGCTTACACAGCCGTTCTTGTGGTTGTCATCAATCTGTTCTTCCACATCCTCAAGCGCTACGCAAGGCGCACGCAGCAGAGGCTGGAGATCCGCAAGTCGCGGTACTTCGCCATCAAACGCCTTCTCTCGATGATGTCTCTGGTTGTGCACCTGGTGCTGCTGATCATTGTATGGAACCTGAACCTGAGAAGCGTCTGGGTGTCTGCCACCGGTATTCTGGCCCTGATAGCCATCTCGTTCTTTGCCGTGTGGAGTCTGATCGGCAACATCCTGGCGGGGTTCATCCTCTATTTCACGTCACCATTCAAGGTGGACGACATCATCGAGATTATGCCCGATGAAGTTGCAGGGGCCGTGTTGGCCATCAACACCTTCTACACGGTGCTCATGGATGATGAGAAGAACTACATCAACATTCCCAACTCGATGTTCTTCCAGCGGTACATCCGAGTCATCAAGACAAGGAAGCCGCAGCCGAGCACTGACATGCACCAGAACTAGAGATGCGTCACTGCAATCTGTGGATCCATCTCCAGCACAATCCTGCCTCCAGAGAAGACTCGCACGTAGCTGTCCGTAGCGGAGACGGCAATGGCACAGGCCCGCGTTCGCGCTGTGGTGGCAGCGGCCGCGACATGCCGAGCCCCGAGCCCTTTGGGGACTGACACGTCGGCGCCCGAGGCGGCTAGAAAAGTGCCGGCGGTCTGCACCAGCCCATCATCACGCACCACGAACGCACCGTCCAGTTTCGCCAGCTCAATCAGCATCTCATGCGAGGCAGGATTCAGGAGCGTACGTTCGGTTTCATCGTGTCCCTGCAGCGGATTGAGCACTAGTTGCCTGGCGCCCTCAAGAATCTTGTCCGAGTCGCCGATTGTGAGCAGAGCTCCCATGTGCTTCCCTCCATGTGAGACCATGGCGATGCGGCATGCCAGCTGCAACGCCGCTTCGAGCACGTTTGGTCGAATGCCATCCGTCAGCTTAACAAGCTCAGTGAGTGCGATTTTCGCGGTGTCTGCGTCGACATCTGTGACCAGGATGAGATCCCCACCTTTGCACAGGTGCTGGCCAAGGGCTACAACGACAAGGTCGCCGGCACTCAGCCGCCCCATGCTGAGGGCCACGGAAACCACATAGCGGGCCTGTCGGTACTTGTCGGCGACACGGGCGGAAAGGCGCACCACCTCTTCACCCGTCACGACCAACGCATCGTATGTCTCGGCGTTAGGTGTCGCAGCAATGAGTCGATGCTCGCCGCCCAATGCCTTGAGCTGCCGGAAGAAGGCTCCAGTCTCAGTCCCGCACACCACGGCATCCGGGCCGACGCTGAGTGCCACCTGGGCCGTCAGACGCGCCAACTCGGCATTCGTGCGTACTCTGGTTTCATCGACATCCATGCGCTGCCCTGCCCTTCGTCAGCCAAGGCAGTCAGCCACGGCCTTGGCCGTGCTGCTGCCCGCAGCTCTGCTGGCTGTTTTCTCCGTGTCAGGCGAGAGCTTCCTCGATCTCAGAGTTATTCCACATCGAAGTCTTCACCCTCTTCCGACTCGGGCATTTCCGTGTCTTCGCCCTCGCCCCAAGGGACCGTTTCATCCTCCATCCATTCCCGCTCCTCTTCCGTCTCGGGTACGTCCAACTCTGCAGGATCCGACGTCATCTTCGACGCCTTTGATTCTTGGCGCGCCGATTCTACGCGGCAGCCGCTCATCAGGACTGTTCCGCAGATCAGCACGAGGATGGCCGTCTCGGCCACCGTTCTTACTCCAGGCTCTCTCATGTCACACCTCCCTTTCCGCATACCACAGCGGCTGCTACGACTGAACGCATACCACGTGCCAAGAACGTCACCTTGAGTCGGTTCTGTTGCAATACGTTTTCACTAAGCGCGTTACGAAGGAGGTATGTGTCAGTAATGGGGCCGCACGAACGGAACATGTTTTCCGAGGAGCGGTGGATCAGGGCGCCGATGTACTACCGCCGTTCATGGGGTCTGCGCTCCACTCCTGAAGTGCCATCTGTGTTCATTGGCTGCCTTCCGTTAGCCGCCCGCAGGTGTTTCAGCTTCGAGGCCGCCGAACTCCTCACGCATCTTATCGAGCTTTCCAAAACAGAGCAGCCTGTCTCCGCTCTGGATCTTCGTGTCGGCAGGTGGATTTGCCGTGGGCTCATCGCCCCGGCGCACAACCAGGATCGTGATGTCTTTCTGGCGAAAGGCAGACTCCGCAAGCGTACGTCCCGCGAGGGGAGAGTCGTTCGCGATCTCAGTGCGGACGACTCCATAGCCGCCGCTGGAAACCATGAGCTCTTCGACCGAAACGGGCTCGACGATACCGCTCTTTTTTACTTTTGACCTTAAGTAGTCTGTCAGAACCTTGGCCTTCGGGCTCTTGGCAAAGAAGCGCCAGGTCAGATAGATGGTCCCGGCGATGACAAGCAGGTTCACCAATGGGCCGAACCCCCGCCACAGCCACCCGAACCACGACGAGGCACCGGCGATCCGCGGCCTAATTGAGTTCGCGAAGGTCGCGATCAGCATGACGAGCCCCGCGTTACCCAGCACCATCAGGATACTGGCGATCTTCCTGCGCTTCGGATGCCCGACAATCAGCTCCGCCTCCCGCGTCGTAAACCCTGTTCCCGAGAAGCAGGAGAGCGCCTGGAACTTGGCCAGGGACCACTCCAAGCCCGTCAATTGAAAAGCGATGGCACCAATGCGCACCACAATGAATGAGGCAATCAGGGCCACTACAAAGAGAATCAGATTCATTATTGCCTCGTTCTACTGTTGCTTGGGCTCAACCCTGTTCCGTAGATGCAATCACATCTCGGATCTCATCGGCCATGACAGGGGAAACGCTGAATGACAGGTATCCCATCTTAATAAGTTTCGGGACCATGTGCTTCCGTGAAGCGACCTCCCCACATACCGTCACATCGTGAGCACGCAGTGCGTCACTTGCCTCATTGATAACAAACTCAAGTAGCCAGAGAAAGGCTTCGCTGTCGGGGTCACTATAAGGGACGACGTCCTCGTTGTCTCTGTCGGCCGCCATCGTGTATTGAAGCAGGTCATTCGTGCCAAGGCTCACGAAATCCACTTCGGGGAGTATCCTGTGAATGACCAGTGCCGCAGCAGGGGTCTCAATCATCACTCCGAACCGCACGTTCTCGCCACACGGCAGACCCCACCTAAGAAGATCCTCCCGCGCTTTGCTGAGTGCCTTTCGTGCGGCAACAACATCTGCAACGGTTGTCACCATGGGAATCATGACCCCCACGTTCCCGTCGGTTGCGGCTCTCAGAATCGCGCGCAGTTGCTGCTGCAGTTCCTCACGCTCGCGCAGGAGGTGCCGTCGGATACCTCTCAGCCCCATGGCGGGATTCCTGCCGCTGTAGGCGTAGATGCCGGCGACCTCCTTGTCGGCCCCGAGGTCGAACGTGCGAATCACGACCCGCCTTCCCTCCATCTTCCGGATGATCTGAGCGTAGATCTCAACCTGCTCATCTTCGGTCGGGACTTGATTCCTTTCAAGGGCCATGAACTCTGTTCGAAACAGCCCAATACCCTCTAGTCCCTTTTGCAGCACGAGATCGGCCTGGTCGGGATTGCCTACGTTCCCCAATAGCTCCACCGGCACACCATCGGCCGTGCGACATCCCCGTGGTTCCCGGACCTCGTTGACGATAGAGAAACACCGTTTCTCCTCGCGGTATCTCTCAATTGTCCACGGCTCAGGGCGCAGTATGGCAAGGCCATCATGACCGTCGACGACAATGCGGTCTCCATCGTGGGCCTCATCCATCAAACGAGCAACGCCGGCGACGGAGGGGATGCCGGATCCCTTGAGAAGAATCGCGGCATGCGAAGAGATTGCCTGGCTCGTCGTCACGAAACCTGCGGCGCCGGACCGCTGAGCCAGTAGTGCAGCGGAGGGATGAAGATGCGCACTGACCAGCACGTTCTCCGGATGCCGGCCACACTCCCGTGCCGTATTCTGCCCGGGGTGCACAAGTGCTTTCATGATGCTTGTCACCATATCTCGGACATCTTCCACTCTTGCCTGGATGAATGGATCGCGCATCATCTCGAACTGCGACATCAACACACAGCCTTCTTCTTCAAGCGCCCATTCCGCATTCTTGAGGTCCGACGCGATGCGCTTGCGAACGGCATCATGAAAGGCTTCGTCCCGGAACATAGCTTTATGGACCTCCACAATGACCTGTGCGTGTTGAGGTGTATCGTCGTGGATGGCACGGATATGTTCCCGCAGGTGGTGGCGGGCCAACTCGACGGCTGAAGTGTATCGCTGCTGCTCGGACAGGACCTCCTCTGGCCCAATCTGCCCTTTCTCGAATACAGGCGCCGGCTCCAGCAGGCAGACACGCCCAATTCCTATGCCTGGGCAGACCACCTCACCCGACAGCACTAGCTCGCCGATGACCTCTGGCATGGAACACCCCCCTTCCTTCTATACCTGGCACCCCGGCCCATACGCGTTACGCAATGGAATCAGCTTCCGCCTGGAGCCAGTACGAAACCGGGCACCTGGCGAAACCATCCTTCTCTGCGAGATGATAGGCTGCCTCCTGGATGCTCAGGTAGCGCTCTTCCAGCGTCGGTTGCTTCTCCAGCACTGGCTTTTCCTCTCCAACCGGATTTCCTTCTGTCGGTGTTCCCTTCATCAGCGTGCCCCTCTCATGTTCAGCGGACATCGACCTCCTATGCCGTTTTGTCCCGCTCCACTTGCTTTGTCCTCGGCGGTCAGAATCTCACGGAGCGTCCCTTTCGATGCTTCATCACCCGTGCGGCAGTTGCAGCCGTTTGCAGCCTACGTCACATTGACCTTACGTCTGTTCGACCTGCCCTGACACTGCAACCACCGCAGGGTGTAGGAAATCTGTTCGATCCACAGATTGCCCGCACTTCAAATCCATCGACTTCCTCCACGTTATCGTCCTGCATTTGCCGTGCCAGAACCACCCCCATGCTTCGATATTGCTCTCCTGGGAATCTTCTGCCGGATTCGGCGGTGCCGCCGAGCCCGTCGCCATGCATGGATCGTGCAGTATCGGAACTCACATTCCGACGTTGGCACGCTCATCTTCTTTAGCCGATCGGGCCTTGCGTTTCTTCGCCACGCGCAGGATAGAGGCAACAGGTTGGGCAACACGGTTCCGAAGCCCCTCAACGGACGACACCGTCTTGAAGGGTAAGAAAACCTGATCCAGGAGTTCGCCAAGAACCTTCTCCTGCGGGACCTCGCCCTCCTCCTTGACTGCGGTCAGCTTGCGCAACGCGAACATGCCTACCACAAAGGCAATCAGGAAGACGAAGTCGAGGGCTCTGAAGTTCAGCGCGTAGACAGAGAGCTCCCGTGCCGGGTCCGACCAATTGAGCGGCAGGGAAAGCTCCCGGGCACCGAAGAAGTCCGCCAAAAGACCGGCAACAAGCGGCCCGCACGCGCCGGCCAGCGCGCCGACAAGGCCAAAGACAGTCATATAGCCATGGGCCTTCTCGTTTGGGGACAGCTTCAATGCGATCCCGGCGGCACTGATGTTGACGCCGGCCAACCCGATTCCGCTCAGGGCGTGGATGACGAAAAGAATGGGGATCGTCAGGAAGTAGCTCTCAGGCATGGTCGTGAAACACCAGGCCAGCACAGAGATGAAGAAAAGCGGTCCACTGGCGGCCAACACGGACTTGCACGAATAGAGGTCGGCCAGCTTGCCCCATATCTTGAGAAACAGCAGGTGCGCCACTTGGCTTGTGACGGTCAGCATCGTTACCAGAAACAGAGAAATCCCGATGCGCTGGAGCATGTAGATCACGAAGAACGGCCCCGCCATATTCACGGCGAAGCTCCAGAAGGCAAGAAATGCCAGTAGTCTCCTATAGTTACCGTCCTTGACCGGGTCGAGTACCAGATCAAGCAATGATGTATCCGGGTGTTGCTTCATCGTTGGCTCGGGTAACCGTGACACCGCAAACGTGGCGATCAACCCGAGGACCAGTCCGAGGGCGAACAGGCAGGAGTACGCGTACAACGCCGTATCCGGCGAGACGGCCTTCCAGCGATCGACGAACCAGCCGCCACCGAGAGTCAGGCCCAGGGCCAAAACCGTTCCCATTGTCATTCTCTGAGCGAAGACACGGCCGAAGCGCTCCCTGGGGACAATGTCCCGCAGCAACGAGTTCCATGCCGGACCCGCTGCCGCACCGACGAGCGCGGAAATGAGGAACCATTGAAGCAGAAACGTGATGCCGCGATTCACAAAAAGGAGCGGGATCAGGATAATCAAGAGCCACAGTAGACGCGAGGTGCCAGCCAGTGCTGTGACAATGGCGCGCCGCTTGGGGAAGTAGTTCGTCAACACCAGTCCGGGTAGCTGCATGAGCTGACTCAGTAGGGCAATCGTGGCCAGCATGCCGATTTCGTAGTTGCTCGCCCCGATGGCCAGCGCGAACGCGGCGAGGAACGGACCGCCAGCCAGGGCACCCATGCCCATGGCGCACACGCCGTCCGTGACAAGCAGGCGTGAGCCGCGCTGTGAATCCCGCTTCGAGAGCTGGTCCTGGGTCTCAAATAGGCTGGTGAACATATTCTTCATTTCACTCCGGGGTTATTGTCGAGTGCGGTCTTATCTTCTTCATCGCGCTATCGTGCACGCACAATGTGCCTCAGGATGTCGTCCGTGGTGACCAGGCCGATGACGTCGTCCTCTTCGCCAATGACCAACCCCATCGACTGGCGCGCCAGAATGATGCCTTCGAGGATGCCGCGTTCTTCCCGGTCCAGAACGCCTTGTTGCTCGCTCTCATGCAGTGCCGTGCGGAACTCGTCTTCCGTAAGTCTCGGTGTTGGTACAAGCCACCGTTCCAGGAGACGGGCAACCCATCCGAGCGCACGTGTCGCGGGAATCATGACGCCCGTGAAAACATCCAGCGGCGTTGCATACAATACAGACAGTCGCTCGGAAAAGCGCAGCGCGAGACGTTTCGGCGATATCTCTCCGAATACCAGCAAGAGCAATGTCATCACCGGGATCGCGATGGTGACCCCTCGGGACGGCAATAGGTCCTCCAGCAGGGCGTAGCCGAGCGCCGAAGCAACGACGTTCACAAGTGTGTTGCCGACGAGGATCGCAGACAGCAGGCGTGTTGGCATCGAGAGGGCGTGCTCTATACGGTCCGCCGCACGGGGGTGTTTCTCACGGATTCGGTGAATCTGATGAGGATCGAGAGAAAACAGTGCCGACTCTGAACTGGAGAAAAATGCGGAACAGCAGAACAGCACAATGAGCGCAAAAACACTGATCACAAGCATAAATCTCTCTCCGTCTTACCGCACTGCAATCGCGACTTACAGGCCCGATCGTGCAGGCCATTTTTGGTTTGTCTCGACATGGACTCACCTTCGTGCTCTCAATCCGTGACAAACACAAGGCCATCATGGCACGCATGAGCGCGCCTGAGGCTCAGCGGTCCGTTAATGCGCCGGTTCCTTCACTGCCGGCGAGCGAATCGACAAGCGGCCTGGCCAACATCCGCTCATACAACTCAAAATACTGCCGCGCTGTCTCTTTGTGACTGAATTGCCTAAGCGCATCCGTCATCACCCGCGCAACATGCGCCTGTCGACTCGCTGCCGATGCCCCGAAGAACGCCATGGCTTGGTCGATGGCCCACCGCAGCCCGCCGGAGTCGTATGTCTCAAAAACAAACCCATTACCCGTCCCTCGGCCGGTATCCAAATGGGTCACCGTGTCATGCAGTCCACCTGTATCGTGCACGATCGGCAGGGACCCGTAGATGCAGCCTATCATCTGGGGCAGCCCACACGGCTCGAACCGTGACGGCATGAGGGTGAAATCGGACGCGGCGAAGCCCAGATGGGACATACGCTCATCGAAGTCTCGCAGTGCCACACGGTCTCGCAGACCATATTGCTCCACGATTTCGAGAAAATGAACCTGAAACGGTCCGTCGGCAATGACCGCGAGTTGAAGCCCATCCCTATCATAGGCTGCGATGACCTCGAACAGAATGTGCGTCAGCAGCTCGCACCCTTTCTGCATTGGGTCCAGCCTCGATGGCCAGAAAAAGAGAGGTGCATCCGTATCTCGAATCAAGCCAAGTTCTTGCTGCAAGGCCTGCTTATTCGCAGCCTTCGCCTGTGCATGCGTATCCGGGCGGTACTGCCTGGCAATCATCATGTCGGTTGTGGGGTTGTAGCTTTTCGGAGGCGCATTCAGAATCCCTGTTGCACAACCGGCCGCCGCCTTTGCCCGTATCTGCTCGCGCACTGGAGCCGGCACAAAGCTGTGCTGCCCCTCCACGACTTCGCGAAGGAATGTCGGGCTGACCGTATTGATGAAGTGCGCCCCAAATATGCCGCTTGAGAGCAGATCCACCTTGTTGCCAAGACGCGTCTGTTCGTATGTACCCGGCATCTCGCGGTAGTAGAGGTGTTGCCAGAAGTCTTGAATGTCGATGCCAGACTCCTCGATCTCCGCGAGCGATATTTCGTAGGTATGGATATTGTGAAGTGTCAGAAGGCAGGGAATGTCCAGTCGTCTTGCCGCAGCGGGAATGAGTCCCGTCATCCAGTCGTTGCAGTGAATCAAGTCTGGCTCCACGTCGGCCAGGATGTTGTTGATGACCTCGCGTTGGAAACGCAATGCCACGTTGGCGACATCGGCGCCCCCGCCGGTGTATACAGTGGCGCGATAGTAGAATAGGCTGTCTTCCGCGAAGTGAACCCTCCGATCAGGTAACTTGCTTTTGTATTCGCGAAGCGTCCGACTGACATACTTGCTCACATCGACGCGGAAGAGCCGACGGTAGTTCGGAAGCGCGATATGTACATCCGCGCCAATATCAAACAGTGCCGTCACAATCCCGGAAGTCACATCTGCCATTCCTCCGGCTTTGGCGACAACAGAGTCGGCCTGCTTCCCCATCCCCGGTGGCAAGGCGGTCACTTCGGGAGTGACCACCAGCACCCGGGGGCTACCTGACTTACCATTCGTTGCAGCCATAGCGCCCTTTCTCAGAGCTTCCCCATGATGAATAGCCCTCCAACGTAGAAGACATAGAACAGAATGAGGACCCAGCCTTCCGGCAGCTGAGCCACCCCACGGATGATCGTCTTCCTCCCCAGTTGGTATGCTCGGCACCCTCAAGAACGAAGGCAATCGCCACGGCCATGACTGTCAACAACAGCTTGTTCGTCGGCCTCTCCTTCCTCAGTATTCCGTTCACTGTTTTCATTGCCGTGTCCCTGCAAAACGTCTCTGACTCACACGGCCGGCGTCAGCTCCCACGGAAACCCGGGCCTACCGAAATGCCCGTAGTTCGTTGTTGACCGGTAGATGGGGCGGCGCAGGTGGAGTTGTTCGATGATCGCCGCGGGGCGAAAATCGTACCGCTGCACGAAGTCCAGGGCCGCGGCTTCGTCTCCCGTGCCAAACGTCTCGACATCAAGAGCGACAGGACTGGATTCTCCAATCGCATAGGCCACTCGGACCAGAACCCGGTGCGCTATGCCTGATTGCACGGCGCGACGCGCCACGTAACGGCAGAAGTAGGCCGCGCTTCGATCGACCTTAGTCGGGTCCTTTCCGCTGAACGATCCGCCTCCATGCGGAACGGTGGGGCCGTATGTATCGACGATGTTCTTCCTGCCCGTCAGACCGCAGTCAACACTGGGGCCCCCATGTACAAAACTACCCGCCGGGTTTACGTGAATCCCGACATCCCCATTCAGCCAGGCTCCCAGCACGGACGGCAAGAGCCTGTCTTCAACGTATCGCCGGACCTCTCCCTGATCCACGGTTTCCTCGTGCTGAGCAGACACAATGACATCAGTCACAAGAATAGGTCTGTCGCCTTCATAGGCTACCGTGACTTGGGCCTTGCCATCCGGTCGAAGCCACCCAATGCGCTTTTCTCGGCGGTCTGCGGCCAGGCGTTGAGTTAGGCGGTGTGCGAGGAGGATGGGCAACGGCATCAGCTCCGACGTCTCGTCCGTTGCATATCCAGTCATGATTCCCTGGTCACCGGCACCGATGTCACCGCTTCCGTTGCGGCCTACGCCGCAGCTGATTTCGGATGACTGCCGACTCATCAACGTGAGGATTTTCAGTCTGGCTGCTGTGAAGGGCTGCCCCGGGTCTCCGTACCCGACTTGGCTGATGGCTTCACGCGCGACAGCGTAATAGTCGAGGTCGGCCTCAGAGGTGATTTCACCTGCGAGGACGATCGTGCCACCCTTGCAGAGGACTTCGCATGCCACCCGTGCGTGCGCATCTTGCAGAAGGCAGGCATCCAGGATGCTGTCGGCAATATAGTCGGCCACTTTGTCGGGATGGCCTTCAGTCACAGATTCCGCGGTCTGATTCACTCGTCACCAACTCCTTGCTGCCCGTCCTTCTCACGGCATAACAAACTCGTGATCTGGATGCTTTACGGTCAGTACTGGGCAAGGCGCCATGCGTACAACCTTCTCCGCTGTGCTGCCGATGAGCATGTGCGCGAGGCCGGTCCGCCCGTGCGTGCCGATCACAATGAGGTCCACGTCGTACTCCTTGGCCGTACGCACGATCTCCACGAACGCCTTGCCAATGGCCCGAAGCGGCTTGATCCTTACCCCTTGATGGCCCTGGTGCAGGTCTTCGGCCAATCGCCAGAGGCTGTCATCTTTCTCGGATGCTTCGGTTTCGCCGGTGTCCGTCTCCTCCATCTCATCATCCATATTGCACAGCGGGTCCATGCTATCGATGCCGGGATAGTCCATGGGAATACACGGCACATATGGCTCTTCCACCTGCAGGAGCAGCAATTGAGCCTTGTGGGCCTCCGCAAACGCGAGCGCGTAACGCGTCGCGTACGCGGCATTGCGCGAGAAATCCACCGGACACAGGATCTTCTTCAGCTCAACGTTCATTTTCCGTCACTCCACGCCAACGGCAGCTTTGGGGTCCTGCCGTCACTGCAGTTCTCCTTCTCGTTCCTTTTCTTCGATTGTCGGCGTTTCCGTCTCGGTCTGTGTTTCCGGTGTAGAGCTCTTCGCCCCACACCCGCTATAGAAGACCGCCGCACAGGCAAACGCGATGATGGCCACTACGCGCGCCATACTCACTTGTGTGATTCTCATTGCACACCCTCCCTTCATGTATGGGCTGTTTCCCGTTTCTGTCCCGTAGCTGAAAAGCGTGCGTCCCTCGCTACGCCACAGCCCCGCGAGCTACACCACTGCATTCGGCGTGCCAAGCGGGAAACGGCTTCTCAATTGCGTTGTAACGCATTGCCCTCGCGATACTTGGGCATGGCCAGGCATTGGCCCACAGACGAGGTGGCCGGAACATGTTTTCCGATCTAAGGCCGGCTTGCATTCCGCCTGCCAACCGGCCTCATCGGGCAGAGGTGGGCATCCGAGAATCCGACTCCCGTGGTGGCCTACAGACAGTGCCCCTCAGTACGAGACGTCTTCGGAACGGCCTTTCCAGTCCGGGTGCGCCGCATTTCTGATTACACGGTCGCCTCGCCGTTGGTGGATGACTTGTGGCCAGTCGTAACGCCATGGTCAACAGAAGGTTCCGAGAAACCGTAACAGCGCCTGCTCTCGTTGGCACGCAGTATGCAAGTGCATAGAAAGGGAACTGGTGTCGTGTGGTGTGAAGCCGTGGCGATGGAGCTGAAAGGGGCATCTGGAAGATGTCAAAAGTCCTTGGAATCGATCTGGGCACGACGAACTCGTGCATGGCCGTAATGGAAGGCGGTGAGCCCACGGTCGTTCCGAACGCCGAGGGTTCGCGGACGACGCCATCGGTTGTGGCGTTCACCAAGTCAGGAGAACGACTGGTAGGCCAGGCGGCGAAGCGCCAGGGCGTCACAAACCCGAAGAATACGATCTACTCAATCAAGAGGTTCATGGGACGGAAATACACCGAGATCTCTCATGAAATCGAACTGGTGCCTTACCAAATCGTTAAGGCAAACAACGGGGATGCGCATGTCAAGATAGGCGAGAGGACCTACTCTCCACCTGAGATCTCCGCCTTTATTCTCCAGAAGATGAAGGCTGATGCGGAAGCTTATCTGGGTGAGACAATCGAGCAGGCCGTGATCACGGTGCCGGCCTATTTCAACGACAGTCAGCGGCAGGCCACAAAGGATGCCGGCAGGATCGCCGGGCTGGAAGTGCTGCGGATCATCAACGAGCCAACGGCTTCGTCACTTGCCTACGGGCTCGACAGGAAGAAGGACGAGACGATCGCCGTCTACGATTTCGGCGGGGGAACGTTCGACATCTCCATCCTCGAGATTGGCGATGGAGTCTTCGAGGTCAAGGCCACCAACGGCGACACCCATCTGGGCGGCGACGACATGGACCAGGTGATTATCGACTGGTTGACCGAGGCGTTCCGCAAGGAGCAGGGCATTGATCTGCGCCAGGACAGCATGGCCCTGCAGCGCCTGAAAGAGGCGGCCGAGAAGGCCAAGTGCGAGCTGTCGTCCGCCCAGCAGACCGACATCAACCTTCCGTTCATCACCGCCAACAGTTCGGGGCCGAAGCATCTCAATGTGCCCCTGACCCGTTCGAAGCTTGAGCAGCTTGTGGAGCCTTTGGTGGAGCGCAGCTATGGCCCCTGCCGTGCCTGTTTGAGCGACGCCGACGTTAGCCGAATTGACGAAGTCGTCTTGGTCGGCGGCATCACGCGCATGCCCACGGTGCAAGACAAAGCAGGGGAGTTGTTTGGCAAGGAGCCGCACAAGGGGGTCAACCCCGACGAGGTGGTGGCCGTAGGCGCCGCCATACAAGGTGGCGTGTTGAAAGGGGAAGTGCGGGATGTTTTGCTGCTGGATGTTACACCGCTGTCGCTGGGGATCGAGACACTCGGCGGGGTGTTCACAACCCTGATCGAGCGCAATACCACGATCCCGACCCGCAAGAGCGAGATGTGCAGCACGGTGGCTGACAACCAGTCATCGGTAGCAATCCACGTTCTGCAGGGCGAGCGAAAGATGGCGCGCGACAGCCGGACGATCGGCAAGTTCCATCTGGACGGCATTCCCCCGGCTGCCCGCGGCATTCCCCAGATCGAGGTTGCCTTCGACATCGACGCCAACGGCATCATTCACGTCTCGGCAAAGGACCAGGGCACGAGCAGGGAGCAGAAGATCACCATCACAGCCTCGAGCGGACTGACGGAAGAGGAAGTCAAGAAGATGGTACGGGATGCAGAGGAGCACGCCGACGAAGACCGCCGGCAGCGCGAGCAGGTCGGGACGAAGAACACGGCCGACAATATTGCCTACCAGGCGGAAAAGCTCTTGCGTGAGCAGGGAGACAAGATCGCCGCTGACCAACGCAACAGGGTGGAGACCTCAATCGAGGGTGTCCGGGCGGCAATCAAGGCGGGCAGCACGGCGGATATCAAGGCCAGGATGGATGAGCTAAACAGAGAAATGCAAGCTGTCTCGGCGGATATCTACGCACAGAACAAGACCGAGAATCTGCACGAGCAGGGCGAGAGCGGCGAAGGAAGTGCCAAGCATCGTACGGACGGACTGGAGGATGATGATAACGTGATTGAGGCCGACTTCGAGGAAGTGAACAACAAATAGGTAAAGGAGGTACAGCAATGACAAAGATCAGACCATTGGCAGACCGCGTGCTGGTGGAGCCTCTTGAGGAGAAAGAGGTGAAAAAAGGTGGGATTGTCATTCCCGACTCCGCCAAGGAGAAACCGCAGGAGGGTAAGGTGATCGCCGTGGGTCCAGGGAAACTGGATGACGAGGGCAAGAAGATCCCCATGACGGTGAAGAAGGGGGACCGGATCCTGATGCCGGAGTACGGCGGAACCGAGATCAAGATCGACGACAAGAAGTACCAGATTGTTCGGGAGGACGACATTCTGGGCGTAATTGAGTAGCCATGTTTCCTGAAAATTGAGGGGGGGATAGCCATGTCAGATAGAGGCAAGCAACTGAAGTACGACACGAAGGCGCGTGAGGCGATTCTAACCGGTGTGCAGAAGCTCTCGAGAGCGGTCAAGTCAACGCTGGGGCCGGCGGGACGGAACGTGATCATCGACAAGAAATGGGGATCGCCCACCATCACGAAGGACGGCGTAACAGTGGCAAAGGAAGTCGAGTTGCCGGATCCGTTCGAGAACATGGGCGCGCAAATGGTGCGCGAAGTTGCCAGCAAGACGAGCGCCGTTGCCGGCGATGGAACCACCACCGCAACGCTCCTGGCTGAGATGATCTATCGGCATGGTCTGAAGAACGTCACAGCCGGCGCAAACCCCATGGTGCTTCAACGCGGTATCCAAAAGGCGGTTGACCTCGTGGTCGCGGATATCGCCAAGCAGAGTAAGACGGTCAAGTCGCACAAGGAGATCGCCCAGGTCGCCACGATATCGGCGAACGGCGACACGACGATCGGCGAGATCATTGCCGAAGCGATGGATAAGGTCGGCAAGGACGGCACAATCACGATTGAGGAAGCCAAGACGATTGATACGACACTCAAAGTGGTCGAAGGGATGCAGTTTAACAAGGGTTATCTCTCCCCATATTTCGTGACAGACGCGGAAGCCATGGAGTGCGTCCTGGAAGACGCCTATGTTCTGATCCACGAGAAGAAGATATCCCACCTCCAGGACCTGTTACCGCTTCTGCAGAGCATAGCGAAATCAGGCAAACCGCTGCTGATTATCGCCGAAGATGTCGAAGGTGAAGCGCTCGCTACCCTCGTGGTGAATAGGCTGCGCGGTACATTCCACTGCTGCGCGGTTAAAGCCCCTGGTTTTGGCGATCGACGCAAGGCCATGCTTGAGGACATCGCGGTGCTGACCGGGGGCAAATGCCTGACTGAGGACTTGGGCATCAAGCTGGAGAACGTCAAGCTGGTGGATCTGGGGCAGGCCAAGCGCATTACGGTGGACAAGGAAGATACCACCATCGTCGAGGGCGCGGGCAAGACGTCTGACATCCAGGGCCGAGTCGTTCAGCTCAAGAAACAGATTGATGAAACCACCTCGGACTACGACCGAGAGAAGCTGCAGGAGCGCCTGGCGAAGCTGGCGGGCGGAG
>JADHWE010000053.1 GCA_016783675.1 Kiritimatiellia bacterium
TATATCTAACTTCCGTTTCCCAGGGCGTTGCCCTGGGCTGGTATATCCTGCCCCTTCGGGGCGAAGAATCTGCCGTGCCGCCGGGCATCCCTTCGGGGCGAAGAAACCGATGTCCCGACCACTGCCCGCATGGAGCAATACCCTCCGTGGGTCGCCCCAAAAACGAGGGTAAGCAGGCGGCAAGCCCCATACCACGGGGCTTTCGTGATGGCATCGCTGCTGCGATCTGAGCAACGGGAAGCCAAACCAAAATCCAGGCTTACGAGAACGTCATCTTTTCTACGAACAGGAAGGCATCCCTTTCAGTGCGGGACGGTGCCACCCCTACGATCGTGCGTGTCATCTTCTTCATCGGTGTCAGTCCCACATGATTCCTCCATTATGGGTGTGACGTACGCACCGCAGAAGTGGGCGCTGAGCGGGTGGACTATGCGCAATGGCGCAGCGCCAGTCACCGCTGCCAACAAGCCACGCAAATCGACTCCAACTCCGTGGTGGTTATTGCTATATTGCAGTCAGAAGGAAGGATATGCATATGACGCAGACACAGAAGGAGCCACACAGACTGACGAAGAAGTTTCTCATGTCTTTACCCGAAGGCCTTTACCTGGTCAGCAACTGCGCAGATGAGTTGGGTTGCCCCATCTACGAGGGGGTTGTTGCGCGGCGTGACGTGAGGGACATGCAATGGGAGAAGCTCAAACAGGTGCGCGCGAACCAACGCCACTGTCATGTGTTCGACTCAAAACTTGATTACGTAGAATTCATCGAAAGTGTAGAGAGGCTACCCCTCAACAAGCTGTGAGCAGAATCTTGTTGCGCGGCACACAAGAAGGAGAAGCCTGTGTCATTTCGAGATCGTGAGAAAACGAGGCTGGGGCCATTGAAGCCTGAACTGTTTAGCGCGGAGGCGTGTGAACCGGGCACTTATAGGGGCAAGGAACGGGACTTCTGCCTGCGGGATGATCGGTCGAGTGAGAATCTGCACGGCAGCATTCGGGATGAGGCGATTGAGTATTTCTTAGACCGGAGTATTCCCTGGCATGATGGGATGAACGTTGCACGGAAGAATGATCGACCGAGTAATCACCTGTGCTGTTCTCAGTCTGCCTGTGTTAATTTCTGGTTTCCATATGTGCGTAGCCCCGAGGAACTGGCTGGCGTGCTGCGCGGACTCGGCTACGACGTGGCAGAGGTGTTACCATTCGAGTTGGATGCACCCCTTTCTAACGGCACTCGCCCGTATGTAGCCTTCGAATGGATTGGGGAACGAAACTATCTCAAGGAGACGAGCGGTGGGCGCGTAGCGGGCGATACCGGTCGACAGCGTGGCGCCAACTTCACGAGTCTGGATTTCGCAATGCGGTTTCGTCAAAACGATGGTCGCATCCACATCATCGCCGGCGAGTGGAAGTACACTGAGGAGTATGCACGCGACAAAAGCATACGTCACTCCAAAGCGGGCAAGGACAGGCTGGAGATCTATAGACCATCCCTGGATATGCCGGACTGCCAGATTACACTACAGGGCGTGACCGCCGAAGCCCTGTTCTTCGACCCATTCGATCAACTGATGCGACAGCAACTCCTTGCCTCAGCGATGGAGCGCGAATCAGAAATGGACGCCGACATTGTATCCCTGCTCCACATCGCACCCAAAGCTAATGGCGAACTGATGAACAGGATCACATCACCAGCCTTGGCGGGCCTTGGCGACGATATCCACGCCGTCTGGTCAAAGCTTATACCTCCGGGGCGTTTCAGAGGCTTCTACACCGAGCGTCTCCTTAAGTTGGTGGTCGAGAATCCTCCGAGCGCGGACTGGGCCAACTGGGTGGGACAACGATACGGAGGTGTGCGGTGAACGGTGGCGCAAGTACTACGGGTGACCCACAGTTTCCAACCGATGGAGAGGTCGAGCAGGCATTCCGTTTAGCACGGGAGTCGTACTTTCCGCGCTGGGACCGATGCGGCAGGTGGAAGATTGAGAAAGTTTCCGACCTGAGTGGTCTGGAGGGGTATTGCGATCAACATGGGCAGCGGATTCTGGTCTGCCCTCCCCTGTACGTTTACGACCTCACGTCGCTCATCGTACATGAGATCGTGCATGCAATCTATGGCGGCGTTCACGGCAAGCGATTCACAACTCGTCTGCAGGTCATCGCGGACCGCGCTCGAAGCTTGGGAGACTTCGAACTGGCCAAAGCTATTGACTCGGATTTGGAGGGCTTGCGGAATCCAGACTCAGTGGACCGTTCGGTCGAAGAAGCCTATGCCACCATCAGGAACTACGTCGAAGAATGCTATCCCAAGGTAAGCTTCGAGAGAGCAGTCTTACTCGCACGCAGCGCTGCACACATACCGGAAGTCGATTTCCTGCGCACATGTCCACGGGCAAGAGCGGTATTCGATAATGAAGTCGCAGCCTGGGAGGAAGACAAGAAGCGCGCGGCCGAGATGACCTTCGAGGAGGTACAGGCCAGACTTCGGAGTTGGACTCCTGAGCGATTGGCCGAGACAAAGCAACGCCATGCGAGACTGCAGCAGCAACTCAAGCGAGGCGGCAAAGCGTAGAACACGCCAGGACCAGGTGACCTCATCAAGTAGATGGTCGAGAATCCGCCCGACTCAGCTTGAACCGACTGGGGGGGCACGACGATATGGCGCGCACGTTGAGCGTGTTCCTCACATGCTCTGCTTCGACGGGCGTCGATAGCTACGCTGAGTTCTGTTCCGCGCGGGTCCCCGTGTGGTAGTCTCGGCTACATATGGAGACGGTGAGATGGCAACCCACAGATTGGACAAGACAGACTTCCCTGGCATTTTGGCTGAAACGGCATTGTCGTATCGGTCGATGATCGAGGACGGCGTGCGTCGCGCGGCAGATGGACCTCGCAAGCAGGCTTCCCCGAAAGATCTTCCAGGGCTCGTCCCCATCTTGGCATCGCGCATGACTGATGCGACAGACGTGTTCGAGCAGCTCAAACAACTCGTTGCTGACCGGAAGTCGGAGCCTTGCCCTGAACGTGAGGCCGCGTATTTCTGGGACGTGTTGCCCTACAAAGGCCTTGCGCAATACAACCGTAAGCCCAGCAAAGACACAAAGCCTCACGACGTTTGGATGTCAGGGAATCCGTTGCAGGCATACCAGGCGGCAGAGGGCTTGGTGACCTGTCCCGATTTTCTACAGAGAGTTCCGGCTGAGTGGGCCGAGAAGAACATCTTCAAGAGGGAAATGAGTCACAGGAGCCGTGTGAATCACAACACACAGTTTTGTGAGGAGCGTGCCCTCTTCTTTGAGACCTACGAAGCTCTGTTACCAAGCGGGGAAGAGATGCTCATGGCCAACAGCGACTTCCCAAAGCATATTGCCTTGGTACTTGATTCGGGGCAGCAAACCACGCGAAAGGTGGCTTCCGAGTTGCGTCACATCACGGCATCCCTGGACAAGAAGCAGCAACAAGCATTCGAGACCTTTCTGCGCACACTGAACAGCGAGCAGGCATTCCGCCTCCAGGCACTGTATGCTCCGCAGGATGTCAACGTTGATGACCTCCCTGTGCACATCCGTTGGAAGCATGATCTTGCGATCACCTGTGCAAAATACGCCTTGGCAGGATTCAGCCGATCCGATGTCATTGCCCAACGTTTCCGGGTTCGGATGGAAAGCAATGCCGCTGTGATTGAGATCCCCAACTACATGGAGTTCGACAGTAAGCGAGATCTCACTAAGGGAGTCCTGGCCATGTCTCGTAAACGCGAACGTCCTGATCTGGAATGGTATCCTAGACGAGTTGTCCTCAACGCTCCTGCACCAGAAGTAACTAAGACCGACAAGCAGATTGTGGCCTTTGCGCGTGGGAAGATACGGCAGTGGCAGAATCATGAGATCCGTACGAAGCGCGAAGTGTATCTCTCGATCGCAGAAGAATTCGGCGATTGGATTGCAAAGGCAACCCACCCCGACGACAAGGTCCGTGAAGTCCACCGCAGGCTTGCAGCGCTAGGGGTAAAACTGCCGTCATCACGGGGCCGCAGGTAACCTTCGACCGCCCCTGTCGTACCATCCTCCCACCGCTATTAGGACACCGGAATGTCGACATTCCGGGCGTCCTAGCCGCACTGCTACCTCCTGATATTCTCGCAGCCAGTTGGTTACAGAAGGTCTGCGAACGATACAGGAGGTAGAAATGAAGACCATAACTAGGAGAATCATCCGGACCGCGATCGAATCCGATCCGGATGTTACTACGAGCCAGGCGCGAGACGCGCTTGCGCTACTTGAAGGGAAGACCACAGATGGGGCCATACAGCCCCTCCTGCTCACGGTCCCACAAACCTGCACTGTGCTTGGCATCAGTCGCCAAAGCCTCTGGCGGCTAGCCCATGATGGAGCCCTCGTCCCGACGAAAGTGCGCGGGTCCACGCGATACCGCTGGGCTGACGTTGAGTCGTTTGCCCGTGGCGATACTGAAAGAGAAGGATGAACTCATGGCAGTACTGAGACGCAATACAACGCCGATGACCGATGAGCCTGGTGACTATCTGACAGATCTGCCTCCAGACGAATACGCCGCAGTCTGCACGGACGTTCTCGAGCGTGACAACGTTGAGCGGCAGAAATATCAAAGCGATGAAATGGAGTGTGTGGACCTCATCGCGTTCGAGTTCAGCGTAACCGGCAGATCCGGCGAGACCCGGCGGGTCCGATCCCGAGAAATGCGTGTATCGTCACACGAGATGAGTGCGCTCTACGCCTTCCTAAAGGAGTGGTCGGGCGGAGAACCGGAAGATGGATTGGATACCGATACGTTGATGGGATGCGCGGCAAGGCTGACGCTGCAACATTCACGGGGCAAAAAGGACCCATCGAAAACTTACGTGCGCATCACCGCGATCGCACCTGACGCGGAACAGGGAGAAGCACGCAAGTGAAACCGATTGACCGAGTCCTATCACAGTGGCGCGAACGCGGCGGTCATCCCGTGCAGGCGGGAGCCGAGTGGCATGGGAAGTGCCCCGCTCACGATGATCAGAAGGCCAGCCTATCTGTTACAGAGGCCGCGGACGGGAAAGTCCTGATAAAGTGCCATGCTGGCTGTCATGCCTCCGCAGTGGTACAAGAGTGGACGCTGTCCATGGCAGACCTGTTCCCCTCAGAATCCCCCGAACCCGCGACTGCGCCAGGGGGCGAGGCAGTCTATCCGTATAGGGACAGTGCATGTGAGCTTTGCTACGAGAAGGTCCGGTATCCTGGTAAGAAGTTCGTGCAGCGTCGACTAGCCGAGGATGGGAGTTATGTCTACGGATTGCGTGCGGGATGGTACGCGCCGCAAGTGGGGCGTGATGGTACGCGTGCGTGGAAACTCACAGGGGGAACAAACCCCGACAACAGGCCGAGTCCAGATGCTCAGTGGTTAGATGCCGTACCCAGAATACTTTACCGCCAACCTGAGACTGTCGCCGCCGTTAATGCCGGTAGACGCATACTATCCCCTGAAGGTGAGAAGGATGTGGATCGTCTGGTCCAAGAGGGCTTTGACGCCACAACAACCCCCGGCGGGGCAGGCGAAAGATGGCATGCGGAATACGCTGTTCCGTTGACCGGCGCAACAGTGGTTGTCATTCCTGATGCCGATACCCCGGGAAGAGAACACGCGCAAAAGGTTGCCGACGGTCTAGTGGGCATAGCGGCAGAGGTGCGCATCCTTGAACTACCAGGCCTGCCCGATAGGGGGAAGGATGTCTCTGATTGGTTTGATGCCGGCCACACAAGAGAAGAACTGGAAAAACTCATCGCTGAGGCCCCCACTTACGGTAAGACCCCTAGTGCCGAGATCCTGGATGACGCTCCTAACACTATCAAACGACCGCTCTGTCTGATAGGAGACAGCGCCTACGCTGCGACCTGGCCGTACGTGTCGCTCAACGGAGAGACCGAGCAGAAGCTCACAATTGTCCGTGACGACGGTCAGGTTTTCATCAATGCGCCCGTGTCTGGGGCGTTGCCACTGTCTGAGTTGGGCGTTGATGTCTCTTTGCCTACGATGCCGCCGCAGGACAGGTGCTGGAGTGGGCCGGCGCTGAAGAGGTACGCGACCAAGGGACGTGTCGATCCACACGATGTGTTTGATCGGGCGTGCGCGGTGGTGGACGGCTTCGTGGACTTTCGCCGCTCATACGGTTCACAACGTGAAATGGTAGAGCTGGTCGCATGCTACATTCTCGTGACCTATTTCTTGGATGCTTTCCCTGTCATCGGATACTTGTGGTCGACGGGCGAGTATGGGTCGGGCAAGACCACCGTCCTGCTCGTAGTCGCCGAACTGGCCTATCTTGGGCAACTTATCCTGTCGGGTGGAACCTATGCAACCCTCAGGGATCTTGCCGATTATGGGGCCACCCTTGCGTTCGACGATGCCGAGCGCATCATGGACCCACGGCGCGGCGATCCTGACAAACAGGCGCTGCTGCTGGCGGGCAACCGTCGTGGCACCTATGTAACGTTGAAGGAACAGGTGGGACGACAGTGGGTGACACGCAATGTGCACGCATACTGTCCCCGCCTTTTCTCCGCTATTCGCCTTCCAGATTCCGTGCTGGCCAGTCGCTCCATCCTTCTTCCAATGGTGCGGAGTTCTGACGAGCGAAAATCCAGGCGTGATCCGATGGATGAGCGATCATGGCCGCACTCTAGGAAAGTCATCGTCGATGATCTATGGGCCGTGGCGCTGGCTAACTTACGTGACGTGCACGATTACGATGCCCGTGTGCTGGACCGGACCGCCCTCATCGGTCGAAACCTACAGCCGTGGCGAGCCGTGCTGGCAGTGGCGCTGTGGCTGGACGAGAAGGGCGGCGTTACAGGACTCTTCGAACGCATGGAAGCGCTCGCCAATAGGTATCAAACGGAACGGGTCGAGATCGAGGATGTCAACCCCGCACGCCTTGCCGCAGTCGCCCTGAAGGGCCTCATGCAGCAAAGTATGGTAGATACAATCACGTTCACGCCGGGTGGACTAGCGTCCGAAATGAACCAGATTGCCACCGATGAAGATCTGCCTTTCACCGGCGAATCCTTCACGAATCCGAAGAAAGTGGGATACCTGCTGAAGCGGTTGCGATTGCGGCGCGGTAGCCGCACCAGTAAGGCGAAGATATGGGAACTAAATCGCGCCGAACTGAACGACCTGTTGCTTTCTTACGGTGTCCCCGAACTACCGCCTGCCGATGACAAAGTCCTCAAGGACGATCCAGCAGAATGCCGTGATGCCAAGGATGCCGATTGTGCCGTTAACACTGAGCACTCAACAGAGGAAACGGCTAACGACTTGGCATGGGGGGTGGCGTCATGATGGTTCCCTTTGCCGGCAACAACTATGATGCGAGAGTATGGGTGCCTGCGGATGGGTGTATCGGCAACGCCATATCATTGGACACGGAAACAACCGTTGAAGCGAATTCGGCAGCCATTCCCGAGTATGTCGTGGGCTCGGTATTCGATGGCGCGCAGGTCTGGTTCGTTCAGCGGCAACACATCCGTGCCTTCATGGATATCCATGCTGAGTGCCGTGTTGCCATGCATACCGCAGCCTTCGACGTGGCGGTCATTTCTGCGTGCTGTGGGTTTGGCTTCACGACAATGGTGGAAGGCGGTCTTGTGCTGGATGTGGGCATCCTTTACCGGCTTCTTGGTTGTGCTGAAACCGGAGATATTCCACACCGCTACAACCTGGATATCATGAGTCAGGAACTTCTTGGGGGTTCCATAGACAAAACCAGCGGCATCAGAACGGATTTTGGCCGGTTCATTCAAAATGGCGTCGTGGACTACGGTGCCATGCCACAAGAGCATCTCGAATATGCCGCAGTTGATGCCATCGCAACTTACGAACTCGCGCGCATCCTCGTGCCTCGCTGCCGAGCCTTGGTGGACAGCAGCTCGGGCATTGCAGGGAACGGCAAGGACGGCAGAAATGGCACCTCGGCATCGTGGGGACTGCTTGGCCACGACGTGCAACTTCGGGGCGATATCGCCTTACGGACCATTGAACGAAACGGCCTCCGTGTTGACCAAGACGCGGTTGCACGACTGGATGACAACCTTGCCGAGAAGGCTGAGTCGGCACGGTCTGTACTGGAACAGCACGGCTATCGACCGGGTGTCTCTGGTAACCGACAAGCCTATGAAGACATCGTGGGAGAGATCGAACAAAACCGCAGGATTCAGCTAACCAGAACGGCGAAGACTGGCTTGATTACGCAGAAGGCCGAGGAACTTGAATCCATTAGGGATGAGCCGTTCGTCAACGCGTTCCTTGTGTATCAACGCCTGACAAAGCTACGCAGCACGTACCTACGCCATTTCCGGGTTGATAGTGGAATCATCAACCCGCACTACAATCTGATTACGCGTACCGGGCGGACCTCGTGCTCAAGTCCGAATGTCCAGAATCAGCCCCGTGAGGGCAATATCCGTGAATGCATCGTCCCGCGTGCTGGACATGTGTTTGTTGATGTCGACTACTCTGTACTCGAACTCGCAGCGCTATCGCAGGTGGCATATTACCGTTACGGGCATTCTGCGATGCGCGACCTCATCAACCAGGGCATTGACCTGCACCGTTACGTCGCCTCACGAGTGATCGGGAAAGCAGAAGACGCTATCACTGGGGAAGAGCGGCGGAAGGCGAAAGCCATCAACTTCGGCCTCCCCGGGGGGATGGGACCACGTGGGCTTCAGGCGTACGCTGCAAGCAGCTATGGCGTTACTTTGACGCTGGACGAGGCAACTGCATGGCGGGAGGAATGGCTGCGGATCTTCCCTGAAATGGTAGAGCACCTCGGTTCAGAATCCAATCCAGCGCGCCTGGCTGCCGTGCTCGACGAGCATGAGTTTCCTGAATCTCTCACAGGCATCGATCCCGAGATTGCCTCCATGATCCTGATCCGTATTGCTGGTGGCGCACGCGCTACTTCGAACGGCCGTGAATTCTCAGCGGAAGAAATGGACTGGGCATGGCAACAGATCCAAGAAAGCCGCGCAGGTAGAATACGAAAATACGCTGATGCAATAGCGTGCCGGCAGGGCTCGGCGGAACTGCAGCGTGCCATCGTCCCCGGGTTTACAGTCGGGATACACACCGGGCGACTCCGGGCGAACTGCACTTTCACCGAAAGCCGGAATTGGCCCTTCCAGGCCCTAAGCGCCGACGGTGCGAAACTTGCGCTCTATGACCTCATCCGTGCTGACTACCGCGTCGTGGCATTCGTGCATGACGAGGCCTTGGTGGAAGTACCCGAGACCGATGACTACCGCCCTGTTGCGGAGACCATCTCGAACATCATGATCACTGCCATGCAGCGCGTGTGTCCAGATGTCGCCATCCGGACAGAGTACGCGGTCATGCGGCGATGGTCCAAAGATGCGAAGCCCACTTACGACGATACCGGGCACCTAATTGCTTACGAGGATCTAATCGTTGAAGCCCCGATGGATGGGGCGGAGGAGTTGAACAATGACTAACCAATGCAAGAGTAGTGACTTGGGCCGGTTCCTGGCATGGCGCGAGGATGTGCTGCGCAGGGACATCACATACATGACGACAGTAGGGCAACATGTGGGCAATGAACTCATCTACCAAGGTGCCCGCACTTACGGGGCCTATGTGGACCGGTACCCGAATGAAGCCTGGCACTCACTGTGGCAGGCGGGTGCCGACGTTGTTACTCCGGACCCCTTCGCTTCCAGCAAGGTTAGATCCAGGGGCATGCAGGTGTGGGACTCGCTTCGGTGTATTCCCCGCAATCCGGCGATTGAGTCGGTTAGCACGTTCCGGAATATCGTGGCACGGAGGAACTGCAATACGACGTGGCTCAACGAGATCGGGCCGGCGATCAGGCATGCCGGCCCGATTCTCGGACAACCCCAACGCCCCACGCACCCTTGGATCATTGATCTCTCTGCTGATCCCTTCGGTTGGTTCTGGCTGGAGGCGGCGCATGTTCTGACCCACCAGCGCCTGGATTCCGCGGAGCATGCACGTCTCGACCCGCTGAAGGACGTCAATCCATACCCGACTATGTTTTATCGGGCAGTGGCAGAGATCGCGCTGGGAGTTCAACTCGGCATCCCCATCGATGTGAGTCAGGGCGTGACGCCACGGCGCAAATGGTCACATCTTCCATACGGGTTGGACGTGTGCACGACACCATACTGGCATGTGCCTTTGCTGCGCTTTCCCTGGCAGGGCGTAGACGCGCCGATTTTCGACGGGACGTTGGCGATTGTCGATGTTGGCGTCTACATCCATCCCATTCCATCAGCATCTGCAATAGCGACGAAACAGCCAGAAGACAACTGTCATTGGTCGTGCGCTCCTACGATGGTGGTCGTTGCGGGCTGGGAGTCGGTGGATGTCGTGGCGCGGCAGCAGGTGGTTATCTATCCACGTGAGTCGGGGGCATCTCATCGGTTTACGGCCCTACACCCCTCTGATCTCATGCCGGTCGATACTCTGCCCGCCTACCTCGAACTTGGCAAGCAACACGCGTTCGCATTGCCCAATGGCGGCGACTGGCAGCACGCGCGGAACTGGATGCAGAGCCCTGAGTACACAAGCTTGTACCAGCGGACCCCGCCGCTGCCATGTCCTCTATGTATGGCGTTCAATCCATTGACGCAGAATAACCCGCGCAAGCCTGGTAAGCAGCCTTTCGGCACAGCACGATCGGCGAAGGCACGTCGATACAATAGCGTGCTGAAAACACAGTGGCAGCAGTACGCAAGTGAGGTGCGCTGTATACGCAAGGTCATCGAGAAGGGCACGGAAGTACATGAGGCCGAACTCCATGGAGGAGACCTGAAAGCTGCGCGGCGTATCCGGCGTGAGCGCAAGGCGGCCCATAAGGCGGTACTTCAGAAACTCAAAGATAAGCAGACGCTGGATAGTGCGATCCACAAAGAGCTCTATTCCGGCAAGCCACTTGGCAAACGCGAGAGGGAAGCCCTCGCCACGCTGCGAGCTAGTGGTGTTGACATCATCACACTCGCCAATCGCAGAGGGCGGGCATGAGTGTGTGCGCCCACAAGAAAAACACAAACATAGGAGATGAGAAGATGAGTATAGATACAGTAAAGAAGACGGGGCGGACTACGAAGGATGCGGATCCGGAGTTTACGCGGGAATGGGTGGCTTGGCGGCAGGCGCTACCTGCGCACGGGCCTCGTCGGACAGCGTGAGTACGCGCTGCAGGGCCGACGTATCGCTCCTCTGTTCGTTCTGTTGTTTTGGCATGTTCCTTTTACGTCCTTTCCGTAGTTTTCCAGATTCTGCTATGGGCACCGGGGCCGGATCCACATGCGTGGTCTCCTCTTCAGGTGTCTTGGCTTCCTCGACCTCTTCCTGCTGAGTCTCGTTGTCCTTGGTGAGCGCCTCCTCTATCTCCGCCGGCACATTCCCGCGCATAGGCATGATGACCATAGCGCCACCACTGCTATCGGCTGAGTACACAGGGCATAGTTCGTCGACGAACCGTGCGCTACGCATGGTGGTGGCTGACGGATTGCGCTTCTTAGGGTTCTTTGACCAGGCCTCCCAAGCCTTGGCGATTTCGAGTTTGGAGCCCAACCCCTGCATAAGAAGGGTGGCTAGTTCGCGCCGCTTCTTGTCTCGCTTGGCGGCGGGAAGCTTATCGATGCGTTCCTGCATCGCCTCGAACAGGGAGTCAGCCGTGGCCTCTTTACTCTTTTCGGCAATCAGGCGAGGCAGCTCGTTCTCGGCCTCCCACTTCTTGGCCTTCCCCGTGCTAATCTCGTACCGATGTCCATCCACCTGAAAGCGGGCGTACCAGAATTTTCGACCCGGCTTTTTCTGTAATGTCGCCATCGGCACCCCCTTCCGATTCCTTGCTGTAACGCTGAGTTCCGACCAGTTGACAGGGATAGCCTGCCATAAAGATCGGGAAAAATCAATCAAAAGTGGTGGCAAAAGTGGTGGACACTCGCTGATATGCGCCTGTTTTGATAAAAACAACGGCAACCAGACAAAACAAAACCCGCTGATATTCAGCGGGTTATGTATGGAGCCAACGGTCAGGATCGAACTGACGACCTGCTCATTACGAGTGAGCTGCTCTACCAACTGAGCTACGTTGGCCCAAAGACCCGCGTACTGTACGCAGATTGCCACTGAAGTCAAGTGCGGATGCTCATACACATAAGGCGTCGACAGCTCCTGCTCGGCTCGCCTGACGGCCCCCGCCCAGAGGATACGGGGGACAGTCCCGGTTCGCGCACCGGCCTGCGCGGCCCGTGCTGAACGAGTCTCTGGGTGGCGTGAAAAAGGTGAGAATATTCTTAGGTCGCCGGTGTGGGGGCTATGGATTTCTCACAAATGAGAAATCACGCAGGGCGGATAGGCCCATTTCGATGCGTGTTGGACGATTCACAGACCGCTTTTTTCCGTCGGTCATTCCCTGGAACGTCTGGTTCCCCTGGAATTCGAGCGTGACTCCGCCATCTTCGATCTCCCTAACAATCATGCCGTCGATTCTCTCGCCGACGCTCACGACCTCGCCGTTGACCACCGCGGCTCCTTCGCCATCCTGATCGCCGCTGGCGAGCAGTCCGGACAGGCTAAAACGCGGCCACAGGGGCTGCCGGGCGGCTACCGGAACGGGCGAAGGCAACCGGTACTCCGGCTGATCAGGCGCGCTGACGGTAGTGACGACCGGGTCCTGCGTCGGCGTTTCATCCAGTTCTGTGGAGCCGGACCAGCTCACACCAATAGCAAGCGCAGCCATGAGGAGCGCGGCTAGTGCGAGCTGTTGCACCTGCCGTGGCGTCGATTGGGTCCGCACGCGCCGGCGATGACGGGGCTGAGCCGGTGCGGGGGCAGCGGGGGCAGGGGACTTGTGGGCGACGCGCTGAGTGTGTTGCACCGTAGGCGATTGCACGTCGGCCACGCGCTTCGGTGGAGTTGGCGCAGGCGCACGGCGTGGCGGAACCGGCGAGGGCGCTGGAGCGGTCGCCTCGGGGGGTGGGGATGCTGCCTGTTGTGGGTCAACGGGGCTTGGCCCTGCTTCATCGATCGCCCGCATGCTATCCAGCAGAATGCATGTCGCGTCACGGTAGATCGTGCGCGCCCTGCGCTCGCGAGGCTCGGAAAACCGGAATCTCCCGTTCCGAATGGCCAGCATGTCCCCCACGGCAGCTTCACCGGACTTGCTTCCCCATAGCGCGTCGATCATCTGGCCCTTCTGAAACCAGATCCGGCCGACGGTCTCGGCGGACGTCACCTCCAGGCTGCCCGTTACTTCGCTGTTGCTGCTTAGCAGTTGCAGAAGGTCTGGCAGCAGGCCAACCCCAATCTCGCCTGCCATGCGTACTTGGCTCATAACCCTTTCCTCCGTCTCAAATCTATCCCACCGCCTGCCGTGCACGGCACGGCTCGGCGTGTTGCGTCTCTTGTGTGCCTGCCCTGAACATGTCGCCGTCGTTTTTGAGGACCAACGGTGGCAAAGAACCGCCGGGGTTTCCAGCCGGCTGTCGCGTGCCGGCCAGGGCTCGGCGTAGCATTTCGGCGGCCTGGGCGGCATAAAGTTTGACCAGGCCGGTGCTTGCCGTCTCGGAGAAGACGGTGACCAGGAGCAGATCCTCGGTAACCGACTGGAAGAAGATACTGGTTTTCTCGCCCTGGTTCAGAACCGAGTCAAACTCCTCTTGCCCGAGAATCCGGGCCAACTCCCTGCTGGCCCCGTAGACACCGGCTGCCAGGGCTGTAACGAGCGCGCTCTCCCATGGTCCTTGTCCCTCCCGCTCGATCACGTTTCCGGCCGAATCGCAGAGTATGCAGGAGTCCGGCTCAGCCTGGGAGCTCAGCCATGCCAACGCTCGCCGCACGGCGTGCATCTCGCCTTCTGCCAGTGTCAGGTTCACGAACACCTCTCAGTCATTTTCGAAACAGGTCCCGTTTTCGTCGATCTGCCGGCGGCCCCTCTCATACCAGGACCAGGTCCCGTTGACCCGCCTCGCTCTGATTGTAGCGGGCGATGAACTTCTGCAACACGAGTCGTGAGATCGTGTTCAATGTCTCGAACGTGCCCTTCCCCTCCGTCGCCACGGACTCGAAACTGGGCCACGCCGAGGCCTCCTTGTTCAGCGTATACGCCAGGTAGTTGACCGGCGCAATGTCCTCCAGATCGCGTTTGTTGTACTGCAGAACACACGGCATGGCGGCCAAGTCATCTCCCTGCAGCGCCAGGTTTTCGGCCAGGTTCGCAAGGCTGGCCACGTTCTCTTCCGCCTTGGACCACTGGCTGTCAGCGACGAACACGATGCCGTCTACGCCTTTGAGCACGAGACGCCGTGTCATGTCGTAGACGGGTTGTCCGGGCACCGTGTATATCTGGAATTTGGTCGTGTAGCCCGCGACAGCGTCAGCCTCCAGGGGCATGAAGTCGAAGAACAAGGTGCGGTCTCCCTGGGTGGCGATGGACGCCATGTCGCTGCGGGTATCCGGGGCCATCATATGGTGGATAGTCTGCAGATTCGTCGTTTTCCCGCACCGTCCCGTTCCATAGTAGACGATCTTGAGCTGGAGTTGTCTTCGCGCAAAGTTAATGCAGGACATCGTTTGCTTCCCTTCGAATTGTCACACAGGAGGGCCGCGCACCACTCATTCGGGGCGGTCTGCCTGTCCACCTGTCAGTAAAAGCAGGAATCATGCCCGGGGCAAGATACAGGATGTAGGGAGTAGAATGCAGGGGTGGAACGGAACCTGCTCAATACACTGTGCAGGGATGGTGTAGTTTAGCGTGGACCACGGCCCTGGTTCAATCGAACAGGAGAGACAATGAGAGACAAGTCAATTATGGGTTTCCTATTTCAGAAACCGCCAGACGACGCATCGACGACCAGAAAGTCACGCGCACTGAAGGGGACATACGTTATCAGGACCAGTGAACCACGGCCTTCAAACATACCGCAGATGAATACGTTCTCGATCCCCGCATCAGACACCGTGGATTTGCCCCGACCAAAGCCCGAACCCGAGCCTGAGCCCGAACCCACACCCACTCCGTCGCCCAAACAGGAGCCGCAGCCGAACAAGGAAGAGGCTGCCGGGCTCGTCCACCAGATCAGGGAAGCCCTTGTGCCGCAGGGCGATTTCGTCCGCATTCCGGCGGAAGCCGTTCTCGCGCACCTGCCGGAGGAACATCGCGGTCCCCTATGGCCCGGCAACGAGCCGACCGGAACCACCCTCATGCTGGACCGGGAGACGCTCCTGCAGAAGCTCCGCACTGGAACCATCAGCTATCCGTTGGCTGAATTCGTGCCTGACCTGTTGGAGGGATGGGTGATAGATGATCCGTCGGCTGAAGTGAAACTGGACCTGCCCACGGTGGTCAAAGCCATCCCGCCTGAGCTATTCGGATCTGTCCCGGGCGCCGATGCCGGGTCTACCCAAGGGCCGGGGGACCGCGATTACTTTGCGCCGATGCAGCCGGCCGCGGCCATGCCAACGCCAGTAGCTGCACCATCGGCTCGGCCCGAACCTATGCCGCGGATCCAGCCGCCGATCCAGCCGCTGCCCAGAATGAAGGTGCCTGACGAAGTACCCGCGCCAAGCGGGCCGTCGCACCTGTTCGGGTCAGGGACAGGTCCGAAGCGGCAGGTTGTCCCGACGCACATTCCCGGCGCGTGGAACGGTTTCGAAGCCGCGTGCAGTGCCTCCGTGGGGGCCGTGGATCTCAACGAGGCAGGTGTTGACGAGCTACAAACACTGCCGGGTGTTGGCCCCGAGCGCGCGCGCATGATACTGGAGAATCGTACACGGCGGGGCTCGTTCGACGGGATCTACGACCTGTTGCGTATACGCGGGATCGGCCGGAAGCGCTTCTGCCGGCTCACCGGACTCTCCCTCAGGCGTCGCGACCGGCGTGACCGGCACGAAATCCTTAACGAACTCATCGGCCTACCCGGCGACAGCCGTCCCGGTCTGGTCGAAATTGCCCGACAGATTTCAACAGCGCTCACGGACGCGACCTGCACACTGGTCGCACATGACGGGGTCGTGTTGGCGAGTTCGGGTCCTGCGGAGAGTGACTCCGACCTGAGAGCTGCCATCGTACCCATGCTGTTTCGCCGAACAGGACGCTACCTGCACAGCCTGGCGCCCGGAGCTTCCGACTGCGTGATGCTCCCGCTGTCCGATCCCCCGCTTCTGCTGTTCGCCGTGGACCGCTTCTTCCTGATGCTGGAGGTAACCGATTCCGCCGGTCTCGAGCCGATCATGCCCAAGGCGATCGCTATTGCTCGAGAACTGACATGGCTCCTCGGCCCGCGCGCGATTGTGCGTCAGCCGCCAACGACTTGCCCGGGAGCATAAGGAAAGAACAGGTGCCCGGCGTTAGTCTTACACCTGCAGCCGCGCGAGGATGGCGTCGTGCAGGTGGCCGTTCGATAGAATGATCGAGCCGTTGTGGACGGTGCGGTTGCCTTCGATGTCACTGTAGGTGCCGCCGGCTTCGCTCACGATGCACGCGGCCGCGGCGCAATCCCAGGGCTTGTCGAGCAGGTTTACGCAGAGGTCAATTCGGCCGGCGGCGATGCAGCCGTAGGTGTAGGCATCCATGAAGCCGTAGGCGTAATCCCACTCGGACATTGCAGCCAGGAGCTGCTTGCCGACGGGCTCGTCCTGCCGTTCCATCTGTCCGAGCGCACTGCCCATGGCACGATTCAGATCGCGCGTTTTGGAAACGCGGATCGGCTGGTCGTTAAGGAAGGCTCCGCCACCGCGTGATGCGCAATAGGTTTCTTTCAGGGCCGGCAGGTGCATGACGCCCACGACGGGTTCGCCGTTGGCTTCGAGAGCGATCAGGCAGGCGTAGGTCGGAATGCCGCGAATGAAGGGCCGCGTGCCGTCGAGCGGATCAACAATCCAGGTTCGACCACTCGTGCCGTCATGCGCGCCCGTCTCCTCGCCGAGGAATCCGTCCTCCGGAAACGCCTCGCGCAGCCCGTTCAGAATGAGGTCCTCACAAGCACGGTCCACAGTCGTGACGGGTGAGTCGTCCGCCTTGATCTCTACGCCGAGTGTCACCTCCTGCCCGGCAAGCTGGATCTCCCCCGCCCGCCGCGCCAACTCCAGCGCCACTTTCAATTCCGCTGCATAGTCCATGGCCCACACTCTACACGTGCAACACCGAATGAAACAAGCTTTGACCAAACTAGCTCTTTGCGCTGTCGCGCTTCGAGCAGGGATTAGGCGCTAGTTTGCTAGGCGTTAGAGGAAATCGACTCCCCTCTCACCGCTAATTCTTCCTCGTAAGTCTCTCGTAATCATGGGGTTGATGTTTCCTGTGAACCGACCTAACGACTAACGCCTAGCGCCTAATCCCTCCCTTTGTGGGGTAAGCCAAATCTTCAACGCCTGATTGATCTCGGTATCATTGATTAATCTCACAGCACAATTGCCTTAAACAGTTGCCCAAGAGGAGTGGTTCCGCTACAACCGGATGGCTCAGGAGGGAGTGTTCGATGCAAAATGTGGTTGCAGCGATGATGGCGCGGGTGGCGGAGAAGGCAGTCGTGCCGCTGTGGGCGGAGGATGCGCCGTGGCGGTGATGGGGCTTACTGAAGCCGCTATTCGACGGCCTTGATGACGGTGTCGTAGTCGTACACGGCGGCGACGGTGTGGCCGGGGGGGACGACGAGGAAACGGGACTCGTCCCAATTGCCATCGACCAGGTCACGGATCAGGGCGACACTGCCGTCGAGTTTAACGAAGGTCTTGCCCTGTTCCTCGGCGCGTTTTCGGCAGGCGGCAAGCTGCTCCTGGCCCGGCGATTCGGGAATGTCGATGAAGACGACGCGGTCGTCCTCGCCGGGTGTGTGCTTCGGGTTCAACGTCTCCCAGAGGTAAGCCGCATTCTCCTCGCCGTATTGCTCCACGAATTCCTCGTAGCTCTGACTGATGCCAAGGTGCTGCGACATATTGCCGTCGTCACGGATCAACTCGCCACCGTGTTCCATATAGCCGACCGAGCTGAACGGGGTGCTGGGCGCATCGCCGAAGTGCTGCTTCCACATCTCTTGTGAGCCGAGGAAGAGGGCACAGCAGTCGTGCACGCGCGGAATGACCAGTGGGATGGAGGGGCTGACCAGGCCGACGGTGGAGTTGCCGCAGAGCCCGAGACAGAGGGCGATAGCGTCGTAATGCCGTTCCGATGTGCCGGCGACATTGATGCGTTCCTGGAGCAGCCTGCGCAGGACATCGGCGTCGTTGTGGGCATCCTTTGGGGTGAACTCCAGGTCGACCGGATGTGGGGTGCGCGCCACACAGGTGCAAATCTCGCGGGTGAACACTTCGCAGGCGATAAGTTTGAGCAGCATGGAGGGTTCTCTTCCGTTGATGGTGCAGAAGTCTATGGACCGATCGGATGCCCCACAAGCTATAATCGGTTGATAACGTTCAAATGTTGATGCCTGGCGCCTACAGGTCGTGAGTTGATCTCAAACTGAAGGGGAGTTGAATATCCAATATCCAACAAGGAATATCCAAGGAAGAAGTGAGCGAGGAAAGCGAATAGGGGGCTGAAA
>JADHWE010000054.1 GCA_016783675.1 Kiritimatiellia bacterium
CATTCGCGCCTTTTCGCACACTTGGAAATTGGATTTGAGTGTTGGCTGTTGGATATTGAGAAGCACCTCGACATCCCGCCATGGAATGCGATTTCATAAAACAGACTTGGCCAGGCATCAACATTTGAACGATACCAATCAATGGGGGCAATGTGACGGTGTCTTGCGGCATTCTGTTTACCCCGGAACATCCAACATTCAACAAGAAACTCCCAACGCCCAAGTGAGCGAGGAGAGAGAATGGTGAGCCATGGAGTCATCCCATTCGCTCTCTGCGCGCACTTGGGACTTGGATATTCCTTGTTGAGTGTTGGGTGTTGAGATCCTTGTTGGTGGGCTGTGAGTATTGGCCGCATCGCAGCATACTTACTCTGCCTTCTTCTTCTTTTTCTTATATGTGTAGGCCTTGGAGACGGCCTGTCCTTCGGGTCCCAGCGCGGCGCGCGAGCTGCCGGCGGCTTTGAGCACCTGGTCGGTCGTCTTGAAATGGCATTTCGCCGTCTCGAGCAGGATGGCGGGGCCCTTCTTCTTTACCAGCTCCACGGCCCACTCACGAACACCCGCCGAGGCGCCCTTGGGCATGGTGACCTTGTGGAACTCCTCCTGCTGCTTGAGTGAGCGCAGGAAAATCTCTCGTGCGATAATGGAGGCGGCGGCCACGGCGAGGTCCGATTCCGCCTTGTGGCGCTGCACCAGTTCGATCTTCTGGCCCTTCTTCATGAGCGCCCGTTCGACCTGCTGCTTGCTGCCAAACTGGTCTGATATGGCACGCGGGCAGTCCGGGATGGTCTCCAGCAGGTTCTCGATGGCACGGGCATGCGCCCACGCGAGGAGCGTGTTAACACTGCGCATCTTCATGTAGAGCCGGTTGTAGGCGGCCGGGCCGATCTTCACCACGCTGTGCCGGTTGCCCAGCAGGTTGCGCAATTCACTGCCGATGCGGAGCGCCTTCTTGTCGCTCGTGATCTGCTTGCTGTCCTTAACGTCCATCTCACGCATCGCTTCGGCCAGCTTGGGGTCAATGTAGGCCGAAGCAATGACAATGGGGCCGAAGAAATCACCCTTGCCGCTCTCGTCGACACCCATATGCGGCGCCGTGGCTTCCGGGTTCAGAACATCCTCGTAGCCGAGGGAGGCGCCCATCAGGACGAGTGGTTCCAGCGTGAAGGTGACGAACTCCTCGGCGCCCTTGCCCTGGACCAGGCATGTGCCGCTCTTGTAGAGCGAAATCTTGCACTTGGGGATCTCAACCGCAATACGCGTGTGCTCGACGCGAATAGGTCTATAATTCCCGTTCCGCAGGATATCATCGAGAATATCCTGCTGCTCCGGGTTCAGCTTGAATGAAAATGAGTTCTTGGCAGCCATGGCGGGGGATGATGCCACAATGCCTCCGTGGGGGCTACATGATTTTCTCACATGAGGATTCTACGCTGTTTGGGCTCCAGCAGGTCATAAGACGCCCTTGCCAGGGGGATTCAACACCCAATACTCAACAAGGAATATCCAACTCCCAAGTGCGAGCAGTAAGCGAATGGAATGACCTCAGGCTCCTCATCCGCGGTTCTCGCTCACTTGGACATTGGATATTTCTTGTTGAATGTTGGATATTCGGGAGAAGAGGACGTTGCGCCAAGTCCGCGCGTTGCCCTCCTTCGATGGATTTCGCATCGAAGAAGGCTGGTCATTTTAGATTGACTGTACAGGGGGGGCGTTCAATAATGACCAACAATTCACGATACTAATGTTCTTGCGGCCGTTATCGGTCACATTCCTTTATATATATATCGCGGGAGGAGACCCTATGAAGTCACTGAAGCAGTTTGTGTGCGTGATGGTCGCATTGACCGTCTGTGTGGGCCAGTTGGCGGCGGAAGAGTCGCAGGGCGATCGTTTTCGTTTCTCGGTCAATACCCGGGCATCCTACACGGATAACCGCGACGCGTGGGAAGCCGACGAGGAGTCGAACTGGGATTTCTACCTTCGTCCACGGATTGACCTCCTGTTTGAGTCCGAAAGTTCGCTTTTCGATCTGTTCTATACGCCTGCATTGCGCTACCGCAGCAATCCGAGTGATATTCAGAACGACACCGAGTTTCAGCACGACTTGGGCGTGACGGCCAAACACCGTCCTTCGCGTCGCACTCAGCTGCGTGTGAACGAGCAGCTCTCGCTTTCTGACGATCCTTCGGTGACCGATGGCGGCCGCACCTTCCGCGGCGACCAGAGCTACTATCTCAACTCCATCCGCGCCGGTGTCGATCACATGGTGACCAAGAAGAGTGAACTCGAGCTGTATGCGCAGAACAGGATTAAGCGCTACGACGAAGAGGTCATGTCCGACCGATGGGATGAGGATCGTACGGATGTCGGCGCCCAGCTCGTCCGTCACGTCAGCCGCAATTCGCGCCTGACACTGGAAGGACGCTACTCCGCGTACGGCTATGAGAACTCTGGACTGATCATGCGTGACTTCGACTCGATCCTGGTTGCCGCCGGAGCCGAGAAGGGGTTGTCGAAGAATCTGAGTGTGGGTGGCCAGGTGGGTGCGCAGAAGCAGTCCTACGATGACGCCGGTCTCGACGATTCAACGAATCCCTTCGTGAAGCTCTTCGTGCGCGGCAGCACGACCCCGGCTTTCCGCCTGACCGGCTCCCTGACGCATGCCGTACGCGACGCCGATGCCTATCCGTTTGCCTCCCAGGAATATTCCGAGATCCGGGGCGTCGTTGACTGGGACACCACACCGAAGACCACTCTCACGCTGTCCGGTACCTACCGGATGAGCGACTACGAAGACGTCGTGCCGTCGGCCGTTCCGTTGGTGACGCTCTTGGGCGAGCCCGAAGGCGATGAGACGGCCATCGACGTGTACGGGCAGGCTGCGTTCAAGGTGAGCGACCAGCTCACGCTGCTCCTGCGGCAGCGTTTCCATGACGTCGATTCCGATGTCTGGGTTTCATACACCAAGAACACCACAACGCTTGAGTTGACCAAGTACTTCTAAGCCTGATATCGACATTTTCCGTGAGGCCCTGCGGAGCGACCCTACGTGTTCGACCGCGGGGCTTTCGATGGTAAGAGGGGATGGGGTAACACACTATGGCGGAACAGCATCAGCAGGATAGCCTGCACTTCCTGGATTACTGGCGCGTAATCGTGTCGCGCAAAGAGATCGTTATTGCCGTGGCGCTGTTGGTGATCCTGGCGGGTGTCCTTGTCACTTTCTCGATGAGCAAGGTCTACATGGCCTCCTGCGTCATCAAGGTTGAAGAGGAACGTCCCGACCTTCCTGTTTTCACCCAGGAGATGATGCGTTTCGACCCGCTCTTTCTTCGCACCCAGTTCGAGATCATCCAGTCCGGCCCGGTTGTTGAGGAAGTCGTCCTTCGCCTTAACCTGAACGAGACACTGGGGCGTGCGTACGGATACTACGACACCCTGGGCGAGAACAGCCTCGAGCAGACCTACAAATTGGTGTCGGGTCGCATGAAGGTGCAGCAGTATCGCGACACCAACCTGATTGAGATCCAGATATACATGGATGAGCCCAAGGGCATGGCCCCGCAGATGGCGGCGGACATCGCCAACGAGGTGGCCACGGTCTACCGCGACCTGACGATTCGGCGCACCCGCGACACCACGGAGCGGGCCCTGGAGGCGCTGCACGAGTCACTCAAGGATCAGCGGGATGTCGCGACCAAGGCGGAGCAGGCTGTCAGCAAGATCCTGCAGAAGCACAAACTCACGATCGTCAACTTCTATGCCGGCGGCGACAGTGAGCTGACCAAGATGAGCGTTACCCAGCTCGAGCAGGCGCGCATCAGGCTGCGCATGGAGATGGAGGCCCAGAAAGCGCTTTACGAGAAGGTGAAACAGCTCAGCATGGAAGATCTCCTCGGCGCATTTCCCTACCTGGTCCCGGATGCCGGACTCATCAAGCTTGTTGCCGAGAAGCGCGAAGCCGAGGTGGAACTCGGCCGGATGAGGGACGCGCTGGGCGAGAAGCATCCCGACCTGATTCGGGTGCGGGCCACGATCGACGAGTTAAAAATTACGATCGATGACGCGCTTGATGGATTGCGCACCGGCGTCGAGGCCGAGTACGAGCGTGCCAAGGCCCAGAACAGGGCGCTTGAAGAGATGCTTGAGGCAACCAAGGCCAGCGACCGGGTGCAGGAAGGTGAGGGCTACCTGGAGTACGAAGTGGCGAAAGCTGATCTCGAGCATCAGCGCCGCGTGCTGGAGGCCCTGGAACTCCGCTATGCCCAGGAGCGTATCGAGATGCGCATTCCGCGCACCAGCGTCGAACGTGTGGAGCCCGCCAAGGCGCCTTCGGAGCGCGACCAGGTACGTCCGCGCCCGGTGCTGAACATTGTCCTCAGCGTGCTGGTGGGGCTGGCCGCAGGAGTGGGACTGGCCTATTTCGTGGAATACCTCGACACATCCATCAAGACGATTGACGACATCGAGCAGTATATGCAGACCACTGTCCTTGGTGTCATCCCGCAGAAGGTGAAGCCGCTGATAGAGCCGAATGCCGAAGGCGCGCATTCCGAGGCCTATCGTGTGTTGCGTACAAACGTGCGGTTCTCCAAGAATGCGGTGGGCGGCAAGAGCGTCTGTGTCACCAGCGCCAGCGTCGGCGAAGGGAAGTCGCTGACCCTGTTCAACCTGGCCTACATTTCGGCTCAGCTCGGCGACCGTGTGATCATCGTCGATTCCGATCTGCACCGTCCGCGTCAGCACAAGATCGTGGGCACCACGAATCGTCCCGGACTTGCCAACATCCTGGTGGGAGATTCAGAATTGGATGACTGCATCCAGAAGACATCCGAGCCCAAGTTGGACCTGCTGCCCAGCGGCAAACTGGCTACCGGTGTGCATGGACTGATTTCGACGGACCGGATGCGCGAGCTGGTTACGGAACTGAAGGAACGCTACGATTTCGTGTTCTTCGATTCGCCGCCCATCATCGGTGTGAGCGATGCGTCGCTCCTGACGCGCGAGGTGGATGGTGTACTCCTCGTTATTCAGCACCGCAAGTACCCGCGGGCCTTGTCTGCACGTGCCAAGGAAATGGTCGAGAACTTCGGTGGCAACCTGCTGGGCGTGGTGCTCAACAACATCAACATTTCGCGCGACTACGCCTACTACTATTATCACCAGCACTACTACTATTACCCGCATCGCGACGAGAAGTCGGGCGAGCAAGAGGTCGAAGCATCCGAGGTGAAACAGGCATGAAGATAGGTCGGTGGTTTCTTACAATTGCATTCGTGGTCCTCGCGGGACTCTCTTTCAGCGGCTGCGCCGGCAGTTCGACGGGAGACCAGCGCATGGCCCGCTACCGTCCCGACGGCTCGCAGCGACGCCCCTGGGAATGGGCGTACGCCACCGCATCGCCGGCGGCTCCCGTTGCGGATCCGACAAGCTCCACCAACTCGACCGGCACCTATGTTGTTCCGACCCCGATGCCCGACGAGTATGCCGGTGTGGGCGAGGAACTGCGGCGCGGCGACGGCATAGTGGTTTACCTGAAGAACATTCCACGACCGGAAGACATCCGTGAAGAGGTCGATGCGGTCGGCGCCGTCACGTTGCCCTTGATCGGCAAGATTCACGTGACCGGAATGACCACAACCCAGGCCGAGGATGCGATCAAGAAAGCCTATATTGACGGTGGCTTCTATCGCAAGATCGATGTCATCGTGGTCGCCGATGCCGGCAGCTACTACGTGCGTGGTGAAGTGAAGCGCCCCGGCAGCTTCCCGATTTCCGGAGACGTCACGCTGGTCCAGGCCATTACAACGGCGGGAGGCTACACGGACTTTGCGCGGCGCACGAAGGTCAAGGTCAGGCGCGGGCAGGAAGACAAGACTTTTGATGCGGATCGGATCGAGGATGGCAAGGATCCTGACCCGCTGATCAAGGCCAACGATACGATCATTGTTCCGCGCCGCTGGATGTAATGAACTCGAAGAAGGGCACAACCTGGCAGACCTGTGGCGGGGCACTGTTGGTTGCGCTGGGCATCTTCGGCGCCTACTATGCCTCGCGCGCTTCACGCGCCTACCGGCTCTACCACCACGCCAAGTACGGCGATGCACGCGAAGATCTGCCGGCTGTCCTGCGGTCCATTGAGAAGGCCCACCGGCTCTATCCGCACAACTACCGGTTCTGCACGTGGGCGGCTGAACAGGCCTATAAGAACCGCAACAAGGTGCGCGGAGAGGACCGGGAGCGCCGTTGTCGGGCCGCGGAGAACTGGACCGATGTGGGTCTGTCGCTCAATCACTTCAGCGGTCCGCTTCACCTGCTCAAGGCGCGCCTGCTCGAGCGGCGCGATCCGGTGGCGGCCGTGGCCAGCTGGACGAAGTACGTCAACTGGCACTTCTGGGAGCCCTACAACCACGCTGTCCTTGTGGACCTTCACGCGAGTGCGGGTGATTTCGACCGCGCCGCTGACGAGCTCGACTGGGTTAAGGGATCTGAGCACTACGAATGGGCGCTGGGAAGACTCCAGGATGCGTGGCGCCAGGAAATGGCCCTGCCTCCGAATGGGTAGGACGTCCCGTCCGTTTTCGTCACAGCGTCACTTGCCGCCAGCGGCCCGTCATGAACCAGGCGGTGTTCATCAGGCCATGCAGCGTGATGGCTATGGCCATGGCCCACCAGATACCATCCGTGGCAGGCTCCACTACACGCGCCAGCAGGATGGCCAGCGGCACCTGGACTCCCCACAGGGCCACCAGCGTGGTAACCATGGGGCCGGTCGTGTCACCCGCACCCATCAGGGCACGCGAGAGCACAATGGCCACGCCGACAAAGATGAAGAACGGCGTGACGATACGCATCATGCTGGTGCCTACCTCTACAACGTCCGTGTCCGAGTTGAAGAACCCGATAAGTGATGGCGCCAGGATATACAGCGCAATGGCCGCAACCGTCATGACCAGCACGTCCATCCCCGTGGCCATCCATGCGGCGCGGTGAGCCCGTTCAGGACGCTCGGCTCCAAGGTTCTGACCCACCATTGTGGCCGTGGCATTCCCGAAGGCAAAAGCGGGAAGCAGAAGCATCATGTGCAGACGCATCCCGATTCCGTGAGCCGCGATGGCTGCGGTCCCGCACCCGGCCACAAGGCGCATCAGCACAACACCCATCAGGCTGCGGGCAACCATCTGGATCGTGCTGGGCATGCCGATCCGTAGCAGGCGCCACATGGTAAGGGGGTGGGGGCGCCAGCGCGGAAGCGTGACATGCAGTCCGGTCCGACCGCTGGCCATAGCGACCATGATAATTACCATCGCAAAGAACTGGGCCAGGACCGTGGCCACCGCAGCGCCGCGTACACCCATGGCGGGTAAACCGAGAAGCCCGAAGATCATGATGGGATCGAGGATAATGTTGATGATGTTCGACAGAATCATGGCCAACATCGGCACCGTTGCATTCCCCGCGCCGCGCATCGCACTGCTGCCGACAAAGAGGAGTATCATCGTCACAATACCCGCCAGGTTGATGCGAAGGTAGGCGATTGCCAACTCTGCGACAGCGTGATCCGCATGGAAGAGGGTGACGACGTGGGGGGCCAACCACCAGCCCACGACACCCGTGACCACCCCTATAATGACACCCGCCAGCAACGATTGCCCGGCTACCCGGGAGGCCTCATCCATTTCGCCCGCCCCAACGTGGCGCGAGACAATCGCCACGGTACCCGTCGCCAGCCCCAACACCACGGGAAACATGAGCATGAGCATGGTCCCGCTCATTGAGATCGCTGCGACGGAGCCTGCGCCAAGTCGCCCGACCCAGAAAAGGTCAATCAAACTCTGGACGTTCTGCAACACGGAGCTCGCCATCATGGGCCCCGCCAGCAGCAGGATCGCCCGCAACAGGCTGCCGTCCGTAATGTGGTTGTGACTATCTTGTGCCATGACTGAACCAACGGTATCACACCCGGAATAGGGCATCCACCCCGCGTTTCTTGACACGCCCGGTTATGCGGTCTAATGTTCCGAACTTCCACGCATTTGAGGAGCAAGGAGCAGGTCATGGAACTGACGCGCGAAGCAATTCTTGAATACCATCTCGGCGGCAAGGTCGGCATGTGCGCAACCAAACCGTTAACGTCACAGCGCGATCTCAGCCTGGCCTATACGCCCGGCGTAGCGGAAGCGGTGCGTGCCATTGCGGAGGATCGCAGTGCGCTGTTTCGCTATACCGCAAAGTCCAACCTGGTAGCGGTGGTGTCGGACGGAACCGCGATCCTGGGACTCGGTGATCTCGGCGCTGAAGCCAGTATCCCGGTCATGGAAGGGAAGGGGGTCCTGTTCAAGGCCTTTGGCGACGTGGACGGATGGCCTGTGCCGCTTAATGGGTGTCGTGTGGACGGGAAGAACACTGGTCCCACGGATCCCGAACGTGTGATCGCTATGGTCGCCGCGCTTGCCCCCATGTACGGCGGCATCAACCTTGAGGACATCGCGGCGCCGGCCTGCTTTGAGATCGAAGACCGGCTGGATGCCATGCTGGACATTCCAGTCTTTCACGACGACCAGTGGGGAACCGCCGTGATCACGTTGGCAGGCATGCTCAACTATGTCCGCCTGTGTGAACGTCCTATGGGAGACCTCCGCATCGTGATCAACGGTGCAGGGGCGGCCGGAATCAGGATCGCCGAAATGTTGAAGGCTGCGGGCGCCACAGACGTTCTGCTGTGTGACTCGCGCGGCACGGTGCGGTGCAGTCGGACCGACCTGAACGACAAGAAGCGTGAGCACGCCGTGGATACAGACGTGACGACGCTGGTCGACGCCCTGCACGGTGCCCATGCGTTTATTGGCGTCTCCGTTGCCGACTGTGTTTCGCGGGAGGACATCCTGGGCATGGCGGAGTACCCCGCCATCTTTGCGATGTCGAATCCCGTGCCCGAGATTCGTCCGGAGATCGTCGCCGAAACATTGGGCGAAAGATCGTATGTCATGGCGACGGGACGGTCTGACTATCCCAACCAGGTGAACAATGTGCTGGGATTCCCATTCCTGTTCCGCGGCGCCCTCGACGCGGGAGCCACCAGCATCACGCTCGCTATGAAGGTTGCCGGTGCCGAGGCGCTTGCCGCCTTGGCCCGCGAACCTGTGCCCGCCGACGTGCAGGCGATTTATGAGCACGAGGGAGTGCTTGAATTCAGCAATCGGTACGTCATTCCGAAGCCGTTCGATCGACGCCTGTTGGTTGAGGTGCCATTCGCCGTGGCGCAGGCGGCGGCACAGGATGGCGTCGCGTCCGACACGTTTGACATCGCCTCTTATCGTGCCACTCTCGAAGCGAGAGGATACGCAGCTTCTGATCAGTGAAATCTCACCGCTAGTGGTTGACACCGCTGGGTGGGTGTGGTTATATCTCGCGGCTTATGGGACAGCAACTCAGAGTTAGAACAAAGCGTAAGCATCGTGAGCGTCGGAAAAAGCGTGCCAAAGAACTGGCAAAGCAGTCCGCCAGCAAGGCGTAAGCGTACGTATTGCACGTAAATGGCGCGATGGCCGAGTGGTTAGGCACGGGTCTGCAAAACCTGGTACACCGGTTCAAGTCCGGTTCGCGCCTTTCAATCTTCACGCGTGATTACCCAATCACGCTCTCACCTCGCTTCATCCGCGGCACACCGAATAGGTCGGTAACTGTCTGGGCGACGTCATAGAACCCGTTCCTGATGCCGAGCGGCACGCCCGGCTGTCCAGGCCGATAGACCAGTAGGGGGACAAATTCGCGCGTGTGATCCGTTCCGGCGAATGTCGGGTCGTTGCCGTGATCGGCCGTTATCATCAGGCAATCGTCCTCACCCAGTTTCGGGAGGAGGTCGGCCAGGAAGAGGTCGGTGTGTTCCAGTGCCGTGGCGTAGCCGAGGGCATCCCGGCGGTGCCCGTACAGCATGTCGAAGTCGATCAGGTTGACGAACACAAACTGTGACTCACTCTCCTCGGCGATTGTCAGCACGATGCGCTGGGCGGCTTGATTGTTCTCCACGTGCTCGGAGCGGTCGATACCTCGTCCGGCAAAGACGTCGTCCAGTTTGCCGACCGTCACCGTCTTCACGCCATGGGTCTGCAGATGATCGAGAATGGTGGACTCAGGCGGCACCAGCGAGAAGTCGCGCCGGTTCTCGGTGCGCCTGAAGTTCTCGGGATCGGCGCCAACGAAGGGGCGAGCGATGACGCGTCCGACCATGAGCGGATCACACAGCTCACGCGCAACCCGGCACCCGGCATACAGCTCGTCCAGTGGGATGACCGCTTCGTGAGCCGCTATCTGGAGCACGGAGTCGGCGCTGGTATAGACGATCCACTTGCCCGTTTCCATATGCTCTGCGCCTAACTCCTCTATAATGACCGTCCCGCTCGCGGCCTTGTTTCCGAGAATGTCGCGACCGGTTTGTGCTGTGAACGCAGCGATCAGTTCTTCCGGGAACGAAGGATGCTCCGGCGGAAAGACGTGAAAGCCCTCTTCGATCAGGAGCCCGGCCATTTCCCAGTGACCGGTCGTGGTGTCCTTGCCCTGCGAACGCTCTTGTAGCGCCCCCCAACTGGCGATGGGGGCCATGGCAGGCGGAACGCCCGTGATGGAGAGTCCACCGGGAAGGATGCCGGGGATATTGCCGACACCCATCGCCTGCATCGTCGGAACGTGTAGTCCTCCCGCCGCCGCGGCACAATGCGGCAGCGTGGCGGAACCGACGTCACCGTAGGCCTCCGCGTCGGGTGCCGCACCGATGCCCACGGAATCCAGAACAACCAGGAACACCTTCATGCCCTCACTTTCGCGCCGCCACGATATGATGTCAAGATTTCCAGCACGATCTCATTGCGGTCCTTGAACTCCCCCACATGATTGCGTTAGGATGGCAACTTATTGCAGAGCTGTATCGCACTGACCTTAGAACTATGGATGACGTTGAGCACGATGGATCGGACCAAGGTTCGGATGTAGAGGGTGTCCTCGAACTGAACTTTGTGCCGGATTGGGCACGCAAGCCGCCACAGACGGCCCGGTGGGACGATGAGAGATCGTTCCGGGGAGGACGTGGCCGTGGCCGGTATCGTGATGATGACCGTTCGGGGCGGGGTCGTGGCGATCGGGGGCGCAGAGATCGAAGCGACAGGCGCCCGCGCCGCCCCAGGGAAGACCGTCGGGATGACCACCCGCGTGACGGGTATGCCCGTCCCCCGGCCCGCGAGGAGAGAGCTCCGTACGGCCAGCCACATGCGCAGCCGCCGAGGCACCATGCCGAGCACCGCCGTCCACGTGAGCCGGCTGAGCCGGCCTTGCCCCTGGATATCCGCATCATACCCGACCAGAAGGGCATCCAGGCCGTATCACGCCGCATCCATCATAGCTGGATGGCCTACCCGGTGATGGAGCTGGCGACTATCTTCCTGTCGCGTCCCGAGTTGACGCGCGTGCGTATCGAGGTGGACCGCGAGGCGCGTGACCTGTCGCTCTACCAGTGCCAGACGTGCAGCGCTGTCTCTCGTGACGAGGAGCGCGCCATGGCGCACATACTGGGGGCGCATCTCGAGGACTACTACGAGAAGGAAGAGACGCTCCATGATCCTCCGAGCGGAACGTTTGTCTGCGTGGCGCGCTGCGGCATGAGTGGTGAGATCCTGGGACCTCCCAACCATCACCGCTATGCACAGCGTGTGCAGGAAGTTCACGACAGTCGCTATCCCGGCATGGACATGGAAGACTACCGTCGCCGCATCGAAACCGTTCGCGACGAAGAGACGATCGAGAAGTGGAAAGAGGAGTCGCGCAAGCAGACCGTCTACCGTAGAAAAGAGACGGCCGAAGACGCCACCCCCGTTGACCTTGAACGCGACGATGCGATCCGGGAATTCAAGGACGAGATTGCCGGCACGTTGATCAGGAGGACCCGCAGGGCATCGGTTCCTGCATCCGTCGCGCTTTACATGGACGACATACAGATCAGGAACCGTGTTCGGCGTCTATGGGAGGACGAGGAGCGCTTTCCTCTCAAGATCTCGTTTGCTCTCCGGGCTGCCTTCAAGCATATGCACCTCAACTTGTTCAAGGCAGGCAAGGGAATTCACTTTGTCACACGCGTGACTCCCAGCGCCCTCGACCCCGACCACGTCGTAGAAGGTATTCGCGAAGTGCTGCTGCATCTCCATGATCATCCCGGTATATCGCGCGCCGAGCTGCTCGAAGCGCTACGGCCCGGGCAGGCGATGGATTCCGAGGCCGCACACGAAGTACTCTCTCCGCTAAGCTGGTTGATCGAACGCGGCCATATCATTGAGTTCTTCAACGGTACGCTCTCCGTACCTCTCAACACGCGTACCTCGCGTCCTTCTTCTCCTCCGCCACGACATGGCAAGAGAAGGAAAAGGGGGAAGCGATAGGATGTTCAGGCGGCACAAACGCAAACCCACCCTGCTGGGCGAGGCCTTTGCCATGAAGGAGAGCAAGGCACGGGAGGATCTGGCCGACAACATGCATCTGCAGGATAGGATCGCCGAAGATCGTCGGCGCCTCATGCAGCGTCTTGGCCTCGGCATCCTGCTGATCGTGCTCGTCCTGGTGATTCTTATGAGAATGCTCTAGAACGTACTCGAACCCAGGTGTTCACCTATCCGGTAGAGGCAGCCCTTCCAAAACGCGCTCCACCAGCCTTCCGCATACGCAGAGTAGGGGAGCGTATGTATAAGGCCGTCGCTGTTACTCCACGCCCGATCGAAGTACTCACAGAACCGGTCAAGACTGGCTGGGTCGCCTTCTACCAGCGCAACGGCCTCCATGTTCAGGTTGTTGAGGTTGCGCCGCGTCCAGTTCGCAGACCCACACAGCAATGCACCGCTGCCATCGGGTGCCCTCACGCAGATGGCTTTGGTATGGAACTGTTCGCCATGCGTGTCCGCCCATCTTACATCGAGGTCCAGCTCGCGCCGTCGCGCGCAGACCACCAACTCGCGGGCAACAATGCGGTTTGGTACGCCATTCTTGCGCCGACCGAAAGCATCCCGGTTCGGGTCCATGATCATGCGAACCGACACGCCTCGTCTTGCCGCGCGCCGGATCGCGGAGATGACGCGGCGTTCCGAGAGATAGAATATGCCAATACGAATCGTGGCGCCCGCAACCGCGTCATCACAGAGAGATACCAGCTTGTCGCGGATCGCCTGTTCCGTCAGCCACTGCACCGTCGGGCCGTCTCCGCCATCGCGCGTCGCTGGCTTATCGCCCTGCCGGGCGGCGGCGCGTATGCAGAGAGCCACCTGCGCCACCTCGGCCCGTTCGCTGAGATCTTTGATGGCACGCGAGGACCATTCGATGCAGTCCAATTCAGATTCAAGCGCCTGCCGTGCTACCTCGCCGCGGAGCTGAAATCCGATATTGGAGTGTGCGGAGCTCGCGTTGTGCGGGTTGAAGCTGGTGACGAGAACCGTCCAGTCGCCGTTCTCATCGTCGACAAGGGCCACCTTACGATGGTTGGCTTTGAAATAGAGCAGACGCCCGACCTGCTGATAGGAGAGCCGGGGGGCCTCGGCGTCAAATGGGTTCGGCAGCCGCGGCTCACTCAGGTACGCGCTGGGGTGGGGGACACGGTCGAGGATCCACGCTGTGCTGCGCGCCGGCGCCGCATAGAGCACGTGTGAATCGCGCAACTGGTCCAGGTCGGTCAGGACCACGGGAATCCCCGCGTCACGCAATCGCTGAAGCTGCGGATCCCACTCCGTGCCATAGAGTGCATTGATGGGATCGGTCAGTACGATGATCTCCAGTTCGGGCCGCTCGGTGTGACGTCGCAGCAGGGCGTCGACCAGTTCACCGGACAGCGCACGGTGGTCGGCATCGCTCGTGCCCATCTGGTTCCAGAGAAACAGGTCGAGCACGATCGCACTATGTGCCCGGTCGATCATCTGGAGCAAGGCATCAAAGATCTCCTGCTCAATGACGCGCTCCTCCTTGTCCGTATCCCACGCCGTACTGTCGATAAGCAGCCGAACATCGGAAGACTCTATGGGGACCGGAGTGCCCGCCATGTTAACGCCGGGGGGCAAGGATCGACAGCCGCACAGAACACCAAGCAGCGACAGCATAATGAACCACCTTCCACCTAACACCAAACACCTCCCACCTTCATCACCCCGCCCTGAACATCGCACCCATTCGTTTGCCCAGCAAGCAGGCCGCCCACAGCATCCCGGCGCCGAGGAGCGCCATGGCCCACGTTCCCAGTGCGGCCGCCACGTTCACCCCGTTCTCGAGACCTTCCATGAGCGTATAGATGGCCTTCGTAATGGGATAGAACTGTTCCGACTGCGCGAGAATGAGGCTATCCGACACCTCGAGCATAGAGAAGGCAAAACAGAGGACCGCCCCGGCCAACAGGTTGGCCGTGAGCAACGGCAGCGTGATGCGGCGGATCACGCGCAACGGCGATGCACCAAGGTTGGTTGCCGCTTCCTCGTACGTGATGCTGGTTTGTTGGAGCCCGGCATGTGCGGCGCGAACCATGTAGGGGAGCCGTCGCACCGCATAGCTGACCGCCAGCAGCGCCATCGGATTCGTGCGAGGGTCCAACCAGGAGCCGGGGAAGTGGGCCGAGAAGCAGCCGAGATACCCGAATGCGATGACCAGCCCCGGCACGGCGATGGGGAGCATGGCAACCGTATCCAGCCAGTCGGACCCTACCAGTTTTCGACGCACGCAGAGCCATGCAATGCAGAACCCGACCACGACATCGATCACGCAAGCTGTCAGGGCAAGGAACAGGCTGTTGAGCATGGCGCGTTGGGTCAGGTCGGACCCGAGCGCCTGGCCAAAGAATGCCAGGGTCCACCCCTCCGGCAAAACCGAAAGGAACCAGCGACGACTGAGTGCGATCATCAGGACGCTGATATGGGGCAGCAACGCCACCACGAGGATCGCGACAAGAAAAAGGTAGACCCCCGCCAGCGGCAGGCCACGCAGCGCGGTCTCCTGCCGTTGCACCGTCAGTCGGCCAAGCGTTGCGGTGCGCTGCGCCCGACGTGTCAGGCGTTTGCTGATCCAGAATCCAAGGGCCGAAATCAGCAGCACCAGGACCACCCGGGCATAGCCCATCGGGTTCGTGCCCACCTCGCTGACGCTGTCATAGATCATGACGGGCAGGACCCGGCGCAGTCCGAACACAAGCGGGGTGCCAAGCTCGGTGAAAGCCCAGATAAATACGAGCGTAGCGCCGGCGAAGATGCCGGGCATGGCGAGGGGCAGGGTCACCCGCAGAAAGGTCCGCCAGGGCGGCGCACCGAGGTTGGCGGCTGCATCCTCCAGCGAGGGGTCGATGTTGGCGAATGACGCCACGAGGTTGAGATAGAGCACGGGAAAGAGATGCATGGTTTCGAGAATGACAATGCCAAGGAGCGGAAAACGGCCCAGCCAGTCGACAGGGCCGTCGACAAGCCCCATCCGTATGAGCAAGGCACTGAGTGAGCCGGCGCGTGCAAAAAGCGTTTTCAGTCCGACGGCGCCTACGAAAGGCGGCAGGATCAGGGGGACAAGCAGCAGCCCCGCAAACAGCGCCTTGCCCGGGAAGCTGCGACGCGCCATAAACCAGGCCAGGGGGAGTGAAACAAGGAGGCATGAGATGGTGACGAGTACGGCGATCGTGAGACTGTTTCCCAGCGCCTGAAGCTGGATCGGATCGGTTACGAGCGCCAGCATGTAGGTCAGCGAAAATCCGCCCTCGTCTATGCACGCCCCGCGAAACACATGCAGCAGGGGCCACCCCAGGAAAACCGCGAGGAAGGCAAGGATGCCCCACAGGATCAGGTGCGGAACGATGCTTGTGGATGGCCGGTTCATGCCTGTACGGGTTCTCCTGATTCCTTAATCACAACGGTGTTGTCGGCCGACACATGCCAGTCGTGGCTCTGTCCCGCCGCTACCGGCGGTGCGTATCGGCTGAGGATGGTTGCATGACAACGCGTCTCTCCCTGGCGCAACTCAATCTCCAGCGTGGCGCCCGCAAGCTGAACGTTTTCGGCCACGGCGCTGAAGCTGTTGGCGCCTTCCGTCGCCGCACCCGGAGTAACACTCTCCGGGCGGATCATGCCGAGCACGGACTCGCCAACGCTCCAGGTCTGGCCCGGGGCCGAGCATGCCCGCCAGTCACCAAAAGGCGTCTGGATACGGATAATGTCGCCATCCACCGCGTTGACCGTTGCCGGCAGAAGATTGGCCCGGCCCAGGAAGTCGGCGCAGAAGCGATTCGGCGGCCGGTGGTAGAGCTCGGAAGGCGTGCCGATCCCTACCAGTTTGCCGCTTGAGATGACGGCCATACGGTCGGCCAGCGACAGGGATTCCACCTGGTCGTGGGTTACGTAGACGAAGGCGATGTCGGTCTCCCGGTGCAGCCGGCCGATCTCCGCGCGCATGTCGGCCCTCAGCTTTGCATCCAGGTTGGACAGCGGCTCATCGAGCAATACAATCGACGGGTTCACCACGAGAGCACGCGCCAATACAACCCGTTGCTGCTGGCCGCCGGAAAGCTGGCCGGGAAGGCGCAGTCCATATCCCTCCAGCCCGACCCGCGCCAGGATATCGTCGACCCGCGCATGAATCTCGCGCCGTGGCAGCCGTCTTTCGACGAGGCCAAACCCGATGTTGTCGCGGACATTCAGGTGCGGCCAGAGCGCATAGTTCTGGAACACCATGGGGGCGCCGCGCTGGTATGGGGAAAGGGTTGCGACGTCTGTGCCGTCGAAACTGACCGTGCCGCTGTCCGGCGTTTCCAGCCCGGCCAGGATACGCAACATGGTGGTCTTGCCGCACCCCGAAGGCCCCAGCAGAAAGAAAAGCTCACCCGGGTCCACGGTGAACGACACCTCGTTGAGCGCGGTAACGTCTCCGAACCGTTTGGTTACACTGTCCACTTGAATAGCACCATCAGGCATATCGCGTCTCTCTTCCGGGTTCATCGTCTCAACTCGTTGTAGCGTCTCTGAGCCGCGTGCGACCACTCGGTCATCGTGGCCAACCTGAAGCGCGCATCAGTCCACCGTGTAGCGATTTCATCCAGCTCCTCGGCCGTCAGTGGCGGCGCGGTGAGCGCATTGACCTGGTCGGGCGCCATGCCGTCAGACCGAACGTGCTCCCAGGCCGAGGTCAGCTCGGCGTGGGCATCGATGAGCCAGACGCCCACAAGGTCGTTGATGATGCGCCAGCGTCGGCCGGCGGCTGCCGTATCATAGGCAAAACCGGCATCCTGGGCATAGGGATCCACATCCGGCGCCGTGGGATCATCGTTGTAGAGACTGGCCTGCACGGGCAGGCGGTGGAGGGCATGCTCCTGGCCGTTGCGACCGATGGGCTGATAGAGCAGCGCCTGGCCACCCGGTGAGAGGCAGTAGGCAATGAACAGGGCCGCAAGTTCAGGGGATGGCGCGCCCTTCAACATGGCGATGGAGTCAGCTCCGATCAGGGTCACACCCCGTGGCAGCACGAAAGCCAGGTCGTCGCCGACGGCATCGATGACCGTGCGCGCATACTGGTCGATCACCATGCCGGCGGCCACCTCACCGGCGGCCACCTCACGCGGAACCGCGCCGCCCCCTTCGCCGAACCGTCGTACATTGGCGGCAATCCGGGTCAGCAGGCGCCAGCCCTCGTCAAAGCCATAGGCCTGCAGGACAATCTCGTAGCACATGTGCACCGATCCGCTGGTGCGCGGGTCGCCCGACCCCAACCACGTCGCGTAGACCGGATCGCCGAGGTCTTTCCATTCGTTGGGCGTCGGCATTCCCAGTTGTTCGAGCAGACGCTTGTTGCAGAGGATTCCGAATCCACTCAGTGCGACGCCGAACCACTGTCGGTCGGTAGCATAGACCGGTGTGCCGGCACAGCTCGGAGGGATGCCGGACAGGATTGATGGTGAGACGTCAACAGGCTGCAGCCAGCCAAAGCCGGCGCCGCGCAGGAAAGGATCCACCCCGCCCCCGAACATGAGGTCAATACCGGCCCTGTGCGGCGTTGCCGCGAAGCGTGATTCAAGATCCTTCATGATCTTGGATGTTCCGCCGACATCGATCCACTGGACCTCAACTGACCGTTCGTGTTCACGGGCCATCCATTCCCGGAATCCCCGGCTGTATTCCTGCCGTACCTCGCGACGGTGGGGGGAGATGATCGACAGCACTTCGGTCGCAGCATCCAGCGAAGGGGGTGGGGGAGCGTCATCGGGAAGCAACATGAAGGTGTAGGGGAGTGCCGCAATGACGATAAAGACGATTCCCGCAACAACGCGCATGCTCACACACTCCGATTGAGCAACATAGAAACAAGGGGTGCCGTGAATGTACAGACCGATTCACGAAAAGGCTCTGTAGCAGTGCCCAAAAGGGCTTGCGAACAGGGAGCGGCTGTCGTAGGGTGCTCTCGGTACGGTCAAGGGGGCCTGTACCGATGCTGGAGACAAGAAAAATGACACGATCAATCATGTTGTTGCTGGCTA
>JADHWE010000055.1 GCA_016783675.1 Kiritimatiellia bacterium
CTGAGACGCGTCCGTGCCGATGTCGTGCAGCACGGTTGCCGAAGGGCCGCCCGCGCCCTGGTCATCCGGTCGTGTCATCCACTGCAAATCCCGGACCGGGAGGGACGCTTCAATTCGGAATGCGTCGGTTCCCGCCAACTCGGCCAACCGTGTTTGCGGAGATACCAACTGCCCACGATCCACAAATTCGTCAAGAACCACGGCGTTGAAAGGAGCCGTGATGTGGGTGCGCTCCACGTCAAGCTCGGCTCGCACCAGTGCGTTACTGGCGGCTTGAACCGCCACCTCAGCCGCGCGCAACTGCGGCTCACGCAACGCCAGCGCCCTTGATCGCTTACCGACAGCCCGGGAACCGACCTCCGACTGCTGACCTCTGACCTCTGACTTCTGCCTTCCCATCATTTCCCACTCTTCTGCAGCGACTTCCGAACGGGATAGCTCAAGCTGGTAATCGACCTTCGCCTTTTCAAATGCAGCCTGCTGCTGCTTGACGGCGGCTTCATAGTTCCTTGCATCGACGCGCAACAGCGTGTCGCCTTGCCGTACCAGCCCGCCAGCAACCAGGTTGGGATGCTTCCAGACAATCAACCCCGTTACCTCGGATTGCAGCACGACATCCTCGACCGGAGTGACGACCCCCATGGCCTCGACCGTAACCTTGTGCGCAGCGGTGGTAGCGACGAGTAACTCCACGACCGAAGCCGACTCCTGGTGTTTCTTCTTCTTGGGCGCCGGTTTGGTCTTGATGAACCAAACCGCCACCCCCGCGGCGCACCCCAACACAAGGAGGGGTAGCAACACTCTGGCGATGCGTGGAAGCAACCTTCTATCACTCACTGGTATTCTCGCTTTCGTTAAGAGCTGCTTCGTCCAGCTCGGATTGCATCCAGTTGCCACCCAATGCCCGGTAGAGCTGGATGCGATAACTCAAATAGTCCCGACGCGCCGTGACAAGGTCGCGGGCCACCGATTGCTCCCGCCCCAGGGCCGTCAAGACCGGCAGGTAATCACTCAGGCCACGCTCGTAGCGGAACCGTGCCTGCTTCAGGGCTTGGCGAGCCACATCGTGCTGCTCGGCTTGCCGCGCGATCAGCTCGCTCTGTTTGCTCTCGTTGACAAGTGCGTCTTCCACTTCGCGCATGGCGTTCAGGAATACCTCCCCACAGCGCGCGAGACGCTCGCGAGCCACAGCACGCGAGCGTTCCACCTCCGCCCGTCGTCGCCCCCCATCCAGAACCGGAGCAAGGAGGTTGCCTGCAATGTTCCAGAGCCAGTTATCGAACAGATCGGCTGCATCGGGAGCGGAGTATCCCGCCGATGCCGTCAGGCGCAACGCCGGCAGACGATTGGCAAGCGCGGCGGCGGCCCGTTCGTTCTCAGCGCGCACCGCATTCAACGCCGCGCGCACATCCGGCCGCTTTGCCAGAAGATCGGCAGGCAATCCGGTATCAGGCAACGCAGGAAGGGCCGGGAGGCCAGACGAATCAAAGCCCTCCGTCACACCCGGAGGACGTCCCAGCAGAACCGCGAGCTGGTGTCGGCTAGTGGCCAGGGCCGCTTCCAGGCGTGGCTCCAGCGTGCGCAAGCCGGCGAGCTGTTCGCGCTGTTGCAGAACATCCAGGGCCGTGGCTTGCCCGGTGTCAAACCGCAGTTCGAGCAGCCGGACCTGGTCCGCGCTGCTTTCGAGCTGCCCGCGCAGCAGGGCCAGGCGCGAGTTCAATGATGCTAGGAGATACCAGGTATCGGCAATCTGCGCGACGAGCGTCATCACTGCGGTATCCAGATTGTCGCGTGCAGTTTGTGCATCGAGAGCGGCCGCGCGCTTCGTCGCGCCGACGCGCCCCCAGAGGTCCAATTCGTACGACGCTGCCAAGCTGAGGCCAAATTGGTTGCCGGTCTGCAATACGGTCATGCCCGTCGTGTCCTGCCGGATGAAGCGGCTGCGCGCCGCACTACCCTCGATGTTCAGTTGAGGAATCCGATCCGCCCCCGCTCTGCGTGCTACCGCCTGTACCTGCTCCAGCCGATGCCGTGCCTGCTGCACGCCGAAATTGCCGGTCAACGCCTCACGCACCAGGCCGTTCAGATCCTCATCCTGAAACGCGGTCCACCAGCGGTCAGGGCTCTCCTCGCCGCCGGTGGTAAGTGTGTAATTCTCCGGAACCGCAACAGGCAGGATTGGGGTCCCCTGTGGCCTATGTGCGCAGGAGCACAGAAACACCACGGCGATTGTTGGTAACGCAAATCCGTATCGCTTGAGTGTCATGACCGGCCATCCCCTGTTTGCGCCTCATGCACGGCACGTAACCCCGCCAATGAGAAGCGGGTGATGTGATCCGCAAGTCGGTCGGCGTCCTCCTCGCTGAAGTCGCGTTCTGCCAGGAGTCGACTCCGTACAGGGCGATTGGCGGCGAGAATGAGGCACTGCCCCATGATGCTTAGCATACACTCGGTAACCAGGCGAGGATCCGTGTCGTCCCCCCCCAGCAGGTCACGGAGTATACGGCATATATGATCCGCCTGTGGGCGGATCGCTTCGTCTACGATATGCGCAAGTGTCAGCGTGGGACAGGCCATCTCCTGAACCATGAGGCGAGCAAAGATTCCCGTATCGCCGTTGGCCAGTGCCCGCCTTAGCAGGGCGTGAATGGCCGCGTGTAGGCGTGCTTCGGCTGATGCTTCCGCGCCAAGTCCCCCATCCAGCGGGCATTCCATGCTGACGTACTCAAAAGCATGTCGCCAAACGGCATCGTAGAGCGACGCCTTGTCACCGAAATAGTAGTTCACCAGCGCAATATTGGCTCCAGCCTCTCGACAGATGGCATTAATCGTGGATCGGTGATACCCCTTTTCGGAGAAAACCAAACAAGCGCTCTTCAGTAAGCGCTCTCGCGTATCTTCACCAGCATTCGTCATAGTCACCACGAGTTAAATCTACATTTCAAACGCATGTTTAACACATATGCTGTGGATCAGTCAACAGTCAATGTTTTGGGATAGAAGAGGCATCCCCTTACCGCCTCCACTTCTGACTCGTATGCCACGGCATGTTGATCGAACCATCGGTCGTATCGTTCCGCATCGGGCGCAAAGATGTCTTGAAACATGGGTCGAGTCTCCTGGATCCGTATCGAGATCCGGATGCCGGATCGTACAGACCGGATCCCATACTGTCCTGCCAGTTCAGGACGAAATACTGTGGCATGGAAAAATATCGCGCCTGATCCTTTCGATGGTGTTGGCAACAGCGGGCTCGACCGACCGGCGTTGCTTGACGGTGGGCACTTGGGTGCGGTCCTGCAGTCCCCCGTGCCACTCCGTGCTTTCCAGGAATACCCCGCCAAGGGCGAGCGGCGGGTGGTCGATCGCAACGCCCCCCGACATCACTCCCCAAAGAAACGCCCAGCTCCTCGCGGTATTGTCGGGATGGTAGCCGCCCCCTCCAGTGGCCAGCAAGGGCGTCCCAAACTCCACAACATTGTCAACGATCGTCGCATAAGCATTGTTCGTCAGGGCCAGGTGTGCCAGGGGATCCCCGGAGAGGGCATCCATACCCAGCTCCATGACAATCACGTCGGGGGCATACGCGGCTATCAGTGGCATCACCACCTGCTGGAAGCACTCGAGGTAAGCATCGTCGTAGGTATCCACCGGCAGCGGCATGTTGACCGTATATCCTCGGCCGGAGTCCGCGCCGATCTCACGCTCGAACCCCGTGCCCGGAAACAGCGTGCGCCCGCTTTCGTGGAGCGAGATGTAGATGACGTCGTTGCGGTCATAGAAGGCCTCCTGCACCCCTTCTCCGTGGTGCGCGTCCAGGTCCAGCACAAGGACCTTCATACCCACTTCGGTAAAACGGAGGCAGCCTAGAACGATGTCGTTGAGATAGCAGAACCCGGACGCCATCGCGGGACCCGCGTGATGGAAACCGCCCGATGGGTTGAATACGATATGAGCGTCACCACTGGTAATAAGATCAGCCGCCGTCAGCGTGCCACCGCAGGCAAGTTGTCCATATGAGTACATGTCGGGGAAAACGGGGCAGTCTTTCGAACCGATCCCCATCTCCAGATACTCCAAGCGGTGGTGGCCGGCAGCCGCTGCTTCCAGCGCGTCAAGGTATGCAGGCAGATGGAATGCTTCCAAGTCCGAACGCCCCGCAGGCGCAAAGTTAACCTCCTCCACACGGCTGTCCGAGAGAAGCCCCAAAGACGACACAATCTCCCGCGTCCGCAGGACCCTCTCTGTCTTGAGAGGACAGTCATCAGGATAGCGTTCATCCTCCAACTCGTGCGAGTAGAGGAATACTGCTATGTCCCCGGTCGCCATTCGCTCACACTTTCTCTTTAGCGCCTCCTCGGAACGAACGTTATCATGGAGACTCCTCATGCAACCAGAAGTCTCTTCTTGATCTCTATTCCTCCTCCTCAGCGTACCACGCCAGACGAGGTCGTGATGGCCGTTTCGTTCACCATTGGATCACCATTGCCCCCCAGGTCAGTCCGCCCCCGAACGCATCGAGAAGAATGATATCGCCCTTCTCCACGCGCCCTTCTTCGACGGCTTCGGCCAATGCGATGGCAGTGGATGCGGCCGACATGTTGCCTCGTTTTTCCAGGTTCAGGTACAGTTGCGTTTCGGCATCAATCCCCAGCTTCTTCCCAACCGCATTCAGAATCCGGATGTTCGCCTGGTGGGGAATAATCAGCTTGATATCATCGGTTTTGATTCCAAGTGGTTTGATTACCGTCAGCGCGGCATCCGTCATGAGGCGCACAGCATGCTTGAAGAGCACGTTGCCCTGCATTTGGAGGGTATTCACGGCCACCGGCGAAACGCCGTGCGGGCCGTTCACACGAGAGGCCGTTGCCCGACAGTACAGAAGGTCGCCGCCGGAGCCGTCAGACCCGAGATGCTCCCCCAGGATCCCGCCGTTGTCGACAGGACCTAGAACGGCAGCCCCTGCTCCGTCGCCAAAAAGGATGCATGTCGAGCGATCGCTCCAGTCTGTAATAGCCGACAGTTTCTCCGAAGCTACAACGAGGACATGTTCAGCATGTCCACTCCTGATGAACTGCTTGGCTACGGAGACCCCATAAATGAACCCGGAGCACGCAGCACTGAGATCGAATGATGGCACGTCGCTAATCCCGAGCTTGTGCTGAAGCAGGCAGGCTGTGGATGGAAAATAGTTGTCGGGAGTGATGGTGGCAACAATGATCATATCAATGCTGTCAGGCCCTATGCTTGCATTCGCCAGCGCGTTCCGTGCGGCAGCGGCTCCCATGTCGCTTGCCGTTTCGTCGTCCGCCGCGATGCGCCTCTCTTTGATGCCGGTTCGCGTGGTAATCCACTCATCCGTTGTATCCACCATGCGCTCAAGATCTGCATTGGTTAGGACCTTCTCGGGTAGATAGGAACCGGTTCCGAGAATCCCTACATGTCTACCTGTTTCCGTCATGATCGCACTCCTCTTATCGTTGTGGTTATGGAGATAGGCGTGTATTCCGCACCTTCCCGTCCAGCCATGGCGGCAAACAACTACACCTATCCCGCGCAAATTAAACGCAACTCACATACCATCATCCGACAGAGTTGCTCGATTCGACGGAACTTTGTGCGCTGGAGGCTCTTGTAAAGCTACTGGTTCCTTATGGTGTATCCCATATAGAAGCAAATACGCTATCTGGCGCCTTGAGACAGATGCATAAGCGCTACTTTGTGCGACGCCACGCAACGCAGAGATGAGACCGTAAGTTTCTGTGGAGTAAGCCGTTGTGGAACCAGAACGCGGTGGACGGTGGCGGTTGGTATGGAATCTGCGATCTGAAGTTATATGAAAACAGCTCTGGAGTGTATTCCCTGTTTTGTCCGCCAGGCGGCGGAGGCCCTCGAGATGGCAGTGGACGACGGACCGGAAAGAGAACGGCTTCTGAAACATCTACTTTCGGAGATCGCCGCGGCGGAGTGGGACGTTATGCCGGTCTTGATTGCCCAACGCGTACAACGGGTCGTCCGGGAGGAGAGCAGACAGGCTGATCCCTATCGCGGACTCAAGGATCGCATGAATCAGATGGCCCTCGACCTCCTGCCCGGCATGGCCGATCTGGCCCGGCATCACCGGGACCCTCGTGAGGCCGCTGTGAGGTTGGCCATCGCAGGAAACCTGTTGGATGCCGGATCCAAGACGCGACTCCTGCCCGAAGATCTGCAGGAACATCTCGATGGAATATGGAATATGCCACTCGTCGGAAGCGTCACGGAGCTGTTCTGTGCCGCCGACGATGCCCGCCGTATTCTTTACCTGGCCGATAACGCAGGTGAGATTGTGTTTGACCGGTTGCTGATTGAGGCGCTTCCTCTCACGAAGGTCACCGCTGCGGTCCGAGGCAGTCCTGTTATTAACGATGCCACGCTGGAGGATGCGGAAACGGCCGGCATCACCAAACTGGTCCCCGTCATCTCCAACGGATCGGATGCGCCGGGTACACTGGTCGACGAGTGCTCAGAAGCGTTTCGTCGTGTGTTTGACGGCGCCGACCTGGTCATTGCCAAAGGACAGGGCAACTACGAGTCCCTTTCGGACACCTCCAAGGACACCTTCTTCCTCCTCACGGTCAAGTGCCCCGTCATTGCAGCGGACATCGGAGCACCGGTGGGAGCATTGGTTGTGCGCCGAAAGCCAAGGCGGGACGAAGAAACGAATGGTAATGGGTGCGATAGCAGAAATAGCGAGAGAAAGGCTGCTTCGTATGTCCTGCGCGACGCCGAAGTCACGACACACCGAAGTCACCGGCTTGCCTAGTTACTCCAGGAGGAGTAAGATCAGTGTCGCTGAAGGCGGCAGCATTGCCACGTCCGGCTTTTCTGCCGCCACCCGAGGTGAGACATGTTGCGAAACAGAAAAAGGATCGGATTGGCGCTCGGTGGCGGCGGTGGTCGAGGGTGGGCTCATCTTGGGGTGATCCGGGCCATTGAGGAAGCTGGCATCCCGATTCACTGCATCGCCGGAACCAGTATGGGTGCACTCGTCGGAGGCGCCTTTGCGAACGGCAAGGTCGACGCCCTTATGAAGGTGGCAACGGACCTCGACTGGCGTCACGTACTTCATTACTTCCTTGAATTCAATCTGCCCCGCTCCGGACTTGTTGACGGAACCAGGATCGTCAAGCTTCTCCACCGGCACATCACGCCATCCAACATGGAAGACGCATCCATTCCTCTTCGGGTGGTTGCCACGGATATCCAGACAGGCAAGGAGGTGGTCATAGCCAAGGGCGACATGATCGAAGCCATACGTGCCAGCATTGCTGTACCGGGCATCCTGACCCCTGTTGCGAGAGATGGTCAGATCCTTGTCGATGGTGGGCTTGTAAATCCTGTGCCCGTGAGTGTGGCCAGGGCCATGGGCGCGGACAAGGTGATCGCCGTTGATGTGAACAGGCAATTGGTCAGTGGCGCTTCGGCAGCCAGAGACAACGCAACGGTCTCCAAAGCGGCCAACAGGCAAAACCACGGCGAGGCAGGAAGGTACAAGATCATCAACCTGATCAACGAGAGAATCAGCCATGCCGACGTACGTGCATTAAGTCCGGTGCGCCGATGGATCACGAGAAGGTCCACGCCGAGCGTATTTGACATCATGGGCAACACGATCCGTATCATTGAAACAGAACTCTCGGCCATGTTGATGGAGAAGCATCCGCCGGACATACTCATTCAACCGGATGTCGGACAGATTGGCTTCATGGACTTCCACAGAGCTGAGGAAGCCATTGAAGCGGGCTACGAAGCGGCGCGCCGGAAGCTGACCCGCCACGCTGCGCGACACTAACAGGCAGTCAGCAGAGAAAGGATGGAGATCGCAATGAAAACCAGAAGATTAATCTCGCTTACCGCCCTGTTCTCTTTTGTGTTGCTGCTGTTGACGGGTGTGGTGCTCTACATCGTGCCTCATGGGCGGATTGCCTACTGGTCAGATTGGCACTGGCTGGGATTGAGCAAAACGCAATGGGGTGACCTCCACATTAGCAGCGGCGTCCTTTTCGTAATCGTGGGCATATGGCACATATGCCTCAACTGGGACGCCATTCTGCGCTACCTGCAGGGGCGGCGCACAGGCTGGCGTGCCCCCTCTGTTGAACTTGTGACCGCACTCCTTCTTACGGGTGTGCTCTGCGTCGGGACCTACATGGAATGGCCCCCGTTCAGCTGGACGGTCGCCTTGAGTGAGCACATCAAGGACATGGGAGCAGAGAAGCACGGCGAACCACCATACGGACATGCGGAACGATCGTCGCTGGAAGTCCTGGCAAGGCGAATGCGCTTGGATCCTTCCGCAGTGTTGCAGTCACTCGAGAAGGCCGGCATCGTGTTTCAGGATGAGACCTCCACGTTGGGAGCAATCGCCAGAGAGAACGGCACGACGCCGAACGCCATCTACACGATTATCCTCGCCGAACAGTCTACCCGTTCGGAGATGAAGTCGCCGCAAGGAGGCCGTTCGGGGCGGGGAGAAGGAAAAGGACGCAACCGTTGATTTCAGTATTCCCGCGCCCGCGAACTCGCCGGTCGGGGCTTGCCCAGATGGTCAGAGCGCATTGCCCTGTCGGGCGTTCCGGTTGGCAGAACTCGCTATCCGAAGGATAACTCAGGTGCACGCCGTCTCTGTGAGAATGACGATCTGGCGCATGACGTCTGCTCTCAGGCACCAGGGCTCCCCCGCGCTGCCGCTCGGTTCAAGCACCTTTATGACCGAGGCCCAGTTCTTTGCCGTGGGGAGGATCTCGGCAAGCATGCTGTCGTGCTCTTCCAGCCGGCCTTCATCTATGCGGTGCCCGTCTTTCCCTGGGAAAAGCGCAAAATAGAGGATCTTCATCTCTACGAGTTCGTGGAAGAAGTGACTTCCCAGACTTGGGTCGGGGGTGAGGCCCTGATGCATGGCCGCAATCTCACCAATTGCCGCTGCCCCCTGCAGATCAGCATAGCCTGTGGGCACGCCCAGCGAAGGGCTGCCAGTGCCCCATCTGCCAGGCCCCAGAAGCAGAATGCGCTTGCTTTGAAGTTGCTCCGTAGCCATGAGAGATCCAATCGCACGGGCAACGGCGTAACGATCTTTGGGTGCGAGTTTTCCGTATGCCTCAGGCACCACGTACACCAGGCAGTCTATCGGCTGCTCCCGGCTTTCTCCGATCACAGGGCCGGACGATTGCAGAAGACATTGATCCGAAGGAAAGGCAGCAAGGTCAGCGTTAGAGTGGCCCACGGCTGATGTCAGGAAGGGGCGACACTGGAGCAGATTAATACAGCAGGTCCCATCATCACTGATGCTTGCAGCGAACTCCACATCCACTGGAGACTCGTACGCTTGGCCAAGCGTCTTGAGAAGCGTCGACATACGGGCGGCAAAATCGGTCTTGTGAAGCAGGCCTCCAAGATCCACGACCCATGGGTTGATATTGCTGCCCGGTCGCTCCCTGGCCAACCGGCTCAACCGCCTGTCCTGGCTCGCCACAAAACCGAGAGGAAGCGAAGCATCCAAGCGAACCATGTCACTGAAATGCATGCTTTGCACATGACCGGAATCCAGGTCCAGGACATCAACGTGCTGTTGTGTCTGCCGTGCGCCATCCTCCTCGACTTCGCACAGTTCCATGTCGGGCTCGTTCAGGGCGACAACGCGCGTATAGTCATCCGGGTGTACATCCACCGCTCGTGTTCCCAGGCCGAAAACCAATCTCAGTACACCTGCCTCCGGATCGATCCGCCTGTCCCAAACATACGGGTTGTATGACAAGCCGACACCGGCAACGTGAGGGAAATGGTATTGTTCGACGGTGTTGCCGGACAGACGCTGAATCAGTATGGCCATCTGTTCATCTGTATTGAGAGAGCCGCGTGCCGCGCGATAGGAGAGAGATTCCGCACTCATATTGCTCGCATACACACGCCGCACGGACGAGACCAGCTCCTCCATTCGTTGCTCCAGTGTACCTCGATTGGTACAGATGACGCTTTCACCCTTGCCCGCGAAAGAACTTTTGAAATCATCTTCCAGAAGACTACTTGAGCGCACGATGAACGGGGCCTGGCCGAAGTATCCCAAGAGGTCCTCGAACTGCTGCATGATGTATGCCGGAAACTGCCCGTTCAGAAGCTGGTGTCGCGCCAGGGGCAGACCGTCCAGATAGTGATCGGGGTCTTTCTGCTGCTGCTTGATCCACCACATACCGTTCTGAACCAGGAACGTGTAGAAGACATCTGCGCCTATGAAAAAGCAGTCTGGTGTTTCAAGTATATCGTCCCACTCCTCGGATGCCTTACGCAACACAGCCTGGGCCAACACAAGCCCGGCTGACTTTCCCCCGATCCGCCCGGTGCCAATCATTCGATTGCGTATGGCCAGCAAGTCGGCCAGGTCCAGGTGTCTCTCGGCCAAAGCAAGCATGGATCCGCCCCGTGCAATCAACATCCGGCAGAGCCGGGATTTGAGGGCCCTCACATCATCTTCGGCCTCCGACCCCGCCACCAGGGGCTCGCACAGGTCTTCAGCCTCCGCAAAGCGCGCACTCCAATAGCCACGGCGCCAGCTATCGCGATCCAGTCGGTTCCAGCGCTTCCCTGAGAACACATCGGCGATCTCGGCACTGGTTGCGACAGGGACGAACCGGTCATCCTGTTGGGCATGCAGAGCAAACATCGTGCTGGTGTGCCGGTACAACACCTTCTGGGGATGGACATAAACGCGTTCTCGGTGTTCATAGATATCTACAAGGATCTGTGTCGTCTGACGGACCGGATCGGTAGCATGAAAGGAGTGGTGATCGCGGAGCAGAGCAAAGTAGGCGGCACCACCGTGGTCATAGACATAAGGACAGATAAGCATGTAGAAGTTGCCCAGCATACGGTCACTGCACCAGTCCGCCGCCAAGTCGGACAGGCAGTCGAACACGTATACGGTCTCTCTCCCGCCTGTCACGATCTCATTGTGGATAGTTGACACAAACGCCTCGAAACCTTCTGCAGGCTCAAGATCGAACCGCTCCACCCCCGCCCGGTCCATGATCAGGGGTTCGTGGGTTGCGAAGCGAAAATAGACGACGCGCCGGCCTCGCCGCAGTGACTCGGCCACAAACGCCTTGGCGATGGGGTTGTACTGCTCAACCCCATCAACCTGCCACACAACATTGTCGCCCTCTCGCAAGCCCTGGACCACATCGTCGAGCCCGGGAAGTCCCGTGCTCAGGTTCGGATCATTCTGCATCATCACAACACCTTCCTGCCCTATCGTCGAAAAGCGAGACACTACTGAACCGTGAGCTTCGGGAAAAGCACTCAGATCCATCTCCTGACCCGGTCTCTGTACCTACGGTACTCCTCGCCAAACGCCTCCTCCAGCATCGATTCCTCGGTTTTGATAAACACACCATCGACCAGGATACCGAATCCGACAACGACGAACCACGGAGTTAACGAGCCGACCAGGAGTGCAAGGCCAACAAGGATGAGGAGCATCCCGAGGTACATGGGATGCCTGCTGAAGGGGAACACGCCTTCGATGACCAGGACCGATGACTCCTCAAACGGCTTTACCGTTGTGGTGTGTTTCTTGAACAGGCGATCGGCCGAAAGCTTCAGCACGGCCCCGATGAGGATCAGAAGAACACATGGGAGCGATCGGAAAGGCAGACACAGATGTCGGCTGGGAAGAAGGTAGCCTTACCCTCCGTTTGGCCCATCCTCGCTCACCTCACGATCCCGCAAGACCACCTTGAACTCTGTCGGCATGACAATGTGCTTCTTCACAGTACATAGATTGGCAGTCTTTAGAATCGCCTTTCTGTACTTCTCGGGGAAGTCATGGGGCAGTGCAACTTCAATATGTATTGGACTGAAGAGTTTCAAGTCTGGGTCTAGCTCGGACCGAAGGCGAACACCCAGCCCGTCTGTATTCAAGTTTCGTGTGTGGCAGAATTCCAGGACGTAAATGCCAACACAGCTTGCCATGGATACAAGGAACAGGTCGAACGGTTCAGGTGCTAAGCCCTTTCCGCCATTCTTCAGTGACTGATCGGTTTCTACTGTACGACCGTCGTAGTGTGCTACGACCCGCTTGTCGCCGGGAAAGCTCACCGTGAAGTCCTTCATCACGCCTCCTTGCTAGTATTGGTTTTCAAATCGGGATACCGAACTGTGCAGACTGGGCAAGCGGCGCTTCGAATCACTTTCTCGGCGACACTGCCGACCAGTAGATGTTTCAGGCCGGTACGGCCATGTGTCCCCAAAACGATAAGATCTGCGGAGCTGGCCTCGGCATGCTTGACAATTTCGACAGAAGGCACGCCGTTAACCACGGTTGTCTCGATGGGCACGTCTACGCTCTGCGATGCGGCGATTTCATCCAGCCGCTCGCGCAAACGATCTTCGAATGTTCCGCCTGACTCTTCTCGTTTCAAAGGAGGACCGTTAGCATAGATAGAGCATTCGGCAACGTGCAGCAGCTCAACCGAAGCACCATGATGCGCTGCGATCGCCAGCGCGTATTGGAATGCGTGCGCAGCAGAGTCCGAGAAATCGGTTGCACACAGTATCTGTTCTACTTCTAGCTTCATGACGATCTCCCGTGTTCAGTCGATTAACTAACCACTACCTCAAGCTCTCTCATACCTTCTCACTGCATCTCACGTGCCAGCGACCACTGCAGGTTGCGGAATCTATGTAACTTCATACCCTGGAGGGCGTTGCGAGATAACTGCAGCACCCCGTCCCCTCTGCCAAGAGGTAAATATGCATCTGCAGCGCTCAGCAAGGTTGCGAGATCGCCACTATGCGCTGTGTCATGCAGTGGTGCAGGAGAGCCGCAAGGCACTTCCTTTCAGGTGCGGCAACACGTTTAGCGGCATATTATCTGCCTATTCTCATAAGAGTCGCCCCGAGAGCAAGGCCGACCATAAGGTTGATCAACTTGATGACAATAAAGGCGCGGCGGGAATGGGCGAGCAACGGGAGCATACCATGCCCATCCTGTACGATGGAGCTTGTGAGGAGAATGCTGAACGGTATCAGGCCCTTGGCGAACATCGTGACAAAAACCAGGTGCGGGCCGGACTCGGGAATGATCCCGACAAGACCGGCAATCCCGAGGACGATCCATTGGTTCTCCTGGATAGTGTCAGCAATCTGCCATTGGTCGACAACAAGGTGCAGAAAGAGCATTGCACCAAGCGTCCACAGAAAGATGCGAGGGATATGCCCGCGCACCACGTGCCGCCAGAGGTGGTCTTCGAGGAAGTGATCGGGAACCGTAACCACAATGAACATAGCTACGGCAGAGACAACGGCAAGCGAGGCCCGGATCCAATTCCATGCCGGTGGGCCGATCTGACCGGCAACGATTGCCGCCAGGAAGAGCGCGAGTGAAATCGAAAGCGTGCCCCGCGTCGGCGAACAGTGTTTCCACTGTGCGAGTATTCTCCCGTGGGGGAAGCACGTGCAGTGATCTTCCTCGTGTACGGCAAAATCGGTCTTACAGGACAACCGCGCAGTAAGCCGGCGACCAAGAATGGCGTCGGTCAGCGCGCCTGAGGCAATGCCAAGCAAGAACAGAATGCCGTGCAGCGGTAAGGCCGTCCCAGGAATCATGGCAAACATGACGAACGATTCGTCGCCGGCCGTGGCGATCATGGCTGCCACAACGGCCCCAATCGAAAGCGTGCGGTGGGAGTACATGGCCACGACAGCGAAAGCGCCCAGGCACCCCGGCGTCGCCCCGAGAAGGGATGCGAGCAGGTATTGTCCCCAGCGTCGATGACTGATGCGTTCTTGCCACCGGCCTTGCGTGAGCACGTTGACATACTCGATGACGAGCATCATCACACCCACGAAGCCCGTGATCATGAACGCATGTTTCAGGGTTGATATCAGAACGTCCATAGCCGTACCTCAGCCCCTCCAACACCTCGCATCCCGCGATGCTCAATCCTCCAGGCTGATCGCGCCAGTCGGGCAGTTCTCCGCCGCCTCACGACACGATTCCTCGGCCTCGGGCGGAACGGGATCTGCGATCACTTCGGCGATATTCTCCTCGTTCATCTCGAACACTTCCGGGCACGCGTCCACACAAAGTCCGCATCCAACGCATTCTGCTTCGTTTACGATGGCCTTCATCGCTCACTCCTTTCCTTTTGTTGGTTTCTCTCTTTGCATGGACCACAGGCGGGATCACCCGTCCGGGGTTCACACAACGCGCAGGCAGCAATCAGGCCTGCCGTGACAAACGCGATTCCGATCAGCACCAGCGGCCGGTAGCCACATGTATCCGCCAACCAGCCACCCAAGAGTGGCATGAAGTACATCGGCAGCAGCAAGGTGCCTTCAAGCGCAAAGAGTAGGGGGCGGATATCGGGTGTGCCGAGTTCGAGAATGTAGCCGTTGAACCCGACAACCAGCGCGCTCATAGCGCTGCCGGCCAGCGCAAATGCAACCGTGAGGGCGAGTACGGTCTCGGAAACGAGAATTGTGCCCAGACCGAGGACGGCCAGGCCCAGCCCCGAAAGAATGACGAGGCGTGTTCCGCGGCGGTTTCCCAGCGGCATCCATACCAGGTTGCTGGCGATGGCCCCGACTCTCTGGGCGACAACAAATATTCCCACCCAGGCAAGCGAAACACCGATCTCGCGCGTGGCATAGAGCGTGAGAAATGGGAGTGCCAGTATAAGCCCGCCCGAGAGCCATCTAACCATGATGAGTCGTTTGAGTATGGGAAACTCCCGCCACATCCGTCTCAGTTCGCGAAACAGCGGTGCCGGGGTTTCTTCTGCCTGTACCGATGGAGCGCGCGGAAAACGTAGGTGCGACATCGCGGTATAGGCGATTCCAAGTGCCGCGAATGACATAAGGAAGAGCAGTCCATAGTTGCGCGGCCAGGCGAGGCCTTCGGATCCGAGGACGCCTTTGACTATGACACCGGCAACTGCCGCCAACAGGCCACCGGTGAAGAGGCGCCATCCGAAGAAGCTGCTTCTATGCTCCGGTGCAATGGTGGAGCTGATGACCTGTCGCAACGGGAGAACGGCAACACCGCCGCCCAGCGCATAGATCGAAACACCGGCCATGAACAGGATCAACACGAGCCCGCCGGGATTCGGAATGGCAAGAGCCAGAACGGCAAGGGCTCCCCACACGGCGCAGCGGCTCCAGATGCCAATCATCATCAGTGATCTCGCGGAGTTCGGCCGATGGCGCAAGCGGCCGGCGATTCCGATTTGGGGAACAACCCCAACCGCTTCCACCAGACTCACGACCAACCCTATGAGCGCACGTGAGTGTGTGAAGCCGGCAAGAAAGAGAGGCAGGATGGCATAGGGATCGGCGAAAGCCGTGGCCATGTGAAAGAACGCCCCGTGAATGATGCCGCAACGCATGTTGTGCGGTTCGGTGTTCCCCGTCGCCATATGCCGGTCATGCTCGAACTCCTGCACCGGTTCACTGTGAACATGTTGCATGGCGCTTCCTCCTGCATTACCTGTACGGCCGGAGATCCTAGGTTAGTTCAACGGACAGGTTCCCGTCGTGCATGTCCCCCTCGTACGGGCCGAATGACTCGATCCTTCTGATGTGCTGAACGTCGAGAGCTGCTTAACCGGATTCCGTGCTCCGCACTCTGGGCACTTCCGAGCAACATCAGACAGCGTACGCGCCAGGTGATCAAAGCTGTGCCCACACTTGCTGCACTTGTATTCATAGATTGGCATCCGGCACCTCCCCTTTTTTTTGCTGCAATACCTATGCAGCACGCGTCTGCCGTTCCGCACGGCCATGGGTCACTGCGTCTGCATGGTACTGCCTATGCGCTTCTTCCTCCTGTTCTCTATGCGCACCTAGACGTTGCATCAGGTTGTCAAAATCAACGAGGTGACCGTCAAACTCGGGGCCGTCGACGCATGTGAACCGGGTCTGGCCACCAACGGTGACGCGACAGCCGCCACACAGTCCTGTACCGTCAATCATGATTGCGTTGAGAGAGACGACCGTAGGAATCCGGTAAGGACGGGTGGTCTCGGCGCAGAACTTCATCATGACCGGTGGACCAATGGCAATGACCTGGTCCGGTCGGGGCTCACGATCGCATGCTTCCTGCAGCGGCTCGGTGACCAGTGCTTTTCGACCCGCGGACCCATCATCGGTGCACAGAATGAACTCGTCCGATATGCCGCGCATCTCGCGCTCAAGAATTAGGAGGTCCCTCGCTCGAGCCCCCACTATGGTTACCGTCCGATTCCCGGCTTCGTGTATTGCCTTCGCGATGGGATAAAGCGCCGCCACACCGATGCCGCCACCTACGCAAACGACTGTACCCACCTTTGAAATATCCGTAGGGTTACCCAGTGGTCCCACCATGTTCGGTATGGAGTCGCCCACCTGCAGATCAGCCAGCAGGTGTGTGGTCTTACCCACGGCCTCAAAGATAAGCGTGATGGTGCTCTCCTTCCGGTCGGCGTCCACAATGGTGAGCGGGATCCGTTCGCCATGCACCGGATCAACTTGCAGGATGACGAACTGCCCGGGGCGGCGTTCGCGGGCAATCATCGGGGCATGCACGCGAAGCATGAACACCTCCTCGGCGATCTCTTCTTTGAACGCTATCGGGTTCATACCTACACCTCTCCTCTGCCATCAAGAAGCGCATCAAGCATGCCATTCCGCTTATTGTGAGCCCCATGTTGTAACCTGTTGCGAATGTTGAACTTCAGGCAGCGAGACCTATCGATGTTTTCATGACTTAGTCGCAGCTACGCAGCTTGACTCCACGACTGAATAGCGTATATGCTACTTCTTTAAAGGACAACAGAGCCTGGAGAGAATCCCATGAACAGCGACAGCACCCCCCAGCATGATCCTATTCTTGATTCCATCACGGAAGGGGTATTCACCGTGGATCGGGAGTGGCGCATTTCGTCTTTCAATCGTGCTGCCGAGGAGATCACCGGGATCCCACGTGAACGAGCGATTGGCAAACCGTGCAAGGACATCCTGCGGGCGAGTATCTGCGAGGGGCACTGTGCGCTGGGTCAGACAATGGAGACGGGTCAATCCATCGTGAACCGCTCCATCACAATCCTGGACGACCGTGGTCGCCGGAAGCCCATCAGCATTACGACGGCGCTCTTGAAGGACGCGGAAGGTGAGGTGATTGGCGGGGTCGAGACGTTTCGCGATCTGACCAGGATCGAGAAACTCCGCAAGGAGATCCGACGGCAGTACGAGGTGGAGGACATCATCAGCCGCAATCACCGCATGCAGGACCTGTTCAGTGTCTTGCCGGATATTGCGGAAAGCCCAAGCACAGTGCTGGTACAGGGCGAGAGCGGGACAGGTAAAGAACTCTTTGCCGGAGCCATTCACAACCTCAGCAAGCGCCGCAAGAAGCCGTTCGTGGCTGTCAATTGCGGTGCGTTGCCGGATACACTTCTCGAGTCGGAGTTGTTCGGCTACAAGGCCGGCGCATTCACGGACGCAAAGAAAGACCGGCCTGGGCGCTTTGCCGCCGCAGAAGGTGGGACACTGTTTCTTGACGAGATCGGAGACGTCTCACCCGCCATGCAGGTGCGCCTGCTTCGCTTCCTCCAGGAGCGCGTCTATGAACCCCTCGGCTCCGTGACGCCGATACACGCAGACGTGCGGATCGTCGCAGCCACGCACCAGGATCTCGCCGCGCTTGTAAAGGAGAAGAAGTTCCGGGAGGACCTCTATTACCGAATCAACATTGTAAAACTGCAGATTCCCCCGCTACGCGACCGCCTCGAAGACGTTCCGCTGCTGGTCGAACACTTCATCGATCAGTTCAATACACTCCAGGGCAAAGAGATCATAGGGGTCAGCGATGACGCTTTGAGCTGCCTGATGGGGCACGACTATCCTGGAAACGTGCGGGAATTGGAGAACCTGATCGAGCGTGCCTTCATCCTCTGTCGATCCGGCCAGATTGAACGCGAGCATCTGCCCGAGCCATTGTGTCATCACGGGCCCATGGGGCCGGCAGTCGAAAGCGCCGACGCCTTCAAGCAGATGGAAGCGGCGTTTCTGATGAGTGCCCTCCGTCAGCACGCCTGGAGCCGCACCGAGACCGCCAAAGCCCTTGGTATCCACAAGACCACCCTCTACCGCAAGATCAAGGCTCTCGGCCTGAATCCCCCGCGGAAATAGCTCTCCGTTAGTTGCGACTGCGCTACTGACATGATCCTGTCTGTTGCGGTATCGCGACCCTATTGTGCGCGAGCCCTGCCGCTACCCGTTTGCAAATCACTACAGACGTGCAGGTTGCGCAATCGTGCGCCAACTCCATCCGCTTGGCACGGGTCATGCAACTCTAGAGGTGCGGGTACTGTCAAAAGTTCTATGAAAAGTAATGAAAAGAGGGAACCTTGAATATCCAACAGCCAACAAGGAATATCCAATGACCAAGGAAAGAGAATTCGATCTTCAGGAACGCCTGGTTGACTATGCTGTTCGGATCAT
>JADHWE010000056.1 GCA_016783675.1 Kiritimatiellia bacterium
AAACATTTTGAACTGACCAGACCCTAGGTCAAAGATTGCAGGCGTTGCCCCCGGATGTTGAGCAGTTCCAACCCGGCGACTGGGTGGAATTGGACGTGGAATGGATCACGGTCCCACGCATCGCCGACGACTATTACGGTCCTAACGCGGCCTTCCGGAAACACCTGGCCGAGCACCCGCGATCATGGAAGACCGTTCACCGTGCAGCCATCGGCAACGATCTCACGGTTACCGTCATCGGCGGCAAACTGATCGGGCGCTATCCGCTCATTGTGGCAGCCGAAGAGAACCCCGTGACCGTCCAAATCAAGGGAGGCGTAGGCTTTGTCCCGGTGCGATTCGAGGGACTGGAGTCGGCGACCGGCTACACGCTGAGCGAGAGGGTTGGTGATCAGCTTGTTGCCCTGGATCAATCGGTCCACGGCAACGACTTCTGGCAGACCGACTATGACGCCGCAACGGGCACCTGGAAGATGAGTTTTAACCTGCCAGTGGATGGCAAAATGAAATCGGAATGGGTTTTAGAGCGATAGGAGTTGCTTCGAGATGATGAACGTACTTACACTATTGGTTTTCCTGCTAGGAACCATGGCCGTGACAGCACAAGAAACGCTACCGACAATCGAGGACGGCAAAGCGCCAAAGACCTTTGAGGAGGCTTGGGCAGGATTCGATCCGCAGGCGGAACCGCTGGACGTTGAGGTGCTGAAGGAGTGGGAGCAGGATGGCATCGTCCTGCAGGTGCTCCGCTACCGCATCGGCATCTTCAAGGGACAGAAGGCCATGATGGCGGGGGTATATGGCTACCCCAAGGGAGGAAAGGACCTGCCGGGCCTCGTCCAGATCCATGGCGGCGGCCAGTACGCGCACTGGCATGCATGCCTGACCAACGCCAAGCGCGGCTACGCGACGATCTCCATCTCGTGGGCCGGCCGGATCAGTGCGCCGGACTACACTGTGAATCCGGATGTGGTGAAGCTCTTCTGGGAAGGCAAGACCCATGATCCCAACTACAAGCTGACGACCGACTGGGGCGCCGTGGACGGCTACCATGCGCCGTTCCGCTACAAGCACGGCTTTTCCGTTGCCGCCCCGCACGAACACACGCTCGACAGCGTGGCATCGCCGCGCAACGACTCTTGGTTCCTCTGCGCACTGGGCGGACGCCGGGCTCTGACCTTCCTTGAGCGCCAGCCGGAGGTCGACGGCAGCAAGCTTGGTGTATACGGGCACTCGATGGGCGGCAAACTGACGGTGATGGTGGCGGGATCCGATGACCGGGTCAAGGCCGCCGCGCCTTCCTGTGGCGGCATCAGCGACCGCACCCAGAAAGACCCCATGATCCAGGCCGTGATCTGTGATAATGCCTACCTGAAGCGCATGACCTGTCCGACCATCTTCCTCAGCCCGGCCAACGACTTCCACGGTCGCATTGACGATCTGCCGGCATCCGTGGACGAGATCCAGACAGACGACTGGCGCGTGACCTGTGCCGCCCACCACAACCACCAGGATACGGCCGCGTACGAGGTCGGCACGCAGGTGTGGATGGATCAGCAACTCAAGGGCACCTTCGAGGTGCCGGCGACGCCGCAGACTGAGCTAAAGCTTAAGACCAAGAACGGCGTGCCCTCGCTGACGGTCACACCGGACGCGTCCAAACCCATTCTGTATGTCGATGTCCACTATACGCAGCAAGGCCAGGCGGACGGGAAACCGGATGATGGCCAGAATACCATGAATCGCTTCTGGCATCATGTTGCCCCCGTCAAGCAGGGCGACACCTGGACGGCAGAGCTGCCCGTTCTCAGCACAGACAAGCCGTTGTGGGTCTACGCCAACGTGGTCTATCCGCTCGACAAGCCGATCAGCGGCGCCGGGTACTATTACGGAACGTACACCACTGACAGATTTAATCTCTCATCACTCGTACACCTCATCGCTGCGGGCGACCTCAAGGCGGCCGGCGTGAAGGCGACGATGACGCCGTCCCTGGTGATCGAGGCCTTTGAGCCCGGATGGGAGAAGGAGTGGTTCTCCTATCGCCCCGCCGAATGGGCCCGCTCAACCCACAAGCTCTACGACCCACGCTGGGCGGCGCCCGAAGGGGCCAAGCTGGCGATGGAGGCGCGCTGTGAGGAGGCGAACACCCTTGTGGTGGGGCTGGATGAGTCGGCGGCCGAGGTGGCGCTTGAAGGCGGCGCCGAGTGGCAGCCGGTCATCCTCTCTGAGGCCGACGTCACCGACGCCACCGGCGACGCACGCTCCGACTGGAACGACATCAAGACGCTGCGCCTTGCCGCACAGGAGACATTGCGAGAGCAGGTCGACGGCGAAGGCAAGACGCGCAAGGTGGGGGCGGCCTGGAAAGGGGCGGCGCCGGAGTTTAGGAATTTGAGGTGGGTGGAGTAGAGGTGTCAGAGTGAGAAGTACGCGCAGTAAATAGCTGTCATTCCGAGCGAAGCCGAGGAATCTCTAAATCACTCGGTGCCAAGGAGATCCCTCGGCAAGCTCGGGATGACATCGTAAATCTGTTTCCTTTGCGGATTTAGCAATTACAACACTAGAGGAGATACGAGAACATGACTGTAGATCTAAGCAAAGTACCACAAATGACCCAAACCCCTGCCCAGCATGACGAACGCATGCAGTGGTTCCGGGATGCCAAGTTCGGAATGTTTATCCACTGGGGCCCCTGTTCGGTGGGCAAGCGCGAGATCGGCTGGGGGCGCAATGCCCGGCGTCCATGGGATATCGGCATTCCCGACCCGAGTGATGACACCCATGATGCCGAGTACGACAACTACTACAAAGTCTTCAATCCCGAGCGGTACGATGCCGACGCCTGGGCGCGCTTCGCGAAGGAATCGGGAATGACCTACATGGTGCTGATCACCAAGCACCACGACGGATTCTCGCAGTTCGACACCAAGCTCTCCGACTACAGCATCATGGCCACGCCGTATGGCCGCGATATCGTGAAGCCGTTCGTTGAGGCCTGTCACAAACACGGTCTCAAGGCAGGGCTCTACTACTCGACGCGCGACTGGTATCACCCGGACTATCTGGTCGGTGACAACAAGGCTTACGACGAATGGTACCGAGGCCAGGTCGAGGAACTGCTGACCAACTACGGTAAGGTCGACATGATGTGGTTCGACCACGTCGGCGGCCGCGACTGGGGCAAGTGGAAGTTCGACGAACTGTTCGCCATGATGTACCGCTGCCAGCCGGAGCTGCTGGTCAACAATCGTGCGGCGCGGTTCTGTGGTCCGACGACACCTGAAGACCAGGGACCGGAATCGCCCGAATTCGAGCACATGACGCTCGGCGACTTCTACACGCCGGAAGGCAAGATCGGGGCAATGGATATCGAGAACGACTGGGAGTCCTGCATCCACGTGGGCCAGGGCTGGTCATACCGCGGCGAAGACGGGTTCAAGGGTCCCGAGGACTGCATCAAGATGCTCGCCAGCTGCACCACCGGTGGCGGCAACCTGCTGCTGAACTTTGGACCGCGCCCTGACGGCACGTTCACCGACGGCGAGGCCGCAGTGGCGCGCGCGATGGGCGAGTGGCTGAACCAATACGGTGAGGCCGTCTATGGCACGCGTGGCGGTCCCTTACAGAACGGGGATTGGGGCGGAAGCTGCCACAAGGGGAACAAGGTGTTTCTGCACGTGTACGAGTGGACACAGGACACGCTGGAGTTGCCCCCCCTACCCCACCAGGTCCTCGCGGCGCGCACGCTCGAGGATAAGCCGGTCACGTTCACACAGGACGAAGCCAGGTTAGCCGTTAGCGTAGCGGACACCGATCGCGATACACCGGTCACCGTCATCAAGCTGACACTGGATGCAGCGATCGAACCGGGGTGTCTTACCGGGCAAGCCCCCGCAGAACAGGAGGCCGATGCCCGTGTGGTAGGCCCGCCGCCGGGCCAGGATTAAACGTGCGATCTCCCCGGGAATCGTGCAGCGTGTAACAATGTATGGGGAATGATTCGATGTTGTCATCCCGAGCTTGCCGAGGGATCTCCACGTTGCTCAACAGGTTGGAGATTCCTCGACTACGCTTCGCTTCGCTCGGAATGACGGTTGGTTCTTACACGGAGTAGAGAGAGATAGAGAAGGTGACATGATGGAAAAGCGCAGACCCAATATCGTATTCGTGTTAACCGATGACCAGGGTTACCCGCCCATGGGATGCCACGGGCACCCCTTCATCCAAACACCCAACCTGGACACCTTCCACGGCGAAGCGGCACGTTTCGAGCAGTTCCACACCGGGACGACCTGCGCGCCGACGCGGTCGGGCTTGATGACCGGGCACTACTGCAACTCGACCGGCGTGTGGCATACCATTGGCGGGCGCTCGCTCTTGCGGCGCGATGAATGGTCGCTGGGCACTGCCCTTAGCGATGCCGGGTACAAGACCGGCCTCTTCGGTAAGTGGCATCTCGGCGACGCGTATCCCTATCGCCCGCAGGACCGTGGCTTCCAGCGCGTGGTCTGTCACGGGGGCGGCGGCATCAGCCAGCAGCCTGACTGGTGGGGCAACGACTACTTCGACGACACCTACATGGTTGACGGTGAGCCCAAGGCCTACGAGGGCTACTGCACAGACGTCTTCTTCCGCGAAGCGCTGGACTTCATCGAAACAAACAAGGACGAGCCCTTCTTTACGTATATCTCGACCAATGCCCCGCACGGGCCATGGAATGTGGAGCCAAAGTATCGCGATCTCTATACGGAAGACACGGACAAGGAGTGCTACGCCCGTTTCCTCGGCATGATCACGAATATCGACGAGAACTTCGGCGCGCTGCGCGAGAAGCTCCGTGAGCTGGAAATCGAAGACAACACGATCCTGATCTTCATGAGCGATAACGGGCAGACCGGGGTCGCAGGCACCCCTGGGGAGGAGATGTACAATTCCGGCATGCGCGGTTTCAAGGGCAGCCCCTACGATGGCGGTCACCGTGTGCCGTTCCTCGTGCGCTGGCCCGACGGCGGCTTCTCTACGGCGCGCAGCATCGAGGAGCTCACCAGCTACGTCGACTTCATGCCGACCCTGCTCGACCTCTGCGGCGTGGACGTGCCGGCGGAACATGCGTTCCACGGCGAGAGCCTGCGTCCGCTTCTTGAGGGCGACGTGGACGCGCATTGGGCCGAGCGTGTGATTACAACCGATACACAACGCGTCGCCCATCCGCTGAAGTGGCGTTGGAGCTGTGTGATGAGAGACACGTGGCGCCTGGTGAACCGGACCGAGCTCTACAACCTCGCCGATGACCCGGGGCAGCAGAACGACGTCGCCGCGCAGCACCCCGAGATCGTGAAGAATCTGCAGGATGGCTACGAGGAGTGGTGGACGGTCTGTTCGGCGCAGGATGACGATGACATCCCCATTTCCATCGGGTCCGATGCCGAAGCCATCACGACGCTGCGTACCCACGACATCCGGAACGAGCAGGACCATCTTGGCGTCTGGGATCAGTCGCAAGTGCGCCGGGGCGACCTGGCCCATGGCTGGTGGGAAATTATGGTCGAGCAGGACGGCGAGTACGAATTCGATCTGCGGCGCTGGCCGGAGGAGGCGGGGCACCGCGTCCGCGGCGGCATCGAGGGGCCCGACATTGAGTACTATGAAGAAGGTGTTCAACCAGGCAGGGGAGAGGACTCCTATTCCGGCGGCGTGGCACTGAACATCGACACGGCCGGCCTCTTCGTCTCCGGTTTTTCCGAGAAATGGGTTTCGGTGAGCGATGAGGACCGCGGTGCGAAGATTCGCATGAAGCTGCCCGCCGGCCCGCGTCATCTCCGCGCCCAATTTTCTGCTGCCGCCCCCGGGTTCTACTCGTCGGCGTACTATGTTTACGTGCGACGGGTGTAGGCAGAGCAAGAGACATGGGCTCTGATCTTCCATCATCCCGGGGCAGCCGGGAAGGTTTCCCGGCCTACTTCGCTGCTGTAGGACGGGAAATCCTCCCGTCCCGAAGCCCGTGGACGCGACTATGCCTGATGCCGGCATTGTGCATGGTTGTCCCCGAATCCATGCGCACTGAATTGCCGGATATGGTAAGAATCTTATTCTGAAAAAGAAGTAACCAATCAAACCATCAGCTCATCACATCAGCGCCGGTTGGGATGGCTCAACAGGGGCAGCAGAATCGCGATATGACAATATGCATTAATGACTTCCAGGAGTGTGTTGTATGATGAATTCGGATGAAGGAATGTCTGTCGTGCAGGAACTGGGTAAGCGGTATGCCGAGATTGCGTCGATGCCCAGGCAGCAGGAAACCATTGACGGCTGGCGGCGGCTGAACGGGCTGCAATCGACCCGACCCATGGTGCGGGTCGAACAGCTTCCCTGGCATGAACTCGACTGGGGCGCGGCGGAGATGGTCAATACGGAAGGCGAGTTGGCCCGAATTGAGCGTCAGCTCCGGATGACCATCTACGCCTGGGAGAACTTCAAAGCTGACATGGTGGTTTTGCCCTACCTCGGGCTTCAGAAGACGGTGCGGAACAATATGCCGGGGCCGGGATCGGTTGTCGAGCGTATTGGCCTTTCGCAGCACTTCGATGAACAACTTACAACGATCGAGGAAGTGCGTGCGCTGGAGACCCCGATTGTCAAGGTCGATCCCGAGCTGGACCAGCAGCGACTGGAGCAGGCGAGCGTGCTGTTTGATGGCATCCTGCCGGTTCGGCTGACGGGAGTTGTCCGACACTCCGGGCTCTGGGACAAGATCACGATGGTGATCTCACCGGAGCGCGTGCTCTATGACCTGATCGATCGTCCCGAGTACGTTTCCGAACTCATTGGCAAGTATGTGGAAATGGAGAGCGGTATCCTGGATCAGTGTGATGCGCTGGGCGTTCTGGAAGCCGCACCTTCCGGGATTCACTGCACAGGTGCATTCTGCGATGAGCTTCCCTCCCCGGATCGCAACGGAGCGAAGACCATGGCCAGGGACACCTGGACCTTTGCGATGGCCCAGATTTTCTCCGAGGTCTCGCCGGCCATGCACGAGGAGTTCGAGGTTGCGCCGATGAAGCCGTTGCTCGAACGCTACGGCTGGGTCTATTATGGATGCTGCGAACCGCTGCACCACAAGATCGATATCATCCGCCAGATCAAGAATGTCCGAAAGATCTCGGTGAGCCCATGGGCCGTCAAGGAGATCGCGGCCGAGAATATCCACGGCGACTATGTCTTCTCCGCCAAGCCGAATCCCGCCCATGTCGCGATGGGGTCGTTCGACGCCGATCTTGTGCGTAAAGATCTGACCGAAACCGTCGAAATCTGCCGCCGCCACAACACCCCGTGCGAGCTGATCCTGAAAGACGTGAGCACGGTCTGCAACGATGCCTCCCGTCTCACCGAATGGGAAAAGATCGCCATGGAAGTGGTTGGAGGATAGTCGGTATTCTGGTTGTATATAGAGAGAGAAGGAGAGATGGCCATGAACACAAATGAAGTGTCGCACCCCAATATCCTCGTAATCCTTGCAGACGACTGGGGCTATGGCGACCTGGGCTGCTATGGGAACGAGACCATCCAGACGCCTTGTCTGGATCGGTTTGCCGAACAGGGCACACGCTATAACCGCTTCTATGTTGCCAGTTGTGTCTGCTCGCCCAGCCGCTGCAGTTTCATCACGGGGCATTATCCCGGGCGCTGGGAAGTGCACGCCCACTTTGCCGGGTTCGGGCCGAACGAAGCGCGCCACATGCCGAACTGGCTGGACATCGACTCCCCTTCCCTACCCCGCCTGATGCAGGAGAACGGCTACCGCACCGCCCACTACGGCAAGTGGCATCTCGGCGGAGGCGGCGGAATCCACGGGCATCCCGAAGCGCCCTTCGTGAAGGAGTACGGCTACGATGACACGCGTACCTGGAACGGGAACGGGCCCACCTGGTACGAGACCACTCCCTGGCCGTTCACGCTCTTCAACGACTCCGACAAGGTCTGGGCCGCGAACTCCAGCCGGATGGCGGTCAACGAGACGATTGACTTCATCAAGCAGGATCAAACAAAGCCATTCTTCGTGAATCTCTGGCTGAAAGACCCGCATACGCCGCTGCATCCCACTGAGGAACAGCGTGAGCCGTTCAAGCATCTGCCGGAACCGCAACAGACGTATTACTCAGTGATTGCCAACGCCGACCGGCATATCGGTCGCGTGCTCGACGCGCTGGATGAGCAGGGGTTGACGGACAACACGCTGGTGATATTCACCAGCGACAACGGTCCGGAGGTGATCCGGGAAGAGATCGGCACCTACGGCACTACCGGCGGTCTGCGTGGCCGCAAGCATTGCCTGTTCGACGGCGGCATTCGTGTGCCGTTCATCGCCAGGTGGCCGGGGAATACGCCGGTCGGCAAGGTGATTGACGATACGTGGATGTCGGCGGTTGATCTTGTTCCGACGCTGCTCGAGGCCGCAGGGGTGCCGATGCCGCAGAGCTGGAATCCTGACGGCGTGAGTGCAGTCTCCGCGCTCCGTGGCGAGGAGTTCAAGCGCGGCAACCCGATGATGTGGGAGTGGCGCAATGCCGACTCCACGGGGAACGACGAGTCGATTCAGGGCTGGCCCATGCTGGGAATCCGGCACGAAGAGTACATGCTGCTCATGAACCCGGTGACAGGACAGCGAAAGCTGTACGACACGTTTGCGGATGAAGCGCAAACACGGGATATCCTCGCCGACAAGCCTCAGCTCGTCAGTGATCTCACGGTACAGATTGAGGACTACAGCAAGGCACTGCCGGGCTATCCGACCCGGCCGGGAGTACAAAATCAGTCATGACACACAAGCGAGCACTACTGATCAGCAGCCTTCTAGTGTTGACACTCTCCCTCCCGCTTCACGCCGGCGAGCTGGCCAACGCCGTCCAATCCAAACGCCTGACAGGCGGCGTGATTCTGTTGGTGAATGCCGACAGCGCGACCTACGACGAGGCGGCCGCCACCGGCTGCACCGTACGTGGACTTGAAACCGATCCGGCGACCGTGAATGCGCTGAGGAAGCGATTCCTGGCCAAAGGGGTATACGGCAAGCTCTCGGTTGCGGAGTTCGACGGCAAAGTCCTGCCATGCATCGACAGCCTGGTGAATCTTGTGTTTATCGAAAAGGGCCAGGTGCAGAAGGCAGAGGCGATGCGGGTATTGGCCCCCGGCGGAACCGCGCTGATCAAGAGAAAGACGGGCTGGAAAACACATATCAAGCCGCTTCCGGCCGGGATGGGCGAGTGGAATCAGTTTCTCTGCAATGCGGACAACAATGGCGTAGCGAAGGATAACGCCGGGCCGCCGGAGCGGCTGCAGTGGACCGCCGGTAGCCGCTATGGGCGCGTCAAGAATTTCATGCCTTCAGTGACCTCCCTGGTGACCGCAAACGGTCGCCTGTTCACCGTCGAGGATACCGCAACGACCGAGACCGGCCAGCTGAGAAAGAAATACGTCCTCCTGGCGCGTGATGCTTTCAACGGTTGCGAGCTATGGCGGCGTCCGCTGAACGACTGGGACAAGGAGAAGTTGGGACCGGTAAAGGTCATTCCCGTGCAGCTCCAGCGGCTGATGCTTGCGATCGGCGACAGGGTGTATTGCACCGATGGCTATGATGGACCGGTCACCGTCTTCGACGGCGCGACCGGGGACACGCTCACAAGATTCCAGGGCACGGGCAACACCCGCGAGTTTGCCTACGAAGATAGCGTAATCTACGGCATCAAGGGCGCGCCCTATGCCTGGAGGACGTTTGGCCGCGAGGCCAAGATAGCGAAATTGAAGATCGACGATGTGACGCTCTACGCGCGAGACGCAGAGAGCGGCGAGACGCTCTGGGAGCGCGTCATCGAGGGCAGTCAAGGCGGGACGGAGGGCTACATCGGCGCAACGCTTTCGATCAAGGGCAAGCGGCTGTGCTACATGACCCGCACCAAGCTGGTCTGTCTCGACAGCAAGACCGGCGCTGAAATCTGGCAGCGCGACTATCCCTTCTGGGAAGCCGCGTCGCGCGAGGGAGCCTGGTACCTGACCCTCCACACCTCCCCGCCGACCATCGTGATGACGGACGAGCAGCTCTTTGTTGCCGAGCTGAACATGGTGAGGGCCTACCGTATGGCCGATGGCGCCAACCTGTGGGGAAGCGAGAGCGCCTGCAACTACACCAAGACGGGCGACCTGTTTTTCACGGGCGGCCTGGTGTGGAACACCCTTCTGGAGGGACGCGATCCCGCCACCGGCGAGCTCAAGCGAAAGCTCGAGCAGAAGCGAACCGGCCCGATGTGCCATCCCCGCTGTTACCGGAACCGAATCACAGACAAGTACTACCTGAACTCGCTGACGGGCGGCACCGATTTGCTCGCCCTCGACGGCAGCGCCGAATTCCCGGGCCCCTGGATGCGGGCGACCTGCGGGCTGGCGATGACCCCGAGCTACGGCCGGCTCTATTCCTCACCCTATGTCTGCGCCTGCGAAATCGGCACCATGCTCCTCGGCTTCAACTGCACCTATAACCAGCAGCGCGACAAGGGCAAGATCATGCAGGTCGAACCCTCCCCGCGCCTCATCAAAGGCCCCGCCTTCGCCAATTTTCAATTTTCAACTTTCACCCCGCCTGCAACGACTGTGTCGCAGACACTGCGGGCAGGTCTTCAATCCGACCCCTGGCCGACGTATAGGCATGACAATGCACGTAGCGGTGTTACGAAGTCTCCGATTCCTGAGCAGCCGGAGGTGGTCTGGAAAGCGAAGCTGCCCGGAACGCCGACCGCACCGGTGGTCGCGGGTGGCATTCTGCTGACCGCCGTCCGCAACCAGCACACGGTCTATGCGCTGGACAGCCGGACCGGGGCACGGAAGTGGACGTTCACAGCCGATGGCCCTGTCGACTCCCCCCCTACCCTACATCGTGGGCTCGCGCTCTTCGGCTGCCGCAGCGGCTGGGTCTACTGCCTGGACGCCGCGTCCGGCCAACTCGTGTGGAAATTCTCGGACATGCCCGCAAAGCGGCTGATCTGCGACCGGGAGCAGATCGAGTCGGCCTGGCCGGTCAGCGGGAGTGTCATGGTCAAGGACGACCTCGTCTATTTTGCAGCGGGACGCAGCTCATTCCTGGATGGCGGCATTGTCGTCTATGCCTTGGATCCGGTAACCGGCGCAGTGAAGCACCGTAAGGTCATGGCGGGACCGTATGACGAGAACAACTTTCCCCTCGTGCAACGCGGCAGCCAGTTCCGCTGCGAGGGCTTCAAATCGGGCATCTTCTCGAGTCAGAACGACAACCTCTACATCCGGCACCAAGGCTTTAAGCCGGACCTCAGCCCCATCGATCCCTATGCCGAGCGCAAGGAACACCTAATGGCCTCGACGGGTTTCCTGTGTGACAGTCCCCAGCATCGGACCTACTGGACGATCGACACCGAGCTGCGCTATGGGCCTGGCGGTGGCTACGACACGGACGGTCCCCACGGGGATATTATTGTTGTGGATGGCGACACCTTCCATGAAGTGCGCGGCATCTCCCCGGGCCGGCACACCAAGAATGACGATCCCCTGCAGATGTACCGGGTCATCTCGGGATACAAGCTACCCGCCGGAAAGCGTGGCCGAAGGATTGGAGAAACGGGAGGCGGCACGGTGCCCCGCATGAGTGGATGGAACCAGTGGGCCAGGCGCTGGACAACCCACATTCCGATTGCCGGACACGCCATCCTTCTCGGAGGCGACCGGGTGGCGGTGGCCGGGGTGCCGATGCGCGCCGGGTTCTCGCCGCAGGACATCGAGGACGCCTACGAGGGCCGAAAAGGTGGCGTGCTCTGGGCGATCTCAGGATCAACCGGCCAGCCGACGGGCGAGATCGCACTCCCCGCGCCGCCGGTCTGGGATGGCTTGGCTGCCGCTGACGGAACGTGCTTCATCACCTTGAAGGACGGCACCGTCATGGCGCTGGGAGAATCCAAGACGAGGAAAGCACCGCCCACGACCACCGTCACGCTCCCAAAACCACCCAGGAAGCCGCCGGTGAAAGCGGGAATCGTCTACCAGGATGACTTCGAGGGCCGCAAGGTCGGGGACGTGCCGCCGGGTGTCGGTGGAACCGACGAGAAAAAGGGCGCCCGTATCGTGGTAACCGACCAAGTGGCGGTATCCGGAAAACACAGTCTTGAGCTCAGGGATGCGGCAGGACTGTCGCATAGTTGGCAGCCGATTATCGAGAAGCGCCTCTCGGACGAGGAAGAGCGGGAGTCGGGAACCATGGCACTCTCTTTCGACGTCATGGTGAGCCGAGAGGTGCCTGGAAACCTGACCGTTATGCTCCGCGACATGACGCAGCATCCGTGGCAGTCCCCTGCGACGATAGCGGTGACTTCTGACGGTCATATCCAGGTCAACGGCAAGAAAGTCAAAGCGCCCATTGGGGACTGGCACCACGTGTCGGTCGCGTTCGAGCTTGGTGGCGAGGGGTCGGGCAAGGCCAAGGCGACGTTCAAAACGCCGGCGGGTGTGAGCGAGTCCTTTGACGTGCCCTTTGAAGGCTCCGACTTCTACGAACTCAACTGGTTTGGTTTCTCCGCCATGGGCGAGTCTCGCGGCGTGGTCTACGTCGACAACATCGCTCTCAGCGTGAAGTAACCCCGCTTCTGTTCAAGACCGTGCTGTAGGCCCGGTGCCCCCACCGGGCGCTTCCTGTTTCCGCCGGGTCAGGGGACCCGGCCTACAGTCCGGTGCCCTCACCAGCGTCTCACCCATGGGGTGCGCTCATCACGGGGCAGCCCCAAGGAGCGTGGCGATCCAGGTTGACCGTCACCCTCGCAGATTGTACAATTCTGCACACCAGACGGTTACCTGACGTTCTGCCGAGGTCGTACTTGGCAGAGCGAGAAACACCTGGGGGGATGACTCCGACCAGCATGGAATGGACAATATCATGACGACGGAACTGAATATTGTGATGGTACTGAGTATTGCGGGGTTTCTGCTGGGAGCCGGTTCGGGGGTGGCAGGGGGAACATACACGGGAACCGGATACTGGGACGAGGACGCCAACTGGAGCGGCAACGTGCAGCCCACCACTGACGACCTTGTGGGGATCAGGGATGACGATGTCACGGTAAGGCACAGTGGCGAAGTATGCGACCGCTATATCATCGGGCAGGGCGGCACCTATAGTGCATTGACCATTGAGTCGGGTTCCCTAACCACGGACAGCGGAACAGCCAGCCGGTGTGGCCAGACCGCGCATGGCTCATTGACGATATCGGGCGGTGTATTGACGCATCAGAGTAGTCATCAGAGTATCGGCTCCGCCTCGAATGGTCTCGGCACGGTAACGATCAGCGGAGGCATTGCCAACTTGGGCAACGGGATGTCTGCCGGAAGCATCCACGGATTCGGCACTGTCAGCATCGTTGGATCGACGGCTGACATCAATGTTACCAACACGGTGACCTTTCACGCCAATTCAACGCTCAACTGCACATTCGATTCCGGTGGCATCACCACGATGGATATCGACGGGGTGCTGACCGTCAATGCCGGCGCCGACCTGACCGTCGATGTCAGCTCGTGGCCGTCGAACGGCACGGCAGGGGCTCAGCATGACCTGGTGACGTTTACGACCGCGCCGGCCAACGAGTTCAATGCCACGGTGACCGGGTGCGCGGATGGCTACATGGGCGTGATTGAGTACGATAACGACAGCATGTTTGTGATTATCGTCGAAGACAACGCCATCATCTACGATTTCTTTGAATCGGGTTCATTTTCGAACACCAGTTATGTGCAGTTCCAGCATGTCGGGACCGGCCGGGTGCGGGCGAGTACGGAAAGATGGGACATCTCTCCGGAAGGCACGCTGACGAACTCGGCTCTCGGTTGGAAGGACAATAACGAGGGCGGGGACAACGGCATGGGATGGGCCATCGATCTGGCAGGGATCAGCGGCGAGATTCTCTCGCTTCGCTTCGACTACATGACGGCAACGAATACCGAGAAAGTGATTGTCCACATCTATGGCTACGTGAACGCTGGCAGCGTCCCAGGTTCTGACACCAACATGCTGTATCTGAACTCAAACGCGGGTAACCTGTGGACGCAGTACACAGATCACGATACTCCCGCAACAGATTGCTGGGAGATGTGGGATTTCACCCATGGGTACGAGCAGAGCCCCGGCGTGCACAACGGCCAAGGCGGTGATGCCAGGCAGTACAGCGGGTCCCTTACCACGGTAAGCGTTGATGAGAAGTTCTATCTCTCGCATATCCAGGGCGACGGTCCTACAGATCTTTCCGGGTACGACTACCTCGTGCTGGCAATCGCCCGCGGCAATACGGGATCCGGAACGCCCAAGGCCATGATCGACAACCTCCGCCTGCTTGCCATGCCGGCAGAGGTGACCCTGTTGACAGTCAAGTGATTGGAGAGAGCAGGAGCTCTAGAGGACCGTCTCAACCGCAGCCATGATCGTATCCAGATCGACCAGGCGGCCGCGGCCCTGGTAGCCGCAGGCCAGGTCGCCTTCGCCTACCTCGAGGACGTTTACGCCGCGCTCTTTCAGGATCGCGACGTTGGCTTGCGTGGCGGGGTGATCCCACATCTTGACGTTCATCGCGGGCGCCACAACGATCGGGGCCGTACAGGCCAGGAGCGTACAGGAGAGCAGATCGTCCGAGAGTCCCTGTGCCGCCTTGGCAATCACGTTGGCCGTGCAGGGCGCCACGACAATACAGTCGGCCCAGTCGGAGAGTGCGATATGCGGCACCTGCTCCGGCTCAGGTTCCGGAAACATCTCGATCGCCACGGGCCGGTTGCTAAGCGTACGCAGCGTCAGCGGACCAATAAACTTCGTAGCCGCCTCGGTCATGATGACCGACACATCCCACTCACGCTTCTTCATCAAGCGGACCAGCTCCGCGGCCTTGTAGGCCGCAATCGACCCGGTCACTCCCAGAACCACGTTACTCATGACTCACCTCCTGCCTCGCGTACCACGATACCATGTAGATGCGTATAGGCCTCGTCCAAATCGTCGTTGATGACAGTATACCGATACTCACTCGCACGCGCCATCTCGGCGCCCGCGTTCTTCAAGCGCCCTTCGATCACCTCGGGTGCATCCTCACCTCGTCCCTCCAGCCGTTCGCGTAGAGCTTCAAGCGACGGCGGACTGATGAAGATGTCCACCCAGTGCCCGCCAGTCGGGTCATCCGACCCAGCCGCCAGCAACGCTTCACGGACCTGTGCGGCGCCCTGCACATCGATATCCATCAGGACCGACTGGCCGTTCCTCATTGCCGACCCAACGCTCTCACGCAGCGTACCGTAATGATGTCCGTGTACGACGGCATGCTCCAGGAAATCGTCATGTTCGACTCGCGTCGCAAATTCGTCGTCCGACAGGAAACAGTAGTCTCTCCCATCGACCTCTTCACCACGCGGCGCACGCGTCGTGCAGGAGACGGAGTAGACCATCTCAGGAAACTCCGCCAGCAACCGCTCACACAACGTCGTCTTCCCCGCCCCCGATGGCGCAGATACTATGATTAGGATTGGGGTTAACGTTGTCATTGTATCTCTGGGCACCATGAATGGCGCCCCTACGTCATTCCACGTTTTGGATTTGCTCACGCACGGCTTCCAGGCCTGCCTTGAACTGGATCACGTGGCGCGCGACGACCGTGTCGGACGCCTTGGAGCCGATCGTATTGATCTCCCGGAACATCTCCTGGCAGAGAAAATCCATCGTGCGGCCAACCGGCTTGCTGTCACACACGAGCTTGTCGAACTGGGCAAAATGACTGTCCAACCGTACCAGCTCCTCCGTGATGTCCGATCGCTCCGCAAACAGCGCCAGGTCCTTAATCAGGGCGGGGTCATCCCGATCCAACTCCACCTCGGACGCCTTCAATCGGTCCAGCAACGCCTTGCGGTAGCGCTTTACGAGCAGTGGGGCGCGCTTGGCGATTGCATCCCTATGACGACTCAGCCCGGCCAGGCGCCGCGCGACATCCTTCTCCAGTGCCGCCCCCTCGCGCTCGCGCATGGCGACCATTCCCTCGACCGCCTGCTGCAACGCCTTCCGCACCGACGGCCACATGCGCGCCGGCTCGTCCTGGCGTGCCTCGCACGAGAGTACGCCCGGCATCCGGCCCAGATCGGCAGCGGTGAGCTGGTCGTCCACGCCGAGCTTCTTGGCCGTCCGGCGCAACCGGCGCAGGTACTGCCGCGCCAACTTCTCGTCCACGCGTGCCTCGGCCGCCTGCTCGCCCTCCACGGTCGTGATCCGCACCACACCGCTGATCTGGCCGCGCGAACATGCCTTGTGCACCTGTTCGTGCACGCGTGATTCGAGGGAGGCGAGCTGACGTGGAAGATTCAGGCGCACATCGAGCTGTTTGCGGTTAACCGAACTCAGCTCAATCTCGACGCGCAATCCGCCCACCGAGGATTCCCCGCGTCCGTATCCGGTCATACTGGTCAGTGCCATGGTCGTCTCCTTCTGCTTCGCCCGTTGCGTCACCCGTATCCACCGGGTCAGCAAAACCCATTCTCCCCCTACCCTCTGCGGAGGCCAAGGGGTGGGACTCGCGCTCCTTGGCGGCCCGGTATTCCGGGACGGCCGGGCGCGAGCCCCACCCCTTGGCCGGAGCTAACCTGCTGCCTGTTTCTTCAGGTACGCCTCAATAAAGGGCTGAATGGCGCCATCAAGTACGGCGCTCACATTCGAGGTCTCTTCGCCAGTGCGGTGATCCTTCACCATCGTGTACGGCTGTAGTACGTACGAACGGATCTGGCTGCCCCAGGCGATCTCGCCCTTTTCGCCGTAGAATTTCTCCATATCCTTACGGGTCTGGTCAAGCATCCACTCGTAGACGCGCGCGCGCAAGATCTTCATCGCCTTGGCGCGGTTCTTGTGCTGGGAGCGCTCGGCTTGGCAGGCCACAACAATACCAGTGGGCAGATGCGTGATCCGTACCGCCGAGTCGGTCGTGTTGACGTGCTGTCCCCCTGCCCCGCTGGAACGGTAGGTATCGACCCGCAGATCCTCGTCCGTGATATCGACTTCGATGTCGTCGGCCACTTCGGCAACCACGTCCATGGCCGCGAAACTGGTATGGCGCCGCTTGTTGGAGTCGAACGGACTGATCCGCACCAGGCGATGCACGCCACGCTCGGCCTTGAGATAGCCATAGGCAAAGTCGGCGCTGACCTGGATGGTGGCGCTCTTGATCCCGGCCTCGTCGCCGGGTGACAGCTCGAGAATCTCCACGTCGAAACCGTTGCTCTCACAGTAGTGGCGGTACATGCGCAACAGCATCTCGGCCCAGTCGCACGATTCGGTGCCGCCCGCGCCGGCATGCAGGGTCAGGTAGGCATTGCTGCCGTCCAGCTCGCCGCTGAGGAGCGACTGCATTTCGAGCCGCTCGAACCCGGCTTCGGCCCCGTCCAGGCTGGTCGCCGCATCCTTAACCGCCTGGTTCCGTTGAGCCTCGTCCTCTTCCTGCTCGGACAGTTCGATCAGGAGCTCGGCATCTTCAAGCGCGGTGGACACCGCCTCAAAGGGCTTGAGAACAGCGCGATAGCGGTTGGTTTCGCCGATTACGGCACGGGCCTTGTCCGGACTGTCCCAGAAACCCGGCTCCACGGCCTTGGCATCGAGTGCCGCTACTTTCTCGGTCAGCGCGGCAACGTCAAAGATACCCCCGCATCTCTTCGAGACGGGTGCGAAGCGATTCCAGGCGAGGTTTCAGTTCTTCAATCATCAGCCATCCTTCTTCTAAACGACCACGCGCCCTGAGAGATTGAGGCGAAAGATTAGGGTAAAAGATTGGTATCGTTCAAATGTTGACGCCTAGCGATCTTGTGTCCATGAGTCTGCGTCCTTGGCGGATCTCGAACTTCTTTCCAATATCCAATATCCAACAAGGAACTCCCAACTCCCAAGTGCGCGAGGAGAAGCGAATTGCAGGCCTT
>JADHWE010000057.1 GCA_016783675.1 Kiritimatiellia bacterium
CTATTTTCATCACCCGCAACCGCTATTCAGTGTATACACTGAATCACGCCGCAAAAATAGCCGCAACGTGTTGACCTGCAACTCGTTGCGGCTTAACCTCTCAGTGCATTGTGGTCAGCGCAAAATAAACTCACGCTAGTGCCATGCCGCACCAGAGAGAAGCAGTCAGGAGGAGGGCGAAGAGCGAAGCCCCCCGACACTCGACACCCGACACCCGACACCCCTGTTTCCGCACATGTGCTTGATACTTGCAGACAATACGATTTCGCGCCATGATAGCCATCTCCATGAGTAACGTGAGCCGTCAGTGTAAAGTATTGCTCCTCTTGGTGGCCATCCTGCTTTTCGGCGGCCTGCTGCGCGGCGCAAGCATCTGGGACGATGACTACGACCGCGAGGATTACGAAGAAGCCGCAGGTGCCAGCTTCGCCTTCCTGCTCAACCCTTCGGACGATATCTGGGGCATCAGTCTCGGGTCCGGCACCTGGCTCGTTGATACGCCGGTTTTTGGTGATTACTTCGTGCGACTCTTCTATAGCGGTATGGAGGAGACCACTTACAGTGGGATCGGTATGACCCTGCGCATCATGCCGCACTGGCAGGTCGCCCCGTTCGTGGGCGCAGGCGGAAGCTATAACTACGCTTTCAACCGGGCCGATGCGGACAGCAGTGAATCCAGTTTCACCGTGAACGGTGAAGATCGCACCGGACTGGGCCGGTCCTATTGGGGCGGGCATGCCGAGGCGGGGGTGCGGATATGGTTCGACTCACGGCTCAAATTGTTGGAGGCGATGGGCCGCTACACGTGGAGTTCGAACGAGGGCGACCGTGACTACTGGTTAGTGGGAATCAGCACAGGTGTTGGGATATAGCCGCAAGAAAGCGCAAGAAGCGCAAAACAGAAAGATGGGAGGCAGGTAATGAAACGGATCATGTGTGTGTGCGTCATGCTGTTCGTGCTGGTCACGGGTGTTGATGCAGCGAATGGCGATGCAGGGCTGAGCCTGAAACTCGGCACGCCCGGCATTGGTGTCGATCTGACACTGGGTGTCAGTGAGAAGGTCAACGTACGGCTGTCGGGCAACTTCTTCAGCTATACCTATGACGACTTCGAGTTCGATGAAGAGGATGAGGAGATCGACGAGGTCGTTGATACGGTTGAAGTCGCACTCGATCTCATGTCTCTTGGCGCGTTGGTGGACTGGCATCCCTGGGGAGGCGGCTTTCGGCTTTCCGGCGGTGCCTTCTATAACGGGAACGAGGTGAGCCTAAGCGTGACGGCGGGCGATACGATCACCATCGATGACGAGGAATACGAAGTCCAGAGCCTGGATGGCCAAATCGACTTCAGTGCCTTCGCCCCCTACGCTGGGATCGGCTGGGGCAATGCGGCCACGGCCGAATCTCGCTGGCACTTTGCCTTTGATCTTGGCGTGATGCTGCAGGGCAGCGCCGACATATCGCTCAAGGCCACGGCCACGGACCCGACCCTTCAAAACCAGCTGAATGCCGCCCTGGAGAACGAGGCGCAGGACTTGGAAGATGATGCAGAGTCCTTCACGCTCTACCCAGTCCTGGCGTTGGGCTTGTCCTATACATTCTAGGCGCGAATAGAAAACGGGCGCCAGGTTTCCGACGGAATCCTGGCGCCCGCTGTTTTCCTAGACTACGTACGTGGACGCCGCCGTGGTGCCGCCACGGCCGGTCCAGTTGGTGTGGAAGAACTCGCCGCGCGGCTTGTCCAGGCGCTCGTAGGTGTGGGCGCCGAAGTAGTCGCGCTGGGCCTGCAGCAGGTTGGCCGGCAGGCGCTCGCAGCGATACGAATCGTAGTAGTTCAGCGCCGAGCTCATCGCCGGGATCGGAATGCCCAGCTTAACGGCGGTCTGAATGACCTTGCGCCACGGCCGTTGTGCCTGGCGTATGACGCGCTTGAAATAAGGGGCAAGCAGCAGGTTGGGCAGCTTGCGCCGGCGCGCGAAGGCCTGCTTGATCTCGTCCAGGAACTGCGCCCGGATGATGCAGCCGCCACGCCACATCAACGCGATCTCGCCGTAGTTCAGCTTCCAACCGTGCTCCTCGGATGCCGCACGCATGAGCTGATAGCCCTGCGCGTACGAACAGATCTTCGACGCGTAGACCGCATCCTGGAGCTGGGCAATGAACTTCTCGCGATCGCCACGGAACTTGACGCGCGGCCCGCGCAGCTTTGAGGCGGCGGCCACCCGCTCTTCCTTGATGGCTGAGAGGCAGCGTGCGAACACGGCCTCGGCGATCTGCGGAATGCCCACACCGAGGTCGAGCCCCGCCTGCGAGGTCCACTTGCCGGTGCCCTTCTGACCCGCCGTATCGAGAATCACGTCCACCAATGGTGTCCCGTCCTCATCCTTCTTGGCCAGGATATCGCGCGTGATCTCGATCAGGTAGGAGTCCAGCACGCCTTCGTTCCACTCGGCGAACACTTTCTGGATCTCGTCGGCCGTCATCTCGAGCCCCTGGCTCATGATGTGGTAGGCCTCGCAGATAAGTTGCATGTCGCCATACTCGATGCCGTTGTGAACCATTTTAACAAAATGGCCGGCGCCATCCTTACCCACCCACTCGCAGCAGGGCGACCCGTCCGGGGCCTTGGCCGAGATGGCCTGGAAAATCTCCTTCACTTGGGACCACGCCCTGGGGCTGCCGCCGGGCATGATGGAGGGGCCGAGCAGGGCGCCCTCTTCGCCGCCGGAAACGCCCGTACCGATGTAGAGGATGCCTTTCTTCTTCAGCATGTCGTAACGGCGAATCGTATCGGGGTAGTGGCTGTTACCGCCATCGATGATGATGTCGTCTTTCTCGACGTAGGGCAGCAACTGCTCGATCAACGCATCGATAGGCGCGCCGGCCTTAACCAGCATCATCACCTTGCGCGGACGCTCAAGACTGTTTACCAACTCCTCGATGGTGTGACAGCCGATGAAGTTCTTGCCGGCGCCGCGACCGTTAACGAAGTCATCCACCTTGCTGACCGTGCGGTTATAGCACGCCACCGTGAACCCCTTGCTCTCCATATTCAGGATGAGGTTCTCCCCCATCACCGCCAAGCCAACCAACCCAATATCTGCCTTGTCTTTCATCGCGACTCCTTCTCTTATTTTATCCCCCCCGCTCCAGGCGGGGTCTGTTTCTATTTACAGTCTCTCTGCCATTGTCCTGCCATTCCGGTGGACGATTGGAGACGTCGGCTCCCCTGTCACGCCGTAGCCCAAAGGCCGGAGGCCCCTCATGTGCACCTGCCCCCAGCGAAGGCCGAGGGGAAGGTCCCGTAGGCCTTAGCGGTTCGGTATTCCGAACCGGTCCAGCCAAGGGGCCTTCCCCTCGGCCGGAGCGCTAGACGCCACTAAACGCCGAAAAACCACCGTCCACCGGAATCACCGTTCCTGTCACAAATCCAGCCGCCTCGTCCGAAACCAGCCACAACAACGTACCCACCAGCTCGTCGGGGGTGCCGTAGCGGCCGAGGGGCGTCTGACCGATGATCTTTCCGCCACGCTCGGTCGGCGATCCATCTTCGTTGGTCAGAAGCGACCGGTTCTGGTCGGTCAGGAAAAATCCCGGTGCAATCGCATTGACCCGGATGCCAACCTTCGACATGTGCACCGCCAACCACTGGGTAAAATTGCTGACGGCCGCCTTGGCGCCGCTGTAGGCCGGGATCTTGGTCAGGGGTGTGAACGCGTTCATCGATGAGGTGTTAAGGATGACCCCCCCACCCCGCTCAGCCATGCCGCGCGCGAATACCTGTGACGGCAGGAGCGTACCGAGGAAGTTCAGGTTGAACACAAACTCAATACCGCCTGCATCCAGGTCAAAGAACGTTGTGGCCTCGGAATCAGCCTGCGCAAGGACCTCTTTCGTGAGAAACTCCATCGACGTTGTTCCCTTGGGGTGGTTTCCCCCTGCCCCGTTGATCAGAATGTCAACCGGCCCCAACTCTGACTCGATCTTCTCCCTGGCCGCTTCCAGGCTGGCCGACTCGAGCACATTGCACTCGACCCCAAGCGCCGTTCCGCCCGCCGCGTTGATCTCGGTCGCCACGGCTTCGGCTGCCTCCAGGCGAAGGTCCGCCACGGCTACCTGGGCGCCGCATTCGGCCAACGCTTTGGCCATGGTGCTGCAAAGCACGCCACCGCCACCCGTTACGACAGCGGTTTTGTTATCTAAGTCGATCTTAAATGGTACAGACATTATCTTCTCCTGTGCGTTCCTGCTACTCTCCCGTGCCATAGATTAGGGTGAAAGATTAGGGCGCAAGATTAAGGTTTGCCAATTCTGTACCCTAATCTTTCACCTTAGTCTTTCACCTTAATCTCTTCCCTTTCCTTCAAACCGATTCCGCCACGCCCACAGGCCGATAGCCGGATTTGAAATGTAGAAAATCACTTCGCCGTCATCCATTACGTTGACTCCGTCGATCAGCTTGGCGGGGTCATAGCGTTCGAGCATCGTATCCAGCGGCGCATAATTGAAATTGACTCCGCGGATCTCGTCCTCGCTCAAGTGGCCGGGACAATATGTGATGGTGAAGCGCCCCTCTGAAGAGCCATGAATCAAGTGTGCCGCCGCGCTCAGATTAGAGCCCAGATCGGGGTGTTGCTTAAGTGCGGCCAGGACGGCCGGCGTTCCCATGTAGCCGTAGGCCCGAATGAGTCGGTCAATCTCCGGGTCCTCGCCAAACTCGCATACACCCGGCGCCAATACGATCAACTCGCCTTCGTCGGCGATGGCCATGCGCGTGCGATAGATGCTCTTGTTGCCCAGCCACGTGCTCTTGAACTCGGCGGCGTCGAGATAGACCACGACCTTCTTGAGCGGTGCCTCCAGCATCTCGAAATTCACCTTAAACGAAAGCTCTGCGGCGCGGTCAAAGCAGTCACGCGCATCACCGATATACAGCCCGCGTAACTGTAGCTCACCCGCGTCGTCCCGTCCGATAACCGTCTGCACGTAAAGAACAGGCAAGTCAGCGGCGAAGTGCTCGCAGGCATAGTCCAGCACCCGCCGCACGGGCGTGTCGGCCCGTCCCATCATCCGCTCCATTCCGTACGCCGCGCCCAGGAAATGGCTCTTGTTGATGCCCGCGGGCCCCCCGGTACCGACGAAGATGTTTTTGCTGTGGTTGGCCATGCCAATCACCTCGTGCGGCACCACTTGTCCGATTGAGAGAATCAGGTCGTGACCGCCATCAACCAGCAGATGGTCCACCTGGGCCGGCCAGGCATAGTCGACCGCACCCTCGGATACCTCGCGCACGAAGTCGGCCGGCACCTCGCCGAGCGTGACCACGCCGCTGCGCCAGTCATGTTCGCGGAAGCGATCATGCGGGATGCCCGGGAACATCTCGTCAAGTTGACCTGCCGTCATGGGCGAGTGTGTTCCCAGGGCCGGAAGGACATCCACAAGACGGTCGCCGTAGTAATCGAAGGCAAAACGGGTGAACATGCCCGCCTGCGAATGGAAGCGGGTGAAATCAGGGGGTATGGCCAGCACGCGCTCGCGCCGGCCCAAATCGTTGAGCACACCCACGAGCGCCGCACGCGCCTCCTCGGGCGTAATCACATCCGTTTCGGATCCGCGTTCGAAATAGAGCATCTGTTCCGGTCCCCTCTTCGGAAAACGGGAGTAAAGCACGATATATGTTATGATGTCACGAAAAATCTGGCAGTTATGGTGCGTCAACCTGGGAGCACAGCCCCATGAGTTGACTCTCGCGCTGCCCCATGCGGCTCGCTGGGGACAGCTCGCCCTACCTGGTCGAGGGGAGGTAGGGCGAGCTCTCCGAGCGAGCCGGCGGTGGTGAGTGTGTGCAATACGCCATAATGACACATACAATCCCCTTGATGACCGGAGAAGGCCTTGGTATGGTTGCGTCATATTGTCGCATAGAGTAGGCAAAGGATTCAAGAAAATGCCAATGAAATCGGGGTTTGTTGAGCGATTGATCGAGCGACTGGATCGTCTTGATCCGGAAAGCTTGCAGTCGCATTTCCTTCGCTTGGCACAGGATCGTGGGCTGTTGGAGATGGTATTTCAGTCGATCCAGGAGGGAATCCTTGTAGTCGACGGCAGCGGTGACCTCGACTATGCAAACCGTGCGGCGGAGCAGTTTCTTGGATTTACGCTCGAATCGGAGCGGGGCCGGCCCGTGTCGCGATATCTGGGAGAGATTGACTGGGATCGGATTCTGAGCCTGGACACGCAGGAGTGGTCGAAGCTGGTCACGCGCGAGATTGAGATTACCTATCCGGTGCAGCGTTTCCTGACGTTCTATGTCGTGCCGATGCACCAGGACTCGGTTGAGAGTCGCGGGGCGCTGGTAATCCTGCGCGATGTCACGCACGAACGCGAGCAGGAGGCGACGACGCTGGAGTCGGAGCGCATCAATGCTGTGAAGCTGCTGGCGGCCGGGGTCGCACACGAGATCGGAAATCCGCTCAACGCCCTCAATATCCATCTGCAGCTGCTGGACCGTGAGATCGGCAAGATGCACGAGGATGTCGACGCGGGTGGATCAGCCGGCGCCGAGGATCTCGATAACCTGCACGAACTGACCGAGGTGGCACGTACCGAGGTGGGCCGGCTCGACCAAGTTATCACGCAGTTCCTGCAGGCTATCCGCCCGACCAAGCCGGAGCTGGCGCGGGCGCAGATCGAGATTCTTCTCGAAGATACGCTGGCCCTGCTCAAGCAGGAGGTACAGAACCGCAATATCAGCATCGAGATCGAGCGGCCCGACCAGCTACCCCGGATCAAGGTCGACAGCGGTCAGATCAAGCAGGTCTTCTTCAACATTATACGGAATTCCTTTCAGGCCATGCCGGATGGCGGGCAACTCAAGATTGTACTTTTCACGACGGACGAGTATTTCGGCATATCGTTCAGGGATTCGGGCGTGGGAATTTCACCGGAGGAGTTCAGTCGAATCTTCGAGCCGTATCACACAACGAAGTCGAGCGGCTCGGGCCTGGGCCTAATGATTGTGCAGCGCATCGTGCAGGATCACGGCGGACAGATCGAGGTCATGAGCAAGCCGGACTCGGGCACCGGGTTCACGGTCTTGCTCCCGCTGGCCGAACGCAATATCCGCCTGCTGGATGCGCGACCGAGCCGGCGGACCAGGAAGAACAAGGAGTAGTGATGGGTTCTTCCCTGCTCGCTCGGAGAGCTCGCCCTACCTCACCCTCGACGGGGTAGGGCGAGCTCTCCGAGCGAGCCGCAAGCATGGAAGAGGAGAGAGATGAGTGAGATGAAGCCTTCAATTTTGATTGTGGATGACGAGAAGAACACGCGCGACGGCCTGGAGCGGGCGTTGCGGCGTGAGTACCGGGTGAGAACGGCTGAGAGTGGTGACAGTGCGCTGGAGCTGATGGCCCAGGATCCACCCGATATTCTGCTGACTGACCTGCGCATGCCCGGCATGGACGGGTTAACGCTCGTTCAACGTGCCCTGGGGCGGTATCCGGACCTGGTCTGCCTCCTGTTGACCGCCTACGGCAGCGTGGAAACGGCGGTTGAGGCCATGAAGCGCGGCGCGTACGACTACCTGACCAAGCCGGTTAACCTGGATGAACTGGAGTTGGTGTTGAAGCGGGCGCTTCGCTCGCAGATGGTCGAATCGGAGAACGCCAACCTGCACGAACAGCTTGATGATAAGTATGGCATGGAGAGCATTATCGGGAACTCCCCGGCGATGGCCCAGCTCTTCGATACGATTCGGCAGGCCGCCCCGACGCAGGCGACCGTCCTGGTGCAGGGCGAGAGCGGTACCGGCAAGGAACTGGTTGCACACGCCGTGCATCGTCTCAGCAATCGTGCCCGCGGTCCGTTCGTTGCCGTGCATTGCGCGGCGCTCTCAATGAACCTGCTCGAGAGTGAGCTGTTTGGACACGAAAAGGGGGCCTTCACAGGCGCCGTGTCGCGACGAAAAGGGCGTTTCGAGCTGGCCGATGGGGGAACGCTCTTTCTCGACGAGATTTCAGAGATCGATGCTTCGATCCAGGTCAAACTTCTGCGCGTGCTTGAAGAGCGCACCTTCGAGCGGGTAGGGGGCGATGAAACGATCGAGACCGATATCCGACTGATTACGGCCACGAACAAAGACCTGAAGACCTTGGTCAAAGAGGGGAAGTTCCGCGAGGACCTCTTCTTCCGGCTGGATGTAGTCAACATCACGCTTCCGCCCCTACGCGAGCGGGTGGGGGACGTGCCCATGCTGTGCAGTCATTTTCTGCAGGAGTTCAGTGAGAGCAACAACCGTGAGATCAGCGGCTTCACGCCGGATGCCGTCACCATCCTGTCCAACTACAATTGGCCCGGCAACGTGCGTGAGCTGCGCAACACGATCGAGAAGATGGTGGTGCTCTCACGGGGCGACCGGCTGTCCGCACGCGACATCCCCGCCAACATCCGCGAGGCCGTCAAGGCGTCAGGCCCCGCGGTTGTGCTGCCTTCAGGCGATACGATGCACGGGGGCGATTCGCTTGCCGCCACCGAGCAGCGCATGATCATGGCCACGCTGAAGAAACTCAACGGCAACCGGACCAAAGCCGCCGAAGAACTCGGTATCAGCCGCCGCACCCTCCACCGGAAGCTGAAGCAGTACGAAGAAGAAGCCGCCACCGCTTCCTTTGAGTAGAGACGTACGTCCAAAGAAAAAGGCACAGGGCGTCAGCCCTGTGCCTTTTTCTCTGAATGCTGTGCGCGAGCTTACAGAGCCAGCGACTTTGCCAGGTCAGCGGCCGAAGCGGCGTCCGGGGCGTAGCCATCGGCGCCGATCTCGTCGCAGAAGGCCTGTGTTACAGGCGCGCCGCCGATCATGACTTTGGCGGAATCGGCGATGGCGGAGGCCTTCACGGCGTCCACGACAGCCTTCATGTTGGTCATCGTCGTGGTCAGCAGGGCGGATACCCCGATGACCGCCGCGTTGTTCTCCTGGGCTACGTCGACGAACTTCTGCGGGTCGCAGTCGATACCTGCGTCAACCACCTTGAACCCGGCGCCTTCGAGCATCATGCAGACAAGGTTCTTACCAATGTCGTGCAGGTCGCCCTTGACCGTGCCTACCACGGCCACGCCGATTGGCTCCACGCCGGCGGCGGCCAGTTGCGGCTGCAGGATCTCCATCCCGGCCTTCATGGCGCGGGCGGCGATCAGGACTTCGGGAACGTACACTTCGTTCTTCTTGAAGCGTTCACCGATCACGCTCATACCGGCCAGCAGACCCTCGTTCAATACCTCGGCCGGCGCGGTGCCCCCGTTCAACGCCTGCTCAACCAGTTCCTTCACGTCGTTCGCCTTACCCTTCATCAGGTTCTCGGCAATGTCCTGCAGTACACTCATGGTGCTCCTTTGTGTTGGTTGTAAATCCGCGCGATACCCAATCGCTTTTCCCTATCAGAAAGACCCCATGCTAGGTGACGGTCCGTTTTCTTTCTAGTGACTTTTTTCCGAGAAATATAACGATATTGTTGAAAGCAACATGAAATGTGACTATATATCCATGTTTTAGAGGGCAGGGGGCATATTCATATGGCGATGTTGTCGAAACGACTTCTGGAATCGGTCAGCCGGGACTACCGTAGGCGGCACAGGCTTGCGGTACGGCTCATGGACATCTCCGGCCAAGTCAGTGGCGCGGACGTGGATCCGCTGAGTCAGCTCAACAATGCGTCCCGTCGTCGCAACTATGCCTTGCAGCAGAGCATCAACCAGGGCGCCCCCTATCTTTTCGAATCGGCACCAGGAATCCTGACGTGGATGGTTGCCCTTGAAGACAGGCGCCGGATCTATGGTGGTCTGATCGGTGGTGATGTACTCGCGCTGGCGGATGGGCAGTCTCCCAAGCCGACACAGAGGTACCTGGTGCAGCATGGACTGACAGACAGGGACGCGGATGAGTTGTTGCGAAGGCTGCCGGTGTGGGAGACGTGGCAGGCGGAGTCGGCCGCGGACGATTTGGCAGAGATGTTTTATCAACAGAGCGGGTGGCGCTCAGAGCTGTTGAACGAGAACCGGCTTCGGCGCGGCCAGATGGAACAGCTCAACCGGGCTATCGAGGATCAACGCCGCCAGGGAGAGCCCGCGCTCTACGCATTTGAGAAGGAGCGCATGCTGTTGGCCACTATTCGGGCCGGGGACCGCCAGGGGGCGCGCAGTCTCCTCAACGAGATGCTGGCGGTTATCTACATGTCATCGCCCAAGCTGGTTGTGCTTCGCGCGCGAGCCGTCGAACTGCTGAGCTGCCTCACGCGCGCCGCGATTGAGGACAACCCACTGCTCGAACCCATGATCGAACGCAATCACGGGTGGACCGAGAAACTGGTTGCGGCGCGGAGTTTTGAGGGACTCTCGCAGCGGCTCATGACGGCACTGGACGATTTCAGTGATACGATCTACCTGCAGGGCGTCAACCGCTCGAATGTCAAAGTGTCGCAGGCGATTGACTACATCGGGCGCCGCTACACCCACCCGATCTCGCTGCGCGACGTGGCGGACGAGGTGGGTCTCAGTCCGTGTCGGTTGGCCCACCTGGTCAAAACCTATACCGGGAGAACGGTTATGCAATTGATCTACCAGATGCGTGTCTCGCATGCGCAGAAGCTGCTGGCCAACACGTCACAGAGCTGTACGGACATCGCGTACGAAGTGGGGTTCAACGACCAGAGCTACTTCATCAAGCACTTCAAGCGGTTGACGGGAACCACACCCATGCGGTTTCGAAGAGCAGGGTAGGGGAGAGGTCTGTCGACAAAGCTCGCGACAAGGCTCGCGACAAAGCTTCAGGTTAGTTCGCCATGGCGAGTGCCGGGGCGGTGGAGTCATTCATGGCGATCATGATCTCGCCGGCACCCATGCGGCCGAAGTGCGGTGTCTGCCAGCCCGAGGTCTCGCGACGCACGCCGTTGCGCACATAGGCCGCCAGCTTCAGAGCCGAAACACCGCCGTCCCTCCTCCCGGAGCGGTGGAAGTAGTTGAGGATGTAGCGAGTGAACAGACCATGACCATCGGCTTCGAACGCGCGATCTAACGCACCGCCGGCGGTCAGCATCTGAATACTCCGGGAGGAGGTCCAGTCGGTAGAATCAGTAGCAACAGAAATTCCGAAACCCGAATAGCAGGAATCCATGATGAAGAGGCTGTGGCGGTTCGACATGGCTTCGGCAGCCTCGCGCAGCTCCTGCATCGACACGCCGTCGTCGGCTTCATGACCGCGGCGCGTTTCCACCGGCAGCAGGTAACCCATCTGGTTGCCCTTGGCATCTGCGCCGGTCCAGCCATGTCCCGCGTAGAAGAAAACGAACAGATCGTTATCAGTGATTTCGCCGCTAACTTCCTTCAGGGCATCCAGGATATCTTCGCGGCGGGCTTCCTCGTCGGTCAGCAGCAGGACTTTGTCGAACCCGTAGCTGCGGAAAACCTGCGACATCTCAACGGCATCATTCACGGAGCAGGAGAGGGGGGCGTAGGAGGGATACTCGTTGATGCCGACGCAAACAGCGATCCGGCGGCTGTAGGCCTCGCTCGTAGCGTGGCTCATCACGGTGGCTGCCAGAATCAGTGTTGCGGTGGCTGCCAGCGTCCGCCCGATCATGTTGTTGCTTTTGAGTGTCATCCTTGTTTACTCCCGCCTTCGCTTGTGCCGCTTATATATCGCAGCTGGCGTGCCAGGATGACCTAAGTTTTTATAAGTGACTCCTTATGAAATAGTTACAAAAAAAGACGCCCGGGAAACCCCGGGCGTCAGGCATGTATAAAACCGGTACGGTGTCAAAAACTGTTACGCTTTGTTTTCCTCCTTGGCACGTATGCTCTTAAGGTGCCTATTCAGCGTCTGGCGGGTGATTCCCAATAGCTGGGAAGCCATTGTCTGATTACCGTCCGTACGGCGCAGCGCCTCCTCAATCAGGAGCCGTTCGGCCTGTCGAATCGAGGGGAGCGGCTGATCCGGGCTCAGGAAATCGGGTGCTGGAGCGAGGGCGCCGGGGCTGGGAAGATCGGGAACGGAGCCCAGTTCGCGCGCGATAGCGTCACGGAACGTGTTCATGGAGAGCACGCCGGCTTTGTGGGTGCTGACCGCGTCGTAGCACATCGCCTCCAGCTCGCGGATATTGCCGGGGAAGCCATAGGTCGAAAGCAGCGTAACCAGCTCGGGGGGTGGGGTGGGCTTCTTCTTGTTCATCTCCGAGGCCGACCGTGCGAGGAAATGGTCCAGCAGCAGGTGAAGATCACCCAGGCGCTCCCGCAGCGGGGGCACGTTGACATGGTGAGAGCGGAGGCGGAAGTAGAGATCCTCGCGGAAATCGCCTGAACGTTGCAGGACCTGCAGGTCCCGGTTCGTGGCCACCACGATGCGCGCGTTGGTGCGCTTGGCGCTATCGGATCCCAGTGCGAAGTATTCCCGCTCCTGCACCAGCCGGAGTAGCTTCACCTGCGACATGCTGTTCAGGTCCCCAATCTCGTCCAGGAAGAGGGTGCCACCCTCGGCACGTTCGATCAGCCCCTTGCGTACGTCTACTGCGCCGGTGAAAGCGCCTTTGACGTGTCCGAAAAGCGTGTCGGAGAAGACATTGTCATCCAGCCCCGCGATATTGACCGGCACGAACTCGCCCTGGCGGCCGCTGGCCGTGTGAATCGCGCGCGCAACCAGCTCTTTACCCACACCGGTTTCGCCCGTCACCAGGATGGGCTGAGGTGTGCAGGCGATCGCTTCAATATACTGGAAGAGGGTCCGCATCCCGGCATCACTGGTAACCAGGTCGCCGAACGCATCCGGCTGGGTCAGCTCGGTCGAGAGCAGGTGGCGGGTCAGCAGGGCGTTCTCCCTGCGCACCTCGCGCACATCGAGGGCGCGCCGCAGTGCCGTGAGGAGGTGCTCCTCTTTAACCGGCTTCACCATGTAGTCAAACGCTCCGGCGCGCATGCATTTGACGGCGGTATCCACTTCGTCGACACCGGTTACCACAATGACCGGCAGATCGGGATTGCGTTGCACGATCAGGGGCAGGACATCGCGACCGGAGAGGCGCGGCATGTTCAGGTCGAGCAAGACGGCGTCGAACTCATGCTCGCGCATGAGCGCTTCAACATCGGAGCCGTCTTCACACGTAATCACGTTGGTGATGCCGTCGGCACGCAATGTGTAGACGTAATTGCGTAGCAGGTCCGCGTCGTCGTCGACCAGGAGCACCGGGTGCACCGGAAAAGCGGGTTTGCTCATGCTTGTTCGTCCTCGCTGTCTTGAGATACGGGGAGGGTCAGGGTTACGAGGGTGCCACGGCTACCGGTCGAGCTGAACACCAGCGCACCGCCGTGGTTCTCGGCGATCTGACGGGAGATCGAAAGGCCGAGGCCCGTCCCACCGGTATCGTGCTTGGTTGTGTAGAAGGGGTCCGTAACCTGCGATAGGGATTCCGGCGGGATGCCCTCGCCTTCGTCTTGCACCATAATATGGACCTCGCCGGCGGCGGGGTTGTAGGCCGTCGAGAGCGTGATCGCGCATTCCTGGTTGGGTAGAGCCTGGCAGGCGTTGCTGAGCAGGTTGATCACCACCTGTTCAACACGGCGGGCCGTTCCCTTTACGGGCGGCAGACTGTCGGCGCATTCAACCTTGAAGTGGTGCGTGGCCTTGCGAATGGTTGTGCCCATCAGGTCGGCCGCGCTCTGCACGATGGCATTGACGTCAAACAGGTCCAGCACGATACCATCATCCTTGCGGGCATAGTTCTTGAGGTCGGCGACCAGCCGGTTGATGCGTTCAGCGGCCCGGTAGCAAGAGGCCACCATTTCGGGGATGTCCTCGCGAATCTCGCTGTAGCTGCCGATACCGAGGTCGAAATCGCCTTCCTTCTCTTTGAGTTGATCCAGTACCGGCAGTATGTCATCAACGATTCGCCGAAGGGTCTGCAGACTGAGCAACATGACGTTGTTCGGATTGCTGACCTCGTGGGCAACTCCGGAGACCAGCGTTCCGAGTGCGGCAAGTTTCTGGGCCTGCACGAGCTGGGCCTCGGCGCGCTTCTGTTCGGTGATGTCCTGGCGAGTCACGATGGCGCCATGCGTGAAAGGCGCCAGTGTGAACGAGAAAATGTGGCCCCCCGAGCGAACGTCGGAGACCTCGCGCACCACGTTCTGATCGAGCGTTTTCTGCAGTTCTCCCTTCATGATCACGTCGCACTCGGAATCGCCGGAGAAGAGCGCTTCCCCGAGGGGCGGCAAAGGATCATGGGCGTGACGGCGGGCCAGGTTGCTTTTTACGACCTTGCCTTCGCGGTCGACCACCGTGATGGCGGATGGATTGTGCTGGAAGAGCGCAAAGTTGAATGCCTCTTTCTCGTGGCACTCACGCAGCACGCTACCAAGTTCGCGCTTCACATCGTCGATATCGTTCCCGTTGTCTTCTGGCATGGCGGCATACTCCGTGTTCGGGGTCGGGACATACTAACGGGTCAGAGCGCCCGAATCCAATAGGAAAAAGGGGGAATACGGCCTTACGTATTGATCGTCCGTGTGCCAGGTAGGGCCCGCTCTCCGAGCGGGCCGAACTACCAACATTGCGCATTACGCAATTCCCCGTCGCTCGCGCCGGTACTTCGCCGGTGTGGTCCCGGTCATCTCGCGAAACTGGCGCGTGAAGAAGCTTTGGTCGGAGAACCCTACCTCGTAGGCGATCTCGGCACAGGTCAGAGATGTTTCCTCGAGCAGGCGGCGCGCTTTCTCGGTGCGTAGCCGCTTCACGTGTTGGAGAATGGTCCGGCCGGTGAAGTCCTTTACCATGTGCGCGATCCGAAATGTGCTCAGCCCTACATGTTCGGCCACGTTTTCAAGGCGCAACTCCTCCGTGTAATGACCGGCTATGTAGTCGAGCGCTCGACGCACCTTCTTATTGGTGCGTCCGTAGCCTTGCTCGAAGATGTTGTCCATGAAGTCGTCAAGTGCCTGCCGGACCACCTTGCAGAGGGCTTCAAAGCCTTCCGTGTTGAGAATCTGCTCCATCCATTTCTGCTGGTGTTCCAGCAGGGGCTCAAGCAGCGGACTGTCTTCAACCGCCGCGCGCACGAGATACCCCATCATTTCGATGATACGCGCCCGAATCACCGCTTCGCGCGGCGAATAGAGGTAGATCGCTGCCAGCATGGTATTCAACATGCTGCGCGCCCCGGCCCGGTTGCCCACGCGAATCAGCGAGAGCAGGATGCGCTCCTCCTCCAGAGGGTAGGCGCGATCCGGTTGGCGCTTGCGCTCGTGGATGACCTCCGCGATCTGGCGCTGCTGCAGGGCATCCGTGCGGTGGCGCGTCAAGAGGGTGGGAGCCCATCCGCTGAGCTGGTAGAACGATTCGAACAGACTGGCGGCCGCTTCGTGCACGCGCGGCTGCGGCCAGAAGGGGATCTTGCCGACATAGGCTGCGGCGGCTTTGCGGCTGACCCCCGCCGACACGATGTAGTTGACCAGCTCGGTCGTGTCGGTGGCATCACCCTCGATACGTACCTCGCCGCCGGTGAGTCCGCCCTCAACCGATTCCTCGTCCACCAGCGGAATGATCCAAGTCATCAAGCCGGGCGCCATGAAAAGCGCGTACGGTTCGCCCCAGCGCACCGCTTCCTGGAGCGCATGTGCGCGAGCGCGGCAGAAGATCGCGTTGTTGTGCAGTGTGGAACTGCGCCCCCGGTCGGTGATGGATCCCGTGGCGGCGATGGGCAGGCAGGTCAGACCATACTCGCTACGGTACCCCCGACGGAGTTGAGTCATCATGTTGGCGGAAAGCTTCGACTGCATATCGCCGCGAGCATATCAGGTGCGGCAGGGAAAATACACGTCGTATGTCGGGCGGCGATGAATCGCCGCTGTGGCGAGTGGCTTATGCTCTCGCAACGTGGTGTGGCATCCGGTTACCTTGCTCGCCATGGCCCTTGATAGCGGAAATGTGCGTCGCGCCCTGTTGCGCTGGTTCGACCGTCACCGGCGGCCCATGCCGTGGCGTGACGATCCGCAGCCCTACCAGGTGTGGATCAGCGAAGTCATGCTCCAGCAGACGCAGGTGTCCACGGTGATGCCCTACTTTGAACGGTTCATCGCGCGGTTCCCGACCGTTGCCGACCTCGCGGCGGCCGATCTGCAGGCCGTGCTCGAGATATGGCAGGGCCTTGGCTACTACACGCGCGCACGCAATCTACACCAGGCGGCGCGCGTTGTGATGGATGAGCGCGGCGGGGCGTTGCCCCGCCCGGCCAGCGAGTGGCAGACGTTGCCCGGCATCGGGCCTTATGCAGGAGGCGCAATCGCCAGCATCGCGTTCGGCGAAGTGGTGCCGGCGGTGGATGGAAACGTCGTGCGGGTCTTCACACGGCTCTTGGGTATACGCAAAGACAGCACGAAACCCGCCGTGCGGCGCGACATCACTCGGGAGGTGACCAAGATGATCGCCCCCCGTCGCGCCGGCGATTTCAACCAGGCCGTGATGGAGCTCGGTGCCCTGGTGTGCAAGCCGCGCAATCCGGATTGCAGGCACTGTCCCCTGAGCCGCTGTTGCACGGCACACGCCAAAGAACTGACATCCCGCATTCCCTATCGGCCGCCGCGCAAGCCCATACCGCATATCGACGTTGCGGCCTGCGTGATCCGGCGGGGTGACCGCGTGTTGATTGCCCGCCGTCGCCCCGACCAGATGCTGGGTGGACTCTGGGAGTTCCCGGGCGGCAAGCAGGAGCCGAACGAGACGATAGAGGAAACCGCTGTTCGTGAGATCGACGAGGAGATCGGCATCGAGATCCGCGTACGCGGCAAACTGGGCGCCATCCCCCACGCGTTCAGTCACTTCAAGATGACCCTGCACGTCTTCGACTGTGCGCCGGTCCGTGGTCGTGCCCGCGCCGTCACCGTCGACGCCGTCAAGTGGGTCACAATCCCCGACCTTCACGCCTATCCATTCCCGGCCGCCGACCGCAAGATAGTCGCCTGGCTCACGTAGCCCGCCCCGGAACAAGCGCTCCCTATCTGCCCCATTCATAGAGTGTTGGG
>JADHWE010000010.1 GCA_016783675.1 Kiritimatiellia bacterium
CCGGCCAAGGTGAGCCTCTCTTGGCTGGAGAGCGTGGAGGGCGCTCCGGCCAAGGTGAGCCTCTCTTGGCTGGAGAGCGTGGAGGGCGCTCCGGCCAAGGTGAGCCTCTCTTGGCTGGAGAGCGTGGAGGGCGCTCCGGCCAAGGTGAGCCTCTCTTGGCTGGAGAGCGTGGAATACCACGCTCAAAGGCCTGCGAGAGGCTCACCTTGGCCTCCGCTTGGCGTAGTGGGGGATGGAAGAGAGGCTCACCTTGGCCTCCGCTTGGCGTAGTGGGGGATGGAAGAGAGGCTCACCTTGGCCTTCGCTTGGGCTGGATATAGTAGAAGGCCTGCGACAGGCTTGTCTTGGCCTTTGCTTAGGCTATGTGGTAGAAGGTAGTGCATGGAGAGTATTGACAGCAGACGGGGCATTCATTTGCCACCGTTGCCGCCGACGCTGGCGCATGTAGCGCCGTTTGTCGTGTGGCTGGCGTGCATGAAGATCTTCAGCGGCGTCGACTACTACTGGGTCCGGACCATCGCGACGGTGATTGCCTTGCTGATCTGTCGTCCCTGGCGCTGGTATCGCGGGCCGCAGGTGCGGCATGTGCCGGCCACGGTCATCGTGGGGGCGGCGGTGTGCTGGATTTGGATCCTTCCTGAGTCGGACTGGATGCAGGCTCACGGAGCATGGTTCTACTCCTTCTACCAACGCTTCGGGATTCTCGGCAGCAACGCGGTCGCCGATCAGGCGTACGCGCCCGAGAACGCCGGCTGGCTCAACACGGTAGTCCGGCTATGCGGATCCGCTTTTGTGATTGCCCTGGCAGAAGAGATCTTCTGGCGCGGTTTCGCCTACCGGCGACTGCAGCAGGTGCGGTTCCTGGAAGCACATCCGGAAGACTTCAGTATCCTGGCGTTTGCCGTCGTGGCCATCGCCTTCGGGTTCGAACACGCCCGCTGGTTCGTCGGCATCATCGCGGGCGTGGCCTACGGCCTGCTCTACGTCAAGACGCGCAACCTCTGGTCGGCCATCCTGGCCCACATCATCACCAACTGGCTGTTGGGTCTGTACGTGCTGCGCACGCAGTCCTACCAGTTCTGGTAAAGAAAAACGGCCCGCTCCGTCTTCGCGGGGCCAGGCCGAGACGAGTCGGATAGCTGGCCCTACCCAGCGCTGGACGGACGTTCTCCCGCGAGGTGGCACGCGACGTTTACTTCCCCAATTGTCTGCGCCATGGGGTATTTTTCCCTACACAAATCCACAGCAGCCGGACAGCGCGGATGAAAGTGACAACCCGCGGGAGGGTTGAGGGGGGATGGGACATCGCCCTCAATACGATTGAACGTTCCTGGTGGGTCATCGATGCGGGGGACTGCATCCAATAGGGCGCGGGTATAGGGATGCTGTGGCGAGTGGAAGAGTGTGGCAGTCGGTGCATGCTCGACGATGCGGCCGAGATACATGACGGCGACACGATCGGCGATGTACTCGACGACACCGAGGTCATGCGTGATGAAGAGATAGGCCAACCCTCGCTTGTTCTGGATCTCCTCGAGGAGGTTAAGAATCTGCGCTTGGACGGAAACATCCAGGGCAGAGGTCGGTTCATCCAGCACCATGATGTCCGGATCCAGGATCAAGGCCCGGGCGATGGCGATGCGCTGACGTTGGCCGCCGGAGAACTCATGCGGAAAGCGATCGGCGACTTCCCACGATAGGCCGACTTGCTCCATCACGGCTCGCACGCGCTTGCGGCGCTCCTCACGACCCAAGGTGGGCTCGTGAATGGCAACCCCTTCACCAATGATCTCACCCACTCGCAAACGCGGCGAGAGCGAAGAGAATGGATCCTGAAACACAATCTGCATGCTGCGGCGCAGGGACTTGATCCCGCCCTTACGAGCATCCAAAACCTGGACGCCATTGAACTCCACCTCCCCGCGCGCGGCATCGATCAGGCGCAGTATGCTCTGTCCTACGGTCGTCTTGCCGCACCCCGACTCACCTACCAGGGCCAAAGTCTCTCCACGGCGCAGGGCGAACGATACGCCGTCTACCGCACGAACCCAGCCCACCGTTCGCTGCAATAGGCCCTTCTTGACCGGGAAATGAGTAGTCAGCTCGTTGACCGACAGCAGTGCGTCGCCGGGTTCGCCCTTCTTGGGGCGCACTTCTGCTGTCTGTTTTCCGATACGGGCGGTCGTGCTGTCATCCGCCAGCAGGTGGCACCAGGCAGAATGCCCAGTGGGCGAGATGTCGCATTTCTCGGGCGTGCGTTCGCTGCAGCGTGGTAACTGTTCAGGACAACGACCACAGAACCGGCATCCGTTCTCAATGAAATCCGTGGCGGATGGCACCACCCCGGGAATGGTGAGGAGACGGTTGTTATTCTCGGTTTGACGCGGAATGGAGGCCAGCAACAGTCGCGTGTAGGGATGCTGCGGGTTGTTAAAAACCTCGTCCCGCGTTCCCTGTTCCGCGATGCGCCCGGCATACATGACGCAGACATCATCGGCCATGTGCCTGACCACTCCTAGGTCATGGGTGATGAGGAGGATACCCATCCCTGTCTCTTTTTGCAGATCGTTGATCAGGGCCAGGATCTGGGCCTGGATCGTGACATCGAGAGCCGTGGTGGGTTCATCCGCGATCAGGAGATCGGGACGACAGGCCAAGGCCATGGCGATCATGACGCGCTGCTTCATGCCCCCGGACATCTCGTGTGGGTAGTTGTCGACACGCGATTCGGGATCGGGGATGCCGACATGCTGCAACAGCTCGATGCAGCGCGCGTAGGCGGCTGGACGTTTCATCTGTTGATGCTGACGCAGCGGTTCGGAGAGCTGGCTGCTGACACGGTAGAGCGGATTGAGGGACGCCATTGGTTCCTGGAATATCATGGCCATGCGATTGCCACGAATCCGCTGCATCTGCGTCTCCTCCTTTTCGAGGAGCGACTCGCCGTCCAACAGGATCTCGCTGCCAGACGGATGATACCCATTGCGATCGAGCAGTCGCATGATAGAGAAAGCTGTTTGGGATTTTCCGCAGCCGGACTCGCCGACAACAGCCAGTGTGCGACCGCGCTCCACCTTGAGGCTCACGCCATCCACGGCCTTCGCCACAAGCCCGTCATCGAGCGTGAAGTGGGTCCGTAGATCTTTGAGTTCGAGCAGCGCCATGCCGGGGTCCTATTTGAAACGGGGATCGAAGGCGTTTCGTACGCCGTCGCCCACAAACGTAAGCAGAATGAGTAGTGTTGAGAGCGTCGCAAAGGTCGGCACGATGACCCACCACGCCTCAATGTTGTCCTGTCCCTGGGCCAGCATCTCACCCAGGCTGGGAGTGGGATAGTTCAGGCCAAACCCAAGAAAATCGAGCCCCACAAGCGCCATAATTCCGCCCGATACAGCGAAAGGCAGGAAGGTGACGATGGGCGTCAGTGAGTTGGGCAGGATATGTGTGATCATGATACGTCGGTTCGAGGCGCCGAGGGACTTGGCCGCCTTGACATAGTCCAGGTTGCGTGCCCGCAGGAACATGGCGCGCATGTGCGCGGCCATACCCATCCAGGAGGTCAGATTCAGGATCAGGAACAGCATCATGACATGCTGCCCTTCGCTCAGATGGCCTTGCCGCGAAAGGAAATCGCTCAACATCATCATGAGCATGAGTTGTGGAATGGAACCCCATATCTCCGTGGCGCGTTGACCGAGAAGGTCGACAATGCCGCCGAAGTAGCCCTGGATGGCTCCCAGGATGCAGCCTATCAGCGTCGATGTGAGCGCAAGTGCAAGACCGAACAGGAGCGAGAGTCGGAACCCATAGATCAAGCGGGCCAGCACATCCTTGCCATGCTTGTCCGTGCCCAGGTAATGCCCCTCTTCGCGTGCCCCCGGCACGCGCTGTCCATCCGCCACTTGCGATGCAGGGCAAACCAATGTCTGGCGGGGCAGAATCTCACTCTCGTAGTACGATTTGTAGGAATGCCGTACGAGCGGATACAACGTCCAAACCTTGCGAGCGGCGGCGCGGGGTATTGCCGGTTCTTCAACCGTCAGCGCCTCATCGCGGTAGATTGCCGCCATATCGACCGCAACAGATTCCCCCGCCAGGAATGCCTTGAACAGAGGGGAACGGTAGCTGAGGATCGGTGCATCGTGCTCGCCCCCCATGTCGCTATACGTGTATGTCTTGAAGACGGGGAAGAACCACTCCCCGTCAATGCGCAGGATCAGCGGCTTATCATTGCACAGCAGCTCGGCCGGCAGGGTCAACAGAAACAGGGCCAACAGAAAGACCAGACTGAAGAACGACTTACGGTTCCGCCGGAACTTCTGGCAGCGCTTCTTAAACTCTGGACTGAACAGCGACATCAGGAACGGTGCTCCTCAAAACTGATGCGGGGATCGACGACGACATAGCCGATGTCAGACAGCAGGCGACAGATCAGGCCGATGTAGGTAAACACAAAAAGGTTGCTGACCATGAGCGGATAGTCGCGCTCCACCAGAGCGGTGTATCCGAGCAGACCGATGCCATCCAGCGAGAAGATCTTCTCGATGAGGAGGGACCCCGCAAAGAACATCATCACGAAACGGGCTGGGAACCCGGTCACGAGCGGGATCAGAGAGTTGCGCAGGATGTGTTTGAAGAGTACGCGCCGCTGCGAAAGGCCACGGGCGCGGGCAGCGACGGCATAGAGCTGGTCGAACTGTTCCAGCACGCTGTTCTTGGTCAGCATGGTGAGTCCGGCAAAGCTCCCGATCGTGAGGCAGATGATTGGTGCGATCAGATGGTGAATGTTGTCCCACAGCTTGGCCATAGGGCCCAGCGCGTTGTAGATCTCGGGTGGTGAGTGCAGTCCACGCAGGGGGAAGAGGTGGACCACGGCATCGCCGCTGGGCCCGAACATCGTGATCAGCAGCACCGCCAGCACGAAGCCGGGAATGCCGTAACCGATCAACACCAGCAGGCTGGTCACCGTGTCGAATCGCGTGCCGTTGCGAACCGCCTTGGCGATCCCCAGCAGCAGGCAGGAGGTGTACGTAAGGAAGAACGAGATAATCCCCAGTCGCATTGAGACGGGCAGGCGCTCGGCAATCAGCTCGTACGACTTCTTGTTCTTGGTGATGGAGTTCGGGAATTTCAGCAGAAAATAGCCGTGCCAGTTGTCCCAGTCGGTGAAGGCTTCCCATGCCGTCTGCACGGGGTAGACCTCCTCACGCTCCTCCTTGATCGGTATACGCACACCGGATTCGCTGTAGCTCACTTCATCGAAAGACTCCGTCTCGACCTTTGCCGGCACTTTGGTGAGCGCACCGGTTCCGTCGACTTGCTGTCCGGATTCCGGCGAGAAGCGAAGCGACGGGTCCAGTGTGCTGATAAACAGCTGCGTTTCTGCGTCAAACGAGACTTCCCCATCGCGATCGTCGATCGACAAGGAATTCTCGTAGACGTGATAGGCATCGTCTTCACGGTAGACCATCAGCTTCTGACCACGGAACGACACCTTGCGGGCCTCGCGATTGCCGATCTCCTGGGATGAGATCATCGAATCAGGACTAAACCAGAGCAACATGCGCAGGTAGCGTTCGAGGGCGTTGTGATTCAGTCCCAGCTTCCGTTTGATCTGGAGGCGGATCTGGGGGTCGATTGCCATCATGGCACCGGCCTGGCTGTTAGCACCACCGAAGCTAGCGCCCGACTCGGCCGCCTTGCGGGCTTCATCCATGATCAGGGATTCCACCTGGTCGAGCGGTCCACCCGGCACAATCTCAGAGAAGATGAAGAAGACCGTGATAATCCCAATGCCTGTGGGAATCATCATGAGCAGACGTTTTAGTATGTAAGACCACATAGTCAGTGCCCCGGGGGCAGAGGAGTTCCATTATCCATAGCGGCATCAAGTTGCTGGCGCTTGATGGGGTCTTCCCACCAGAACCAAAGCACATTGTAGTAGTACCACAGACCGGATGCATAAACTTTGGGTTGGCCCATGAAGTTCCAGTAGGCACCGAAATCGCTGCGGGGCCATATCTTGGGAATCACGTACCAGTTCGCCATCATGATGCGGTCGAATACACGGGCATAGATGCCGACCTCCTCATAGTCGTCAAGTGACATCAGCGTGTTGAGAACATCGTCAATGGCGGGATTCTTCAGGCCCATTAGGTTGGAAGACCCCTGAATATCGGCCTCTTTAGAGAGGAGGTTGCGGGCCATTTCTCGACCGGGCGCGTTACGACCGTCATACCAGACATGGGTCACGTCGAATCTAAAGTTTTTATAACGGCCCTGTGCTTCCAAGGGCGACAGCTTGGCAGCACGTGCACGAATACCGGCCATTCCCAGAATCTGAGTGAAGTGATAGAGCCCATCATCAACACTATCGTTTATCTCAAAATCCAGCGTCACCTCACCTTTGCGGCGTGCCTCGATCCCTGGATCCCAGATCCAACCCATACGATCGAGCTGTCGGTTGGCCGACTGGATGCGGAGCTCGATCGGGAGCGGGGTGCCGTCCGGCGCCAGACCCGGATCATACGGCCCCACCTCCAGAGCTTCCTCGGGAACGTAGATGGTGCCTTCTTCCGGTCGATTGTGTTTCGCTGCGAGCCCCAGGAGGATCTCACGGACCCGCCCTTCGGCAGGGCCGGGACGGGCGCGCAACTGGGGTTGGCGCAAGAAGTAACTGGTCAGACGGTCCTGCGACCCGTAGTAGTAGTTATCGTTGATGAAATCGAAGTCGTACAATGACGCAATAATCTTGCGGATCCGCCGATCCTGGAACCTGGGTTCTCTCAGGTTAAAGGCCAGTCCCTTCATGGCCGATGGTCGCGTCAGGGGAAACGTGGATTTCACGATGTAGTTGTTATCCACGAAGCTGCCTTTGATTTTTCGGAACGTGCCGGGGTTCCATGCGGCCAGATAGTCGATGTAGCCGCTCTTCAATCCCTCCATCGTCGAGAACTGATCGTAATAAACCTGAAACTCTATTCGCTTCCAGTTGAAGTAGCCTTTGCAGTAGGGCAGGTGCTGCCCCCAGTAGTCCTCCCTCCGACGAAAGACAATACGTTCGCCCAACGTGTATGACTCAATCTCATAGGGCCCGCTTCCGATCGGCAGCACATTATCGAAGTCTTTGCCGAGGCGTTTGCCGGGCGCACCATAGATATGCTTGGGATAGACCGTCAGGTAGGTCACCGTGATGGGCAAGTCGCGGGTGTACTGCTTGAACAGGAAGCGAACCGTGTGCGTGTCAACACGCTCGACCGTGCGAACGTTCTTGTAGGAGAGTCGCCCACCCGGATTCACATCTGGATCAAACAGCAGATTATAGGAGAACACCACATCGTCCGCCGTCAACGGTGCCCCATCGGAGAAGCGCGCCTCAGGCCGCAAGTAGACCGTCATGGAGAGCTTATCGTCCGCCAGCTCGAAAGACTCGGCCAGATACCCGTACACCGCAAACGGCTCATCGTCATCCCACGACTTGATTCCCAGTGTATCAAACACTTTGTAGTAGAGCCCCGGAACCGACCCGGTCAGGCCAAAGGGAGAGAGTTTTGTGAAGTTGCCGCCTGGGATCTTCAGGTGGCCGGCGATCGGGGCATTGGGGTCAAGATACTCGAACGGCTCGCCGGGCGCATATTTGAGTGTCTCGGGGCCAAAGATGGAAAGACCATGCGCCCGTTCAGAGGCCTTCGCAGAGCACACCCCCACAGCCACACCCAACCCCATGGTGAGGAAGAGGCGAAGCCCCAATGCCCTACTTCTGAAGTTTGACAGCTCGCAGCTCATTTCACTTCGTGATCTGTGACAACACCATCACGCCAAACCCATGGCTCCACTTTGGTGCGACGTGAATTGGAGATTAACTTTATCCCACCCAGACTCATCAGTCGATCCCCCTGCAGTTCGATGCGCAGTCTGGATCCAACCAGGGCCGGCAGTCGGATAAACGTCGCAGCTTGGTCCACATAGGCCAGGCGCCACTGATCACCATCTGGCTGTAGAAAGCGGACGCTGTGGATCCCAGCTGCCCCAGATAGACTTGCCCCGGTCACGGTCACGGGTCGGTCAAAACGGCACTCGATCACCGTCCGCCCCTGCTCAGCACCGGGCCTGAATCGCATGGAAGGAACCGCCGTGCTTGCGAAGAGATGCGTCCATTCATCTGGCGTCTCAGTGGTGCCTGCCCGTAACAGCACCCCATCCGGAATTAGTCTCTGCGCGCCTGTATCCGTGAGGCGCACACCGAGGATTGCGCCGCCCCTCATATCATGCGAGACGTAGTAGGCCGTAATGTTGTCCCCTTGCTGCAGGAACCCGTAGGAACGAATATCGTCCAACCTCGAACCGTCAGGGAGCGCCATCGGCATGATGTACGCTTCCGGCTTCATCAGCCCCATCACGACACTGCTCTTGGGCAACTCCACTAACACCTCTTGCGACAGTGCATCACGTACGACGTGACACGGAACAGGAATGATGCGCTCGCTTGTGTCGATCTCATGGGCCCGTCGATGTCGGTCACTGTTCAAGTGGCGCGTGTAGCTCAACGTCATATCTCCGAGCTCATATCTGATCTGCATCGGAACGACGAAAGCGTTAGTGCTGGGTCGGGACATCGTGGCGGTCTGCCGAAGCACCAGCGTGCTATCAACCCAGTTCACGCCCTGTGTCGTATCGATCTCAAAATGAACAGGTGCGACAAACAGGCCTTCTTTGTCAATCAGTGTGACGGAACCGTGCAGGGGCAGAGGGGGTGCGTCCGCATAGCGCTCGCGCGCGGATGCATCGGCCCAACGCAGCTTCTCACGAAACGGCAGTGCCACGGTGCAGGTCAGATTGTAGACACCTTCCTCTTTCCCGGCCACCACGTTGAGGGTGGTATCCATGCCCAATAGCAACTCAATCGCGTAGGCTCGTGTCCGGTCATCCAGACCTTCAATGCGATACACTTCGTGGGCCAACTCCAAACCGCGAGTTTCAACGAACCTGAAGACCCGCGAGTGCAGCCCCCCCTCCTTTGACAGGGATGTGAACGCATTGATGGCCTCTTTGAGAGCCGCCGGAGCTCGGTCACCCAGCATGGCCTGTGCGACAGCCCAGTTACGCAGGTAATAGCGATAGATGTAGAAGTCCCAGTTGTGGGGCGGCTCAACGGGATCCAGAGAACGCGGCTGATACGCCGGGTTCCCGGTAATGGCCAGATGCTGGCGCGGGGCGGCAAGCATCAGCATGAACGTCGCCGTCCGGAACATGTCACCGAGGACAAACTCCGCCCCCATGTAATCGAACGGATAGTAGCTGAACAGGAAGCCACCCTCCCAGTTGCGCATGAACGTGACACGGTACTTCTGAAGAGCCATGTGTTCCCGAAAGAGATCCGGGTCGCTGGCAGCAAGGCCCATGCTGGATGATAGAATGCCCAGCGTCGTAGCCGCATGGGCAAGGTCCGTGGCACCCAGCGTATTCCGCATGAGCTGCCGGGCATCTCGCACAAAGCGCTGACTGCCCCCGCCGAGGTGGCTTCCTGCCAGACACCATCCTGTGCGGGCATTGGACCCCAATCGCTCGGAATGGCCACGTCGCGGTTCAGCTATGGCACGACCATAGGGAATGTAGCCGTCCATCGAGCATGAGGCTATATACGTCAGGACATTGTGCAGCAGCCCGGGGTCTTTAACAATCGGGGTATGTTCGGCCACGGCCAGTGCGGCGGAGGCTGTGGCTGTACCCACGTTCATGCCGCCATTTCCATAACCTGCCAGACGTATGCTATGCCCAAGCGTGCCGTCAAAAAGGATGCTGTCGGCCGTTTGTCGGTAGGCGATCTGCAGGCCGTCGAGAATGGTGGCATCCCGCGTCTTCAGGTAGTACTCCGACAGAAACAGTAGTGCCGTGGCGCGCGGCACCGCCCATGCGTCAACGGCGGCCTCGTAACCCACGTAGTGAGCGGCACGCTGAATGGCGTCCCTGTATCGATCTTCGCCAGTTGCTAACAAGGCCAGCCCGCAGATCGCTGTATCGTAGCGATCTGTGGTATATGCCCCCCAGCGCGGCCACGAACCGTTCTGGCGTTGTTGGGCCAGCAACCACGCCGCACTTAGATCCAACACGGTGGCGCTCTTGGTGCAGTCTGCGGAAAATCCGTCGGCATAGGTGCCGATTCGGGGAATTGCCACCTCGACATGGCGAAGCTGTTTACGCGTGCTTTCGGGGAGTAGCGCAATTCCCGGAGACGGCTGGACGTCAATACAGGGCTGAACCGTTCCGTAGCCGGGCACACGGGCCGTCACCTGGAACCGGATCGCGCCAGCAGGCACGGCGTACTCGAGAGTCGACACTGCATGGACCGAGATCATGTTTGTGACCGTGTCGAACGTCGGAACCCCATAGCCAGCCAACGCTCGCAATGCGTTCAATCCGGTGAGCGGAACATCTCCATTGGGGATCACGAATCTCGGGTTCACCCACTGCATGCCGTCCCCGCTGATTCCGTTCCCCCCGTCCTCCACCACAAGAAGCAGTCGCCCGACGTCATGAACGTCGACATCAACTATCTCATCGCGGTTCCCCCCGTTCAGTTGTGCTCCTACATGGCGGCGGCTCACCAATCGTGAGGGAGAATCGAGAGACTGAGCCTTGTCCGTGCGTAGTACCGTGAGGCGAATATGGCCACGCCCCTCAGCCTTGTCGATAAGATCACCGACATGCATTTTGGTCATCCGCTGGGGCTTGGTCGGAAACGTCACTTCAGGCTGATATTCTTTACCGGAGAGCAAACGCTCACCGTCGATCGCCAGAATGCAGTCCCCTTCTTCTAAATAGCCATCCGAAGGAGACCCGGTAATCACCTTTATCACCTCAAGTGCACTCAGAACCAAGTTGCCGTCTTGGCTCACAAGAAAGGCCGGAGGCTTCACGTCATAGCTTGGAGAAGGCGGATAGTCCGAACTGTGAGAGGCCACCACAATACCCAGAGGCCCCAGGTAAATGTGCGGCCCCGGTACTGCGTAGCGCTGCGTCCATTTCGCGACATCAATGCGGGCAACATCTTCGATCCCCGGACTGACAGATGCTGCTGCACCCCGCACAAACAGGGACAACAACACCAGGCATACCGCGTGATGAAGCCGTAGGGAAACGCTCAAATCACTGCTCATGGGGGATACTCCGCGTGTAACTGCATATGGCCATTTCCATCAAGACTACTCCATATGCAGAGGGAGACACAAGCAGAATTGCGCAATCTTCTTGCTGTGTGTTGTTTTTCCGCATCTTTGCATTGACCTCGCCACCCCGCCTCTCTATCCTGTTGACGTTTCCTTTAAGGCCCCAGGAGCGAGTACGAGCGTGATCCACAGCATGAAAGCCAGCGCATGAAAACAGGCCAGACCGCATGGTATGCGCTTCGACGAACTCTTGTGCCCTGGCGGTTCGACGAGCTACTACGGGAGTTGTTTGACGCTCTTGAATCCTACTGCGTTGATGAAGTGATTCTGAAGATCGACACGGAGGAATTCTCACATGGACACCCGTCACTAGCGATGATCAGGGAGATGCTTCCTCGCCTGAGGCAAGCTAAAGATCTTCTAAAAAGGAAGGGCATCTGTTTCTCCATAAATCCATGGTCGACCCTGGGGCATGCTGACCGCGGGCACCGAGCGGAAGAGGTACTCCCGGGCATCGGCTTGATGGTCGGACACGATGGGACCACAACACAACACTGTGCTTGTCCGCTATCCCCCGTCTGGCAGGACTATATGACGGCGGTATGGGGAATCTATGCGCAGTTACAGCCCGACGTGATGTGGATCGAAGACGACTTGCGAAACTTCAATCACGACCCTGTGCAGTATGGGTGTTTCTGTGACCGTCACTTGGACCGCTTCAAGTCGCTTGTCGGTGAGCACGTGGCCCGCGAAGCCCTCGTGTCTCATCTTCTCGCGTCCGGAACGCCTCATCCGTACCGTGAAGCCTACCTATCCATGCAGGGCGAGATCACCAATGAGATTGTCGAAAAGCTCAGTGGTGCGCTCCGAACCACAGCACCGGAAACAACTATCGGGCTGATGTCGAGCGGCCCGTTCCTCCATGTCGTCGAGGGACGCGACTGGACGGGTCTGGCCGAAACAAGCCACTGCCACCCCTTGATCAGCCGTCCCCCACTTGGGAATTACAGCGAAGGCTCACTGCGCGGACTCTATGCCTCCCAGCATTCGATCAAGCTCACACGAGCGGCCCTTCCCGCGGGCACAGTCGAGATGACGGAGATTGAGAACATTCCGTTTACCCAGTACACCAAGAGCAACGCATTCACGTTTCTTCAAATGGCTATCTCTTTTGCCATGGGCTGCGAAGGGGTTACGCTAAATACCTTTGATCACCGCGGCTCTCTGATGGAAGATGATCCCGGCGTTGGCAAGATGCTTGGCGGCAAGAAAGCATATCTCTCAGCAATCAAACAGGCAGCAAATGGCGAGGGAGCCAATCGGGGGGCACAGCTGCTCTTTGATCCGCATTACAGTTTCAGGAAACACCTCCCTAAGGATGCGTCATACTCCGCCTTGGCTGTTACCGATGAAGCAGCATCGAGAATGCTCGAACCGCTGGGCATCCCCTGCACTTACGGAGACGCCCCCGTCACCGTGGTCACAGGACAGATGTTGCGATGCCTCACCGACGCCGACATACGCGATCTACTCCGCAAGGGACTCTTGATCGACAGTGTTGCCGCCGGCATTCTTTCTGAGCGGGGTTTCGGGGCGCACATCGGCGTGGCATCACTGGGGACGAGGATTTCTTTGAAACACAATGGCCCCTATGCTGCCGAGGAATATTTCAACGAGGATTTCGGAGGCGAGCCCAACGACTTTCTCACCATATTTCTGCCTGAATATGGGAGCATGCCCACCATTCGAAAGTTCGAACTTCTTCAGGAAGTCACCGTCATCAGTCATCTGGTAGATGCGGATCGCGCCCCGCGAGAACCGGTTCTCTTTGTAACGGACAACGCTTTGGGGGGACGCGTGGCCGTCTTTGCGTACGAACTGGGGGAAGCGGTCGGAACAGCATTCTATCACGCTGCTCGTCGCCGACAGATGGTTCATCTGATGAAATGGCTCTCAAACGATCGTTTTCCTGCCATCGTACACGGAGCCGTCTACCCCCTGTTGATATGCAGAGACAGGCCGGGTGAGACGTTCTGCGCTCTATTTAATCTGATGCTGGATCCCTATGAGAAGGTAAGCATTGAACTGTATGATCAACGTGTCATCTCACGAATCAGTTCCTTGAGCAACGACGGGCGATGGGTGGACGCCAGCCAGCACACTCTGATCGAGACTGACCGGGATCACCATCTTATCACACTGAACCAAAGTGTGACGTGGTCGACGCCGTGTTGTCTCAACGTATCTTGGGAAGAGAAGTCCACGCTTCGGCAGCGCTCCTACCCCAAGGCTAACGAACAAGAAAGGTAGACCATGACCAAACGCGAGATCATTGCAGCCTTGCTGGCGAAAGAGATCCCCGAACGGGTAGGGTTGCATGAGCACTTCTGGCAGCACATCATCGAAAATGCATGGCAAGACCAGGGCGTCGAACCCGGCACTGATTTCGAGTCGCACTTCAACCTCGACCTTCAGAACATCTCCTGGTTTGAAGCACCAGCTCCGCGACCAGACCTTATCCACGTCGTTGAAGAGTCTGACGAGTGGACGGTCAAGCAAGATGGATGGGGGGCATCGTTCAAAACGTGGAAGCACAAGTCGGGAACCCCAGAACATGTAAGATTTACAGTGACCTCACCGGAGATCTGGAAACAGGAGTTCCGCGATGCATTTCAAGCGATCAACGTACGTGACCATCTCGATCTTGACACACTAAAGCAGAAGTACACGGAAGCCATGGCCTCCGACCGCTTTGTCACATACTCGGGACTCTTTGTTTTCGAGGAGCTGCGCAAGATCCTGGGCGACGTCACGATGCTCGAGTCACTGCTGCTGGAGCCGGAGTGGATCCACGACTTCTGTACACTGGTAACACGCAAGTACATTGAGTGGTTTGAACTGCTATTTGATGAGGTAGGCCTCCCTGATGGAATGCATATCTATGATGACCTGGGCTATACCGCGGCCCCCTTTGTCTCGCCGAGCTGCCATCGAGAGATGATCCACCCCTACCACAAAGAACTCTTCGACATGTTCAAGGATCACGGTCTCCCCGTCATCCTTCATAGCTGCGGCGATTTCCGCCCCCACATCGAGAGTATCATCGAATCCGGCGTCGACTGCATCCAGGCCATGGAGGCCAAGACCGGCATGAACGTTGTAAAGTTGGCGGAACAATACAAAGACAGGCTCTGTTTCATGGGCAACATCGATATCCGTGCTCTCGAAAGCGGCGACCGCGAACGTATCAGGGACGAATGCCTCACCAAACTCAACGGCATGAAAGCCCTCCGTGCACCCTACATCTACATGTCCGATCACTCCATCCCTCCCACTGTCACAGTGGCGGACTATGAGTACATGCTGGAGTTGTTCTGGGATCATTGCAGGTATTAGCCATGCCAGACGTAGTGGCCTCGAAGACACACATACCGTTCAGCAGCAACCTGAACGCTTTGCGCGCTGGGTCGAATTGGGGCGCAAGACGTTTCGCAGCGAATAGATCAAAACCAACCCGCACACAAGATTGCGCAATTCTGCTTGATCTTCCAGTTTTTCCGCACAATCCGGTTGACGCCGTCCCACCATTTTGCATAGAGTCTTAGGCAGCCAGAAGAGGGGTCTGAATGAGATTAGTGTTGGCACTCCTACTGTGGGGTGCGGTGAGCGGTATGGTTTGCGGAGGAGCAATGGAAACCACGGACACACACATGTTACGTCTCGATGCCCCCATCAAAACGTGGGATGAAGGGCTTCCTCTAGGCAACGGGATCATGGGAGGGCTTCTCTGGGGCGGCAACAACGTCATCAAGCTGTCTCTCGACCGCGGCGACCTGTGGGATGAACGTCAACCCGATGTGTTCTGGAAAGATGGATGGGGGTTTGACGACATCAAGAAGCTCGTCGCCGAGGGCAACCAGGCCGAACTTCTGCGCAAGTATGACAATCCCTACGGCGAAGCGGCGCCCACAAAACTTCCCGGCGGTCGCTTGGTCTTGACCTTGGGAGACGGTAGCGAGGCCCAGCGGTTCACTCTGGATACGCGAAGAGCAGAGGGGCGCGTCGACCTGAATAACGGCACGCTCACATGTTTCTTCTCCGCCACCGAACGTGTGGCCATGCTTCGTGTTTCGGGTCCTGCCGTGACCTGTGAGTTTCTGCGTCCAGACGGGCTGAACAAGCTTGGATACAGCGCGGCCGAATTCGGAGAGGACGAGGGCATGCTCTGGATGGTACAAGACGCGGCGCTCGGTCTGCGCTACGCCGTGGTAGTCGCCCAGAAAACCGAAGGCCAAGAGACCCAACTTGCGGTGGCCATCACAGCGAACACGGAGGGGATGGACCCATTGGAGATCGGCAAACAGAGAGTTACCCGCGCCCTCTCAACCAGCTATGAGGCCATGCTCGAACCGCACGTGGAATGGTGGAACCACTTCTGGGCCATCTCGTCTGTAAGCATTCCCGATCGCCGCATTCAGCGGCACTACAATCTCGTCAAGTACTTCTACGGCGCAGCGTCTCGCCCAGATGCACCGCCTATGCCACTCCAGGGCGTCTGGACACAAGACGACGGTGAGCTCCCCCCTTGGAAGGGAGACTACCACCATGATTTAAACACTCAGATGACCTATCTCTCCTACCACACGGCTGGGTTGCGCGATGCGGGGATGAGCTTCATAAATTTCAACTGGAACCTATTGCCAATCTATCGAGCATTTGCCAGGAATTTCTTCGGTGTGGACGGTGCCGCGATGGCCAGTGTAGCCACCCTCGCCGGTAAACCAACGGGCGGCTGGGTTCAGTACTCTTTCACGATGCCAAACGCGCTCTGGGTAGGGCAAACCTTCTACCTGCATTGGCGACACACCATGGACAAAGACTTCCTTAAGGAGCGCGCCTACCCATGGCTCAGTGAAGTGGCAACGGCCGTTGTCGGCTTACTTGAGGAGAGGGACGGCAAACTCTACCTGCCCCTGTCATCGTCCCCCGAGATCTTCAACAACGCGTTCCAGGCATGGCGTCCCCCCAACAGCAACTACGACTTGTCACTGATGCAATGGGCTTTCGACGCTCTTGCCGAAATGGCCGATGTGCTGGGGAAGGAACCCGATGCCGCACGGTGGCAGTTACTGCGCTCGAAACTCGAACCGCTGCACGTTGATGAGAACCATGTCCTGATGTTTGACCGAGAAAAGGCGTTTGACCAATCCCACCGCCACCACTCGCAGACCATGGCTATTCACCCCCTCGGCATTCTGAATATCGAGGGATCAGACCATGATCGCAAAGTGATCAATGCATCTCTGGATTCGATCATCGCCCATGGCACACAGGAGTGGATCGGGTTTGGATTCTCCTGGTTCTCCTGCCTGCTTGCCCGTGCCGGACGCGCCGACGAAGCGCTGCACTATCTGCAAGACTTTGAGCGCGCCTTCCTTCTTCGTAATGGCTTTCATGCCAACGGGGACCAGATTGGGGCGGGCCTATCAAAATTCACCTACCGCCCGTTCACGCTGGAAGGAAACTTCCTGGCCATGGAAACCGTGCACGAGATGCTGCTCCAGAGCTGGGCGCCGAATCCCTCATCAGACCCCACCCCGGTCATTCGAATCTTCCCGGCCATGCCAAAAGCATGGAGCGATGCAAGCTTCACAAACCTGAGTGCCGAAGGCGGCTTCCTGGTCACAGCCAAACGCGAACACCGAAGCACGACATGGTTTCGCATTGAGGCCACGCAGACCGGACTACTCAGACTGAAGTGCAATTTTGGTGGGCGCAAGGTTACGTTCAACTCCTCGCAGGTAGTGCGAAAACAGGGATGCTATGAGATTGCCATGAAGGCCGGCGACGTGCTTGAAGGCGTCTTCGATGTGCCAGCAGGCAAGCCCAGACCCACAAGTGATGCACCGGATTGTCCAAGTACGTAGGAGATTCAACCATGTCGAAATCTGCTGTGGTGGACACTCATCTTCACCTTTGGGATACGCACAAACTGCGCTACCCATGGTTAGACAACATCCCCAAGCTAAACCACTCCTTCCTGCCCGATGCATACCGCGCCGCATGCGAAACGGTCAACATCGAAGCCATGGTGTTTGTCCAGTGCGAAGCTGAACCCGCGATGGCTGAAGCGGAGGTGGACTGGGTCCATGAGCTCGCGAAGAACGAGAAGGGAATCAAAGGCGTTGTGGCGTGGGCTCCGCTTGAGCGGGGGGAGAGTAGCCGGTCCACGCTGGAGATGCTGCAGACGAAGCCTCTCGTGAAGGGCGTCCGACGACTCATTCAGTCTGAGCCAGATCCGGCGTTCTGTCTACAGCCTCAGTTTATCGAAGGCGTACGGGGGCTGGAGGAATTTGGCTTCACTTTTGATATCTGTATCGACCACACACAATTGGCCAACACGGTGAAAATGGTACAAGCGTGCCCGGGTGTGAGTTTTGTGCTGGATCACATTGCGAAGCCAGACATCAAGCGGCAGGTCTTGGAGCCATGGAAAGAGGAACTGCAGCTGCTCGCCGAGCTTCCGAATGTGTGCTGTAAAGTCTCTGGTCTTGTAACTGAGGCAGACATGGAGGCGTGGCAACCGAGAGATTTGCAGCCCTACATCGATCACGTAATCGAGTGTTTCGGATTCGACCGCATCATGTTTGGGGGAGACTGGCCAGTCTGCACGCTCGCTTCTACCTATCGGCGCTGGATCGAAACCTTGGAGGAGGCCCTGGCAGGCTACCGCGCGGAGGAGAAGCAGAAACTATTTCATGACAATGCCGTAGACGTGTACAGATTGGAAATCTAAGGGGAAGGGGCGGGCGATGAAACTTGAAGGCAAGGTGGCAATCGTAACGGGATCAAGCAAAGGAATCGGACTTGGGATTGCAAGGGTGTTTTCTCAGGAGGGGGCCAAGGTTGTCGTAGTGTGTCGCACAGAGGCGGCAGGGAGGAAGGTCGCTGAAGAGCTGGGAGCGGACGAGGGGCGTGCCCTCTTCATTCAGACCGACCTCACCAAGGCAGAGGCCATCCGCCATATGATCGATACAACTCTCGATACGTTCGGGCAGCTGGATGTCGTGGTCAACAATGCCGGGTATCACATCTCAAAAAATGTTGAAGTCACGACCGAGGAGGAGTGGGACTTCATAATCAACACGAACCTGCGAAGTACATTTCTGTGCAGCAAGTATGCCATCCCCCATCTGCGCAAGACCAAGGGAAACATCATCAACATCAGCAGCATGGTCGGCAAGGTGGGCCAACCGAATGCCGGGGCCTATAGTGCAACAAAGGGCGGCCAAATTGCCATGAGCAAAGGGATGGCCATCGACTTCGCACCTGACGGTATTCGCGTAAACGTGATCTGCCCAGGCTGGATTGAAACGCCTCTCGTGGAAGACTGGTTCGGACAGCAGGAAGATCCTGAAGCGGCGCGAAAGTACATCTACGGACAGCACCCCCTTGGGCGCATCGGCACGATTGAGGAGTGTGGAAAGGCGGCATTGTTCCTGGCCTGCGAGTCCGACTCAGCCTTTGTGACCGGCATCGCTCTGGATATTGACGGTGCCGTGACTCTGGGGTACTGATGCGTCACGACTTCACAGACCGTGTTGTTCTGGTCACGGGCGCAGCCGGAGGTATGGGTCAAGCTATCTGCGCTGACTTTGAAGCCGCAGGTGCCCTTGTGTATCCAACCGACTGCGTACCGTGTGATATGGCACGCTTCATTCCCGGCGACCTCGGCGATCCATCCTTTCCTCGCACCTATGTCGAGCAAGTGCAAGCTGAGACCGGGCGCATCGATGTCTTGGTCAACAACGCGGGGATCTGCCCACGTACGCCACTGCCAGAGATTGGCGAAGAGGAGTGGGCGCGCGTCCTTTCTCTGAATCTGGGCGCCGGTTTCTTTCTCAGCCAAGTCTGCATCGAGGTCATGATGACTGCAGGATCGGGTGCCATCATTAACATGGCATCCATGGCTGGACGTATGGGAGGCATCGCCGTAGGAGCCCATTATAGCGCGAGCAAGGCCGCACTAATCTGCCTAACCAAGACGATGGCGCGCCATGGCGCTTCGCGCGGGGTACGGGTAAACGCCGTGGCACCAGGAGTCATTGACACGTCCATGACCTCGGTGGTCGACGATGCGGCAAAAACCAAGCTGCTCGATTCGATACCACTCGGACGGTTCGGCAGCCCACAGGATGTCGCCGCCGCAGTGCTCTTCCTGTCATCGCAGGATGCGGCATACATCACAGGCACAACGCTGGACGTGAACGGCGGCCAGCTCATGAATGGTTAGATGCGAGGATCGCCGATGAGTGAAGGTATAGAACATGTGGCACTGAGTGTGGCGGATCTGGACTGCTCGGTGAAATTCTACTGTGATCATCTCGGTTTTTCTCTGCTGAGGACGTTGGATTGCGGACCCGGGAGTTTACTGGGGAAAGTGGTGGGCCTGCCCGATTGTCATGCGCGCATTGCCCATCTACTGTTGGGGAGCTCGATGCTCGAGCTTTTTGAATACCGCGACCCGATCGGCCAAACCGTTGCGCCGGACCGCACGCAGGCCGATCACGGATGGATCCACATGGGGCTCCGCTCAACGGACACACGTGCTGACCACCGCCGGCTCCGTGAAGCTGGTGTGGAGTTTCTCTCGGAGCCTGTCGAATTCCGGGCGAATGTGTGGATTGTCTATTTCAAGGGACCGGATGGCGAGGTGATCGAGCTACGAGAGACGCCGGAGGCGGATAACGAGATCTGTGGAGATGCATAACTATGAGCGAGTCGTTATTGAACTTCATTAATGGAACATGGCGCGAATCAGCCAGCGGCGAGACGTTTACCAACGAGGATCCCTCACGACGGGGCTCAGAACTGAACCGCGCCGCGGCATCGACAGAGGCAGACATAGAGGCAGCCGTGACGGCTGCGGCCACGGCATTTATGGAGTGGAGCAGCACCACCATCGGCGAGCGACAGACCTTCGCGCTACGCTTCTTGGACGCTTTGGAGTCGGCTAGTGAAGAACTGTCAGTGCTCGTGAGCAAGGAAAACGGCAAGACCATTGCCGAATCGCGGGGCGAGGTCGCCTCGGCGCTGCTGGAAGGACAACACCACGTGCGGCAGATGGCCGTGTTTTCAGGAGAGACTGCACCGCGTGTAGACAGTGACGTGACGGCATGGGAACAGTTCCATCCGCTGGGTGTCGTCGGCGTTATCAGCCCGTGGAACTACCCCATGAACGTGATGTGCCGCAAGACGTTACCGGCGCTCCTGACCGGCAACACCGTCGTCTTCAAGCCCGCCAGCTTCACACCATGGTCGGGAGTGTTCATGGCAGACCTGTTCGCAAAGGCCGGTTTACCCAAGGGCGTCTTCAATTGCGTCACCGGCCGAGGTAGCGCGATCGGCAATTGCCTGATACAGGACCCGCGCGTACGCGCCATTTCGTTTACCGGTTCAACTGAGGTGGGGCGACAAATCCTGGCCATGGCCTCCACTGATTTCACGCGTACCCAACTGGAGCTGGGCGGCAAGAACGCTATGATAGTGCTGGCTGATGCTGATCTGGATGCCGCCGTTGACGCAACGATCAAGGCCGGCTTTGGCTGCGCCGGGCAGTGGTGCACCTCCACGAGTCGTGTGTTGCTGGTTCCTGAGATTGCCGAGGCCTATACGGAGAAGCTGCTGGCCCGTTGCGAAGCCAGTGTGGTGGGCGATCCTCTTGATGCCTCTACCACAATGGGACCGGTGGCGGGTCCCTCTCAATTCAACGGCATCGCCGCCGCCATTGCGAAAGCTGAAAGTGAGGGGGCTTGGCTGCGCTATGGCGGCGTATCCAATAACAGTGACGGCTACTACATCCTGCCCACCGTCTTCGACGGGGTCACGCGTGCAATGGGGCTCTTCCATGAAGAGGTGTTCGGCCCTGTCTTGGCCCTCTCCACGGTCGCGGACCTCGACGAAGCGATGACCTGGGCCAATGACTCTGACTATGGTCTCTCGTCTGCCATCTTCACCCGCGATATGGACGCCGCACTCCACTATGTGCGTGAGATTGAGGCAGGCATGGCCCATGTCAATATCCACAGCGGGTTCAAGACACCTGAGCTGCCGTTCGGCGGCTGGAAAGAGTCGGGCTTTGGTCCGCCTGAGAACGGACGCGTCGGCCTGGAGTTCTTCGTGGAACGCAAAGCCGTGTACATCAAGGGGCAAGGACAGTGATGAAAGATAACCAGGCATCTGTCGATGCGGCGAATCGACCCGCGGTCGAGGCGATGCGCCTGCATCCATTCTACAGGGGCAAGATCGAGACGGTGCCGCGGTGCTGCGTGCGCAATCTCGACGATTTTTCGTATTGGTATTCGCCGGGCGTTGCAGCACCTTGCGAGGCAATCGCAGCCGACCCGGATCAAGTCTACTCCTTGACCAGCAAGTGGAATACCGTGGCGGTCGTCAGCGACGGGACACGCGTGCTGGGGTTGGGCGACATCGGCCCCAAGGCCGGCCTTCCCGTCATGGAGGGCAAGGCGCTGCTCTTCAAGTACCTTGGCGGTGTGGATGCAGTGCCCCTGATGCTGGACACGAAAGACCCGCAAGCGATTATAGAGATGGTGCTGGCCCTACAACCAAGTTTTGGAGGCATCAACCTCGAGGATATTGCCCAACCCAAATGCTTTCGGATTCTGGATGAGCTGTCCGAGATAGCAGAGATACCCGTGTGGCACGATGACCAGCAGGGGACCGCAACCGTATTGCTGGCAGGGCTCATCAACGCCTTGAAGCTCGTCGGCAAGGCCATAGGAGATGTCAGCATTGCCTTTGTCGGCAGCGGCGCTTCGAATACAACGGCGGCTCGCCTGATGATAGGGCACGGAGCAGACCCCGCGCGCTGCCGCATGGTTGACAGCAAGGGCATCCTTGGGAGGCACCGTGATGATATCGCCGCTCAGCAGAAAGAGTACGCCGCCAAGTGGACGTTGTGCCAGATCACGAACCCTGAAGGACGTGAGGGCGGTATTGCGGAGGCGCTCCGCGGCGCTGACGTAGTGATTGCCTGCTCGCGGCCCGGTCCAGACGTCATCAAAGCGGAATGGATTCGAGCCATGAATACCGATCCCATCGTGTTTGCATGCGCGAATCCCACCCCGGAGATCTGGCCGTGGGAAGCGAAGGAAGCCGGCGCCGCCGTGGTCGCCACGGGGCGGTCTGATTTTCCAAACCAGGTCAACAACTCCATGGGCTTTCCGGGAATATTCCGGGGTGCGCTTGATGTCCGGGCACGAACCATAACCGACGAAATGTGTTTTGCGGCGGCCGATGCACTGGCGGGATACGTCGCGGACAGTCTGACCGCGGAACGGATTCTGCCGACGATGGACGATTGGGAGGTGTTCCCGCGTGAGGCCGCCGCCGTTGGCCTGAAGGCCTGTGAGCAGGGACTGGCGCGCACTAAACGTACCGAACAGGAGTTGCTGGACCACGCCACGGCCGTCATAGCTCGTTCGCACAGACTCACGGAGATGATGATGGATCATGAGTTTATCCCTTCACCGCCCGAAACCTGAGAAGATGCAAGGCCATCACGACAAGTAGAGAAAACGGTATGAAAACAGAATCCATCCCGCCCCCGCCTCCTCAGCGAATGCTGACGGTTGACGAAGAGGACTGGGCCGCCGTGAGCCGCGACGAACTGTTATGGATGTATCAGCAGATGACGTTGATCCGCACCTTTGAGGAGAAGCTGCTCGCTCTGAAAGACGATGGGCTGGTCAATGGCCCCGTGCATACCAGTATCGGTCAGGAAGCGGTCGCCGTGGGGGCCGCACTTGCCGTGCGCCGACAGGACAAATTCTCCGGCACACACCGGGCACATCACCAGTACCTGGCCAAGGCACTGAATGCCTGTACGCCCCAGGATTATGACCCTCTGCGTGATGGATTGACCGAAGAGATGCACGGGCACGTCCTTACTCTCCTTAAGGAGATCATGGGGCTGGCCGACGGTTGCAGCGGAGGGCGCGGTGGGTCCATGCACCTTTACAATGCCGAGATTGGCGTGGCGGGCACCAACGCGATCGTAGGGGGTGGTGTGCCTCCGGCGACGGGCGTGGCATGGGCGGATGCCATGCAGGGCCACGACGATGTGACGCTCTGCTTCTACGGCGACGGTGCGGTTTACCAGGGCGCCGTACACGAGGCCTGCAACCTGGCGGCGCTCTGGGACGTGCCCATCATCTATGCCGTCGAGAACAATCATTATGCGGTTGCAACATCACGTGACGAAGGGTGTTCGGCGACGCGTCTGAGCCACGTGGCAGGGGCCTACGGCATGCCGGGGTTCCAAGTCAGCGGCATGGACCCCCTCAGCGTCAAGCTGGCAGTCGAGCACATCATCGCCGACCGAACTCATCTGCCCTGTTTCCTGGAGATTGACACCTATCGTCACTACCACCACGCCGGCTCCACTCCCGGAAGCGCCTTCGGCTATCGCAGCAAGGACGAAGAGGCCACATGGAGGGCCCAAGATCCACTGACAACGTTTGAAGCGCGACTGCTGGCACGGAATATTACCGCAGACCAGATTGAGACATTGCGTGGCCAGGCGCTAGCCTGCGTCGAGGCTGCGGCTGGACAGGTGCTGCAGACCGACGCGCATGGCGCTAGTGTAATTCGCGAGGAGCTCTGGCCAACCGCAGAGAGTGCGGCACAGGGCCTGCGCGACGAGAACGTTGGAGGAACAGGCCCATTCGTTGAGGCCAACGATGTTAGCTGCACTCACGAGATCAAGTTCCCCGCCGCCATTACAGCCGTGACCGGCCGCTGGTTGGAGAAGGACCCCACCGTGGTTGCGATGGGCGAGGAAGTCTGCAACATGGGCGGGGGCGCGTACGGCGCCACAAAGGGACTGTACAAGACCTACCCGGGCCGCGTGCGCAATACCCCCATCACCGAAGCCGGGTTCTGTGGCTTGGCTTGCGGGGCGGCCATGAACGGGATGCACCCGGTGGTAGAACTGATGTTCTCCAGCTTCGGACTTGTGGCCGCCGACCAGCTGTTCAACCAGATTGGTCAACTCGGACATATCTATGGCGGCAACGTCGCGGTGCCGCTGGTCTGTCGCACACGTATCGCTGCGGGGCTCGGCTACGGAGCACAGCACAGTATGGATCCCGTGGCGCTCTTCTCGCTCTTCCCTGGCTGGCGCATTGTGGCGCCTACTACGTCATTCGACTACATCGGCCTCTTCAACGCGGCCATGAAGCTGAAGAGCCCGACTCTAATCGTGGAGCACCATGGGTTTTACGGAGAGAACGGAATGATCCCGGAAGGGCCAACCGATCACGTGGTGGAGATCGGCAAGGCTGCGGTGCGCCGAGAGGGAACCGATGTCACTGTGCTAACCTACGGTTGGGGTGTTCGCCTCGCCGAGACTGCAGCCGCAGAGCTGGCGGGGAAAGGCGTGTCGGCGGAGATCGTGGATCTGCGCACGCTGGACGACGCAAGCATGGACTACGAGACCATCGGCCGCTCCCTACGCAAAACCGGCGCGCTGGTGACCGTCGAGGAGGCGCAATCCTGCAACGCAATCGGCCCAAAGCTGGTACGGGTCTGCGAACAGCGGTGGTTCGACTACCTGGACGCACCTGCCACGGCGGTGAATGCCCTGGACATTCCTCTGTCAGTGTCCCGTCGTATGGAGCAGCTCTGCCTGCCCAGCGTTGATGATGCCGTATCCGTGATCGGTAGAAGCGCACGGCGAGAAGTCTGATTCCCTGAGTAACCTTCCCTTTTGCGCTCTAGCGTTTGGCTTGATATGTGCGCTGGAATCGGATGCTCCCATCGCTCGCATTGATCACCCGTATATCAAGTGTGTCAGGTGTTGCATTGAGCAATGTAAACCCTGATTGCGGACACATGAACACTGGATAGGGCGGTGTCATGGTCCATTTATTCTCTATCAGGACGCCTTCCGCGTTCTTGTAGGAACTGCAGACCGTATAGTCCTTGCCGGCCGTCAGATAGCGCAACTCATGATCATGCCCCGCCATGGCAAGATCAATGTCAGCACCGCGCAGAAGTTCCTCCCAGCATTTACGAGAAGGTTCTGAGTTCCATATGTTCTCGTTGTAAAGCGCGATATGACTGAGGTAGACCCGCCATGGCGACTGCTCACCTTCGCCTGACGCCAATACCTCGGAAAGCCAGTCACGCTGGAGCTCTCGGTATGGCTGAAAGAGCTCCGGCTGCCGGTCGCCATCCTCACCACAGTCCATCGCCAAAAACCATACCGGCCCCGCCTGCAGGGTGAACTGATGCTCCTGTTCACATCTCGACGCAGCTGGATCCAAGTTGGGAAGGTCAAACAACCAGGCCATCCGAGGACAGAAGCCACCGCGGAACTCATGGTTTCCGCGGAGATAGACCATGGGCTTCTCAGCTGCGTTGAGCGTATCAATATACGACCTCATGATATCGAAGACGAGCTGCGCCCCATTGATATCACTGGGATTGTCCCAACAGTCGCCCATGAGAAAGGACATTTCGTAGTCATCAGGTTCCAAGTGTGATGCAAATTTCTTCAAACGGTTGGTTGAGCTGTGCAAATCAAAGAAAAGTGCGGCCTTGAAAACGCCCTCCTCCCTGTCGAGCGTCCTGAAACGATACGTCTGACTTTCGACAGACGCCCCGGATGGCCCATAGGCGACGCGGTAAGCGTACTCGGTTCGCGGCTCTAAACCTGTGAGCCGCCAGTGCCAGGTTGTCCAGGCCGTGCCCGGAATCGAGCGGCCCGTGGCTGGCACAACCAGCGCGTCTCCCCCATTAACTCGCTTCCATCTCAGACTGGCTGTCTCGATTTCGCGCGTCAGTAAGCAGACGGTCATCGCGTCATGCTTCGGGTTCTGGAGGTAGGGACCAATGGCCCTGAGTGATGTTTCTTTGTTCTCCGCTCGCAACGATGTCGCACAGACAACCAATACGCACAAGAACAGATGGTACCATCTTAGCATTGCAGGGCCTCTTCTTTCTTGTCGGCTCAAACTTGAGTCAGTCGACGATAGTGAGCGCGGTGTTCATTGGGGCTGCAGTCGTGTGCACGACGAAAAGCCGTGATGAATCCGGCTTGTGAGTTGAACCCGGACTCACGGGCCACGTCGGGCATCGCCCGGTCGGTCTTCTCAAGCAAGAGTCTGGCCCGCTGCAGACGGATCCGCAGAATCTCACTCAAGATCGAACGGCCTACCGAACGTCGGAACTTATACTCCAGGCTGCGTCGGGATAGCGGAACGACGCTCAGGATATCTGGAACATGGATGGCTTCCGTCGCGTGTTCGCGGATGAAGCGTAGCGCTTGGCGCACATGTTCATCGTTCACGGCACAGGTATCGGTGCTCTGTCGCTCTACGATCCCGAGAGGTGGCACATATGTTGTCGTCGCTGCCGTCTCGTTGCCGTTCAGCCGTCGATCAAGAAGTCCTGCAGCAGCGGCACCTATCCGTTCAGCGTCGATATCGATGCTCGAGAGCATGGGCTCACGCAACTCACAGAGATAAGGAATATTGTGCACACCGAGAATAGCGACGCTTTCGGGCACCGAGGTGCCATTCTGCCTAAAGAGATCTTCCAACACGACCGCCAGTCGGTCATCCAGCGTGAAGATGCCAATGGGCTTCTCTTTTTCTGACAGGAGATCGGGCGGTATCTGAACGTCAAAGGAGCCCCAACCCGAAATCTCTTGCTGCATTCTGACAGGGATTTCCGCGGGCGTAAGCCCACTACGTTTGAGCCGTGCCTTAAAAGCAGCGGCGCGATCGATGAAGAGCGGTGCGGCCGCATAGTCCACCACTGCCAGCTTCTCGAATCCGCGGTCGAGAAAGAAAGATGCCGCCGTTTCTCCCACGGCAGGAGCATCCTCAACTACTGACAAGGCCTGCTGGTGATAGTCGTAGTGGAGATTGACTGACGGAATCCCGGCCGCTGACAACTCGGCTTCCAGTGCACCGCTGATTTGCCCTATCGCACCATCGATCGGCAACCGCGCTGCAATTTCTGCAGGAACAGCCGGATTGCCCTGATGGGTCGCCAACTCCCAACTCCCATAGGCATGCGTCCATCGGATAATCCCCTGGAAGGCCTGTAACAGGAACCACCCCGGATACCCCTCACTGACCAATGCGACACGATGGACCTGCTTTGCCATACCATTCTCCGAATTATCCCTCAATCTACAGACCTAAACTATGCGTGATAATGCGACAAAAGAATCATAATGCGCATGCCTCTTGAGATCAAGCTATGAAGGCATCACCGCTTTACCACATACGCAAATCATCCTGTTGGTCGTCCACTCAGTGCAGACTGATAAGGGATCCCCAGTTCCGCCCATAGGCAAACGCATAGATGCCGTTTTCATCTACCGTGAATCGATAGTCGCGGTCTTCAATGTTGATTCTGGTGATATAACCACGGTCGTTGCGCGTCAGCCAGGCGTGCGTATTGCTGAACTCAGCATGGGGATATGGCGACATGATACCCGTGGTGTTTTGCATCACCACCTTGTTCATCCCTACAGAAATGAAATCGATAAAGGTCACCACCTCTGTGAGATTGGCTTTAATCGGGGTATTCCCTGTGTCGACACCACGTCGGTAGCGGTCAAGTGCGCCAATTAGACGGGCCTCGGCATGCGACCAATGATGGTTGGCCTGCGTGGCGAGCGATTCCTGCGACGCACTCAAGTACCAGTCGATGCCGCCACGCATCCATGAGATATAAACCCAGGCTGTTCCCGGCCCCGTACTCCAGTAGTAGTCCTGCCAAGCCTGACTCCATGTGGCAGCATTCCCGTCCCAATGCCCTTCTGACAAGAACGTGGCCTTCGTCGCGTTCCAATCATACCATCCGTAGTCATCATCATTGGCGGTCACCACATCGGGTCCGGCCGCATAGGTCAAGCACTGTCCCCAACGGCGAAACAGGTCCTTGTTCGCACGTGTCATAATATAGCCGTCCAGCGAGTGGGTGACTTCGTGTGCCATGACGAAGGTGAAATAGTCCCCGCGATGGACCTCGTCGCCGTAGTGCTCAATAATCGCGGCATCCAGATCGTCATACCATTCGTCAGCATTACTGCCCTCACCCCAGTTGAAAGTGTTTTTTCCTCCCACGAACGAATTGACAGCACCTTGACCTCCATCTCCGTAGTAGTAGTGCAGGGCGATCATCGTGTCGGGAAACGACTCGCATGGCTGATAAGACATAAAGTCGCGTATGGCTTCAATCTGCCCTTGTGTCGCCTCTTGGTTATCCCCGACATGCAAGCCAAACCGGAGATAAATCTCACGATGTGTGCCCGTCAGCCCTACAGCATTCGCGACATTCAGTCGATGCGTAGGCGTGTCGGGCAACATCTGCTGCATGGTCATCAGATTCTGAGCCGCAATGCTCGGGACATGGTGATACAAACCCGTATCGACCGGCTGCCCCATCTGTAGAAAGGCGTAGCTTGCCACGTGGTTGGTCATTGCATAGAACAGCGCCTGCCGCTCGGCAAGCGATGAGGCGTACATCTGTGCGATGATGTTCTCCTCCTCGTCCCTGATGATATTCAACAACTCCTGACCGTTCGCTTCAAGTGCCGCGCCCAAGTCTGCAGGGAAAGGATTGGCATCATAGATGGCCTCGATCGCCGCAATGCTGTCTCCCGCGCTCCTGACTGAACCGTAAGCAATGAAGACGCTGCTGGTGCCCCCATGTCCCCCCATCAGAACGTCATAAACGCCGTCGCCGTTATAGTCGGCGAAATCCACGATCGCGCCATCCGTCAGACTGTTTAGATTGGCGGCCGCTCCCGTGTCGTCGGTCACTGTCAGCGCGCCACTGTCCGTCCCAAGTCCATCGCAGTTGATCGGGTCGAACCAATAGCTGATCGTGCCCCAGTTGATGCCACGGATGTAATCCAGGTAGCCGCTCCGGCTGACATCGAACAGGCGGGGATAGAGATTGTAGGCGCCGCTGTCGATCTGCTCATAGTGGCTTGCACTGAATTGCGGTACCGCAGCACTGCCGGTATTGAAATAGACGCCCACGTAGCCCGCCCAACTGCCGTGCACAACATCCGGCAATCCATCGCCATCCCAGTCGCCAATGTCAAAACGCTGATCGAGAAGGACAAAATCGCCACCCCCCGCGGCCGACACGAGCATAGCTGCACCGTAGACGGGTACCTGTCCAGCCAGGGAAGTGTTGGGATACAGCCGTAGCGTCCGTGATATATCCACCGCGATCAGATCAGCCACGCCATCACCCGTCATATCCGCGATCGCAATCCCTACAGCACCCGAAAGCGCTATGTCCACCCCGTTGGCGCGAACCTTGACACCCGCATCGAACACGGCGTCCGATGGTGATCCGCTGTTGATATACAGCCAAACACTTCCGTCGTGCCCAATCAATATATCGTTGTCGCCATCGCCTTCCCAGTCAATGGCCCGGGGTACGCGGAAACCTGTGAGCGCCATCGTTGTGCCGCCGGACTGAACGGCCTGGAGGTCTGTGAATTCAACAGTACGCTTGTGCGCATCGGTGGGTGGCGCTTCTGTCACCGTCAGCCCCATCTCGACTCGTACAAAACCACCCCGCCCATCTTCCACCACCACGATGAATTCATCCGTACCCGTGTAGCCGCCACCGGCCGTGTATGTGAAGGTGCCATCCCCATTGTGGGTCACCACGCCATGGGTCGGCGACGAGAAACTAACAACAGACAAGGCATCTTGTTCAGAATCATAACACTTGAAGAACGCGCTCTCAGTCGAGAAAGGCACATTGTTCGGACCTTCCGTATCGCTGTGCCAGGTCTTGGGTGCATGGTTCTCACCCAATTGTGCGACCATTGCCGAGCCAATCACGACGTCGAAAACATAGATCTGGTCCAACACGCCGTTCAGATACATAGGACTACCGCCCGTATCCTCTATCCTGCCGATACTGCGGAATGGTGTTGTCATGGCGCCCGTCGCCCCGGTGGCCGAACTTTCTAAGCTCCCATCAATATACAGTTGGCACACGCCCGTGACGGCGTCACGCGTCATGACCACGTGATACCATTCACCGTCGTTGATGACGCTCGAAGACATCACCGCTGTTGAGTCACTCACAGAAAGCGCGACGCGGCCGGCATCTGTGATCCAACCCCACTGCACATCATTCCCGCTGCCTGCATTCTTGACACCAGTGACACCAGGCGAGTCGAGACAAAGTGCCGAGCCCACTTGCGTGGTTTTCAGGTAGAACGACAATGAAGCGGTGCCTCCCAGTACTCCGGACAAGTCCGAAGCCGCCTCCAGATAATCATTGCTGCCGTCAAAGGCCAGGCCGGTGTATTGCCGGCCCGAAACCCAAGCCGTGTTGTTCATGTTGCGCAGCGTGACATCATTGCTGGTGACGCTGTCATATCCCGTCGTCCCGTGGTAGGCAGATTGAAAGGCAGCATCATGCCAATCAGGCCCCTCATCGAAATTCCAGTGATGCGTCAGGTTGGGCGGCACAGCCCAAACCGTTGAGGCCAGAGAAACAGCCATCGCGCACAGTACGTGGCGGAACAGATTCATAGTGGCACTGAATGTACACGCATAGTTCTGGTTCGACATGGAAAGACTGGCAGGCAATGCCGCCGACACTCAGGTGCCGACGACAGTCACGGCCTGACAATGGGCGATCGTCGCTGCGCTGCTACCGGATGGTTATGAGTGTGCCAGCAGGCGGACGACGAATCGTCGAGCCCACCTCTCCATCGTTGGTCAGCACGAACAGAGTGTCGAAGTTTGCGTCTGTCACCGGGGTCGCACCGACTTTCACCCCCGCATCGTCCAGCTCCTGAACCCATTGCGCACGTGTGCGACTATCTAGTGTCCATGACCCCTTCCAGTCAGCTGCAAAAATGAGTTGGGCACCTTCCGTCAGAGCGACCAGACCATCGACCCCAACCCCTGAGTAAGTCGATGTGACGGTGAAGTCCCCGCCGATCCTGATGATACTCGACGCCCCAGAGCCACTTATGCATGTAGCTGTCCCAGCGCCCGCGTTGCTCCACTGCCCGCCCACCAGTTCCACAGTCGCACCGTTGTTGTTCCACAGGCTGAAGTCAATTAGCGTGCCCCCCGTCTGAGTAAATGTGCCCGTGTTCAGCAACTCAACCCGCGCGCCGGTACCTACGGCGCTTGCCTGTAGCACCCCATCCCCCGCAAGTGTGTAGTCGACATTGCTATTGGGCATGAAAAGGAATGCCGTAACCTGTCCTCCAGACTGTGTCCACTCGCATGGGGCAGAACCACTGTTCTGAACTTCCCAGTTTGAGGCAGTCGGGGTAAACGTGCCCTTGGCATGCGTAACAGCGATAGTCCCTGCCGTCGAATCGTTCAGATCTAGCGAAGCCCCAAACGTGCCATCAAACATAATCTGACCATCATTTCCGACAGCCGGAAGGCCATTGTCCCAGCTTGCGGCGAGTGTCATATCTCCGGACCTGTAATATGTGCCCGGAGCCGAGGCCAGTCGCAAGGTTGAATCAGCCGTTCCGGCATCAATGACCGTAAAGAGAGTTCCGAAGTTCCCCGCCGTTACTTGCGTTGCCCCGACCTTTACCCCCGTGTTAGTGACCGCCGTTTCCCAATCAGCGGCGGAGAAGTTGGGTCGCGTCCAGAAGCCCAACCACGCGGGGGCAAAGACCAGTGTGGCGCTATCGGCCAGGACGATGACATTCGCAGCCGACATGTCATCAGCGATCTGACAAATGTGATCGCCACTGATGCTAATGGTACTAGCGCTGGAACCGTGTGCCCACAAGGCATAGGTTAACGTGACAGGCCAATGCACATCCGTTGCCGAACCACCGCTTAGCTCTAGTGTTGTTCCGTTGCCGGCCTCGAACCCCAAGTTCCACGTCGTCCCACCTGTCTGCGCGAATACACCGCTGTTCACGGGCTGTATATGTGCGCCCGCTAGAGAACCGCTAATGTTGCCTCCCGATAGGGTATAGATCACGCGATCCCCGACGCCAATGGTCCCCCCTTGCACCATCCCACCCGACTGGTTCCAGACGTAAGTGGCACCACCCACTTGAGAGTTGGAGATGGTCCAGTCACTTTGATCAGTAATGTTTCCAGCCGTGTGCGAGACGATAACCGTACCAGCTTGCGATTCGTTGAAATCATAGCCAGTGCTATGGGTACCAGCGACAGCGACCGTGCCGTTTCCCTTAGCAATACTGGGCAAACCATTGTCCCAGTTGTTGCCATCGAACACATAGCCGCCCTCAAAGACAGTATCCGCTTGCACCAACGTGCAGAACCCACAAACCATAAGAACCTGACCCAGCAATGTGAACCGTTTCATGCTCGACCTCTCCTTTGCTGCTCTCGCGCGAGTGCCGACTACGACACCCTCCAACAAGATGCATGATAGCAAACTCTCACTACAAAGCAATATCTTTTTTCGCATACTTACTGCGCATACACATTTTTGCGCAATCACGCTATATTCAAGCGCTCTGCTTCGCTCGATTCACATTGCTGTTTCGGCAACCAAGCATTCACGGGGCCGCCGTCGGGTAAACACAACGAAAGGTCTCCCCACGGTCGAGGGTCCTGAAAATACCTTCTTGCGTTGCAAGACAGAAAGACTTCACGTCGCCCTGAAAGACAACGCTGCGCAGTCCTGTATCGCGAATCGTCTGGCCTGTTGGACCCCGATTGCCTGTAAGCACGATCGGTGGGTGGGTAAGCTGCTGCCACACAGGTGTCCAGAAATAGCCGATTGTACCCTGGTACAGTCGAACCGATGGGCTCGCACTGAAGGGCCCCGCCAGGACCTGACTCCGCCCGACCTCCAGCGCCATCTCATCAATCGCCATGTGAAGCCGGTCCGGCTCAAGACCGTGCCGACGCTGGAAGAAGGCATTCTGGTAGAACGTGTAGTAAAGCCCCCTGGTTGTGGCCGCGTAGATAAATGCTCCGCCCTCGACGATACGCTCGAACCGAACATCGGCTACTCCCCATCCCGGCATCTCGAAGCGCACGGGCAGATTGGCGCCGTTGTCACGCGAGACATAGAGACGACCGACGGTCGGTTTGGCGGCAGGGCCGTACTCATCAAAACCCAGGCGAGCGAGTTCATCATCAGGGCAAGTGCCCACCACAAGAACACCTTTCACGTACGGGTTGAACGCCACACAGGTCACTCGCTCGCCCCTGAGCCCAGTATAGCTCCAACTGACACCTCCATCGCGACTGATGTAAACGCCGGAAGTCGCACCCGCGGCCGCGACGATCGACGGCTGGTGCGGACTGAATGCAATGGTTTCGCCACACAGAGTTCTCGGCCCTGTTCCATCGAAGTCCATGGCGGTACTGACCAGCGTCCAGTGTTCACCGCCATCTTCGCTGCGCCACAGGCCGCTTACCAACGTGTCATCCTTAACCGCCCCTCCTCCGCGCAATAGTACCGCCGGATTGGTGGGGTGGGCGGCAACAGAGCGTACGGCCAATGCCTCCGGCTCGGACAGGTCTCCGTTGCAGGATATCCATGACGCGCCGCTGTCGACCGAACGGAGTATGCCCATCCCATTGCCGCGCGCGTAAAGAATCGTGCTGTCCGAACTGCCGCGTACAAGCCCGTTGACCCGACCGTCTGTCACGGTGTTCCGGCGCGCAATGCGCTCCTGCTCTTCAGGCGGAAGCTCGCCTGGTTGTGTGATCTCGATTTGGTCTATGGCACCGTGGAACAGCGTCGCGTTTTTTCCCGGAATAGTCCAGAACGCCACCCCGGCATGCAAGGTGTCCGCTGTCAGCCGATTGTCGATGCGATCCATGACCTTGCGCCATGACACCCCATCATCAGATAAGTACGCAATCCAGTGCGTGCCCCGCCGGGCAATCTTGAGCCAGCGCGCGCCGCGGCCCAACGGGTTGCGATTCAGCATTGAGGTCTCTAGGTCGCGATCGTCCGGTGCCCCATGCAGGTTGCCGCCTGCCGTGTCAAGCAGTCCAAACCAAGCACCCCAAGGGCTGTCGGGGCGCGTGGTGGCGATGATCCCCATCCTTGATCGCGGGTTGACACCGTTTTCCGGGGTCGTATGCAAAAACTCGGACAGCTTTCCCGTCATCACAAAATCGCCCTTCACCTCACGATGGACGCACATAACGCCTTCGCCCGACAGGGCGACACGGTTCGAGGTGGCAGCAATGCCCTGTGCCAGATCCTGTTCCCCGATGATCTCGACCTGCCAGGAGGGATCGACAGTATGTCGTGATGGCACCACCAGCACATCCGAATCAACTGCTCGGTCGCTGCCATACCAGAGCCGCGCCCGGATTCGATTCTCACCACCCGGGAGCAGGGCATTCAAGATATACGCATCTCCATTGGATGCTTCGTCGATGTGGCCTAGTCCCAATTCATCCCGGTAGAGATCGATCCGCTTAAACGTGTGGCCCTTCAGGTCCAGATTGGCAACCACGGCCGTACGTGAATCTCCACTGCTTGAAGTGGTGGACACCAACTGAATGTCCGGCACACCCGCGGCAGCAGCGCACATGAAGTCGCCAGCCCCCAGTTCACACATCTCCGCGCCAGGACGCTTAACGCCAAGCCAGAGCTTACGCGCCAGCCACCCATCCATGGATGCGTAGGCGCTCTTGAAGTAGTGAAGCTCGAAACGATGTAACCCCTTGGCCAGCGCCGCACCAAAACGGTGCGGTGTGGGACCATGGATGCCGTCATGCTCGCCCACAACCTGTCCGTCAATGAAGAGACGACAACCATCCGAGGCCCGTGTCTCAAACAAGTGCATCCCGGTCTCATTCGCCTGCAGATAACCACTATACGTGATGGCGTAGAGCTGCTTACGGCCGCGGGAAATAGTGTCATCCAGGCTCCGTACAATGCCCTGGCGCAGAGGGGTGAGGTCAGCCACATCCGGCAGAGCCGTCCAGTCGGTGCCCTTAGGTGCTTCGTAGTAGCGGAAATTCAGACCCGGGCGGAGCGCCGGGGTTTCGACCGCCGGGTGCGGAGCAACCGGTGCGGGTTGCAGCAGCCGCGTCACTTCCTCATCGAAGATACTGCGAACGGTCAAGCGAACAGACCCGACGGATTCCTGGATATCGAGTTGGTGCATGTTCACGAATGGCATCACGCTTTCAACGCTCGCCAACGGCTCACCGGTCGGCTGTGCGGCGGCAAAGGTCTCAATACGATATCCCCCTTGTGGTGCGGCATCACGAGGAACATCCCACGACACCAACACCTGGCTTCCAGCAGATGTCACGGCCACGTTGGTAATCGCCGGTGTGTCGAGTTCAGGGACATCTGACTGCTGTACAGTGTAGACATTCTTGGGTTCACCGGACGTGGATGCATCAATGTCGGGCGCTTCGAAGCGAAGGACCGTACCGTCCTCAACAACTCTGAAGCGATTGACAGGAGCTCGGCCGTCAACCCAGGCAGAATCGACCTTGTGCCATGTGTTGCTGAGCCGGTTGTACCATCGGCGACGGTCAAACAACCGGGGCGAGTCATGACCGGCCCCACAATCCTCGACGAAACAGGCCGTTCCCGTCAGGCCAGTCACCTTACACGGCACCTCGACCACACCAATGCAGTACCATTGGTCCCGCTCCATGTCCTGTACCCACCACCCCATGTAGCCTTTTCTGTCCGGGGCATCCAACGATGGCCAAGCCCGCATCAGCATCCGCATCCAGGCATTAGGGCGTAGGTACGGAAAATACCCGCAGACACCAGCCGTTGCGCCTTCACCTGACATGGTGCCGCCATAGAACGGATCACCCGTGAACAGAGGACGCACGGGCTCCCCTCGATAGGCCGGGCCGCCCCAGAACGACCATACAAGCTGTGGTCGATAGGCGCGCTGCTCCTCGTCTGTCCCCTCCTTGCCCGGACCATAGGGCGCGACACCGCCGTAGAATGAGGCCCCCTCCGGATATGTCGCGCTATTCCAGAGCGCGTAGTAGGTGCCCTTCGACCAGAAGGGCCAGCGTACCTGTCCCATAATGATATCAGACCCCTTTTGCGTATTCGGATGATACCAGGTCGCAGTCACCGCGGGCACAACACCCATCACAATAGAGGCAAACAGACTTAACACACACAGGCGACGTTTGAGACGAGTCATGAGCATTGTGGCACTCCTACGAAGAATATGAGACTAAGACACCCTGGAATGCTAGCGCTTTACTGCCAGCCAGATCAAGCATTCGTTTGCGCAATAATCTATCTGCACATTGTTTTTGCGAAATTCCAGTTGACCATGCGCGCATCGATTGAGACAATGAGCATCATGAAACAGGAAACTATAGGAAGGTCTCTGGCTCTGGCAACGCTTAGTCTCGGATCGACCCTCCACGGCAATACCATAACCGCGATACCTTACAGTATTCCCGAGACCCCATGGAAAGAAGGATATGGGCTGCACCGGGCAGTCATAGAAGCATCACAACCCGTCGATGCAGCCTATGTCGTACTGCCCTGGCGACGCCGTGACGATCCGACGAAGAAGTGCATCATCATAACCGACGCGAACCACCAGCCTGTTCTCAATATCTTCCGGGTCAGCATGGATTCCGAGCAGGCCACCCTCGTCTTTGGTCCACTTCCGACTGCAGGTCAGTACTTTATCTACTATCTCCCTTTCCCCGTGCAAACCGGCTCTTGTGGCGGATACTGGCAGGATTACCTGCCGCCGGAGCCCGCCCCCAACACAGCCTGGGTTGAAGCCCATGGGCTGACCGCAGGAATGGACCCCGCCAGCCATCCCGCCCTCGTTGCCGTGCGGCTCTCAGCATTCCAGTCTCGAACCGAATTCGACAGTGTCTACCCCATGGAACTGCCGATCACACGCGCCGAGAAGACTGGCCTGCTGGCTCGAAATGAGAGCCTGCCCTGCCTGCTCTTCCCGGAGGACCGCCGCTATCCCATTCGCATGCCGGAAGCCATTCCGGTGCGCTGGCTGGATCGCGCAGACAACCACTTCAGCGGTCAAGCCATGCGCAACGAGTACTACACTTTTCAGGTCGGGGTCTATGCGACAACCGACCCCCTCAATCACCTGAACATCACATTCTCTGATCTCCGTTTTGAGAATGAGACCCTTTCCGCTGCCAGGCTGACCTGTTTCAACACCGGCGGGATTGACTGCTATGGCAAGACGGTCAGCAAGACGGTCAACGTCCCTGCAGACACCGTACAGGCCCTTTGGATGGGGGTCGATATTCCTCACGATGCCCACCCGGGCACATACAGCGGGACGGTCCTCATCGCGGCGGAGAATTTGCACCCCATGCCGGTGAATATCGAGCTGACCATTGACGAGGCGATCCTGGAAGATCGCGGTGACAGCGAACTATGGCGTCATTCACGCCTGCGCTGGCTCAACTCGACACGGGGCACCGCCGATACACCTATTCCGCCATACCCGCCCCTCGAACGCAGCGACAACCATGTGACTTGTCTCGGCCGAACCGTCGACCTGACTGAGGGAGGCATGCCAAAACAGATCCAGAGCTTTGGATCCGATATCCTGGCCTCGCCACTGCAATTCATCGCCGAGACCCTCGATGGTCCGATCACGCTGCAACCCGAACCGATGCAGTTCACGCACGAAAATGCCGGTTCCATCAGCTGGAAGTCCCGCGCCACCTCCGACGTTCTGGATATCGAATGCGAGGCGACCATGGAGTTTGACGGATATCTCCACTGCGCCCTGACCCTTACGGCCCGCCATGACATGGATCTAGCCGACACACGACTCGAACTGCCGTTCCGGCGAGAGATTGCCACGCACATGATGGGTATGGGCGTACCAGGCGGACTCTGCCCCGAGAAGCATGACTGGACATGGGAAGGGCCACAGGACGGTTTCTGGATGGGGAATGCACAGGCTGGCCTGCACTGTGAACTGCGCGGGTCGACGTATCATGGTCCGTTGCTCAACCGTATCCGGCCACCGCATCCACCCACATGGAGCAATGAAGGCCGAGGCGGACTGCGTGTGACACGCAGCGCAGACCGCGTCAATGCAAAGGTCTACACGGGAGCATGGACATTGCGCGCCGGAGAGCCCGTCACCTTTGAATTTGCCCTAATCGTCACTCCAGTTAAACCACTCGTTCCCGCACGCCAATTCACTGACCGGTATTTCCACAACACCACGCACCCCATCCCCACAGAAGAACAGCGCGCCAAGGGGATCACAGTTGTGAACATCCATCACGGGAACATGCTCAACCCCTATATTAACTACCCACTCTTGCCCGATGCCACCGGACGCATGAAGGAGCAAGTGGCGGACTGGCATAAGCACGGCATTAAGACTAAAATCTATTACACGTTGCGTGAGCTCAGCAACCACGTCCATGAGCTATGGGCGCTGCGTAGCCTTGGATACGAAGTCCTCGCTGATGGAGGGGGAGGCGGCTACCCATGGCTCCGTGAACATCTGCGCGATCACTACTGGCCACGCTGGTATCATCACCACGACGACAATGGAAACGCGTGTGCGGCCATAGCCAACAGCGGTGAATCACGCTGGTATAACTACTACATCGAGAGCTTGGCATGGCTGTTGGAGCATGTGGATATCGACGGCCTTTATCTGGATGACGTCAGCTATGATCGCCGCATAGTGAAACGGATGCGGCGCGTCATGGCCGAAGTGAAGCCTGACTGCCTGATTGACCTACACTCCAACACAGGCTTCTCGATCGGGCCCGCCACCCAGTACACCGAGTTCTTTCCGTACATCGATAAGCTCTGGTTTGGCGAGAGTTTTCATTACAACGAGATGTCGCCCGACCAGTGGCTCGTAGAGGTGTCCGGCATCCCCTTCGGACTCATGGGCGACATGCTCCACGCTGGCGGAAACCGCTGGTTGGGCATGGTCTATGGCATGACTGCTCGTATGCCCTGGACCGATGCACCCGACCCAGAGCCAATATGGAAAGTGTGGGACGAATTCGGCATAGCCGATTCCCGCATGGTGGGCTACTGGAATCCTGACTGCCCCGTGACCACCGACCACCCCGACGTAAAGGTGACCGCCTATATCAGGAAGGGCCGCACGCTTCTCGCCATAGGCAGCTGGGCGAAAGAGTCCACAGACATCACGCTGACCATCGATTGGGGCGCGCTCGATCTCGATCCCGCGAAAGCCAAGCTGTCTGCCCCGGCCATAGAGGAGTTTCAGGACGCCCACGTGTGGACGCCCGAAAGCCCTATCCACGTCATCCCGCTGAGGGGCTGGTTGGTCTATCTGGAGCTATAGCCGAATAGGCACGTATGTTCCACTACAGCACTCCCGAGCGCAATGGTGGTTCGACTACTCAGCCTTCGTCTCTTCCTCTACCACTTCCGCCTCGGGCTCAGCCGCGGGAGCTTCCGCAGGAGCGGGCTCGGGTTCCGGGGCCGGGACCGGAGCCGCCGGGGGTGCGGGAGCAGGGGCTGCTTCGGCCGGGGCGCCGCCACCGGAGGTCAGTTCGCGATAGGCCACGGCGTACATGCACCAGGCGATCGGCATCGTGACGATCACGCCGATACCGCACACGGCCGAACCGGCACTACCGATCATGCTGACCACGAGAAAGTAGCCGAGCAGCGGCCAGACGTTTGGTTTGACCATTTCCATGCTCTTCATGGAGGCCGGCCAGAAGGCCAGCTTCTTCTCAACGATCAGGTAGGGGGCAAACATAATCAGGGCACCGATGAAAAGTCCTGCAACACTCACCACCGGTACCAGGATGCCGCACGTAGCCAGGGAGATGAGATAGGCCACCAACATGATGGCGCTCCAGACCAACACAAAGAGGAACGACTGCAGGAAGTAGTTGAACCCCTCGAACAGCGTGCTCACGTCCGGGGTGCCCTTCTTATCCACCAGATTGAGCGTTACGATCGCCAAGCCTGCCATCATCGGACCGGCGAGGATCCCGGCACTGATACCGGCAAGCAGTTGCGCCACTAACGATACGAGAATGAGCGGCCCGATGTTCTCCTTGAAGAGATCGAAGCCCTGTCCAAGCCATTCTCCAAATTTAACCTGTTGGGTAGCCATAACGGTAACTCCTTTTCTTTGAGCGGCAGCGATTCACCGTCGCCTACGGCACAGATACTAGCACTGCCCCTTTTCATTGCAAGCACGTATGAGCCAGACAAGGCTCCCAGAAAATATCACCAACGCAGCGGCGACAACCGGCACGATGAGCCAGTTGGTACGGATCGATGCACTCCATTGTCCGGAGGCGAACAGGCACAGGGCGCGGGTCATACCGCAGCCAAAACAGTGCCACCCGAAGAAACGGCGCCACAGGCAGATTACCGGTGCGGCGTTGACCTGTCCGGCAAACAGGCGGCCGAACAGCAGCGCGCCGGGAAGCAGGAGAACTCCCACGATGCGAACAACCCATTGCGTAGGCGTATAGTGCGGCTTTTCATCCATGCAGGTGACTATGCCACAAAAAAAGAGAGAGCCGCAACCGGAGTTGCGGCCCCCCTTGGCGTACCCGCCGTTGGCAGCCCTTCAGCCAGTAGGGTCCGAACTGTCTCTGTCCCTTTGTCGGGAGCGGTTCAGGTTCTCGAACCAGCTTCGGGTCGCCTATCTATAAAGCACTAGCCGTGCCAGCCTAGGGAATATCCCGTACCTTGGCATTCTCTTGACAACTCGCCGATAAACGCGGGAAGGGCCGTAACAACTGGGAGATTCGCGCTTCCGACGACGCCGGATGAGGTCCGAAAAATAAAACCTAAGCCCTATGTCCCGTGTCTCAGAGGTGTTGAGACAGATGAAACACGCGTATCCGACTTAAGTCTGATGGCCCTTGGTACTACCTCAGGCACTTGTCGTGATCGACGAGGCGTTGGAACATGCGACTGAGCTGCATATCGACCGCCTTGGCCGGGCACACCTCGTGGCAGCAGCAGCATTCAATGCACTGCTTTGGGGCCAGCACCGGTTTCTCACCCTTTTCCTGGGTGAGGGCATCGGCCGGACAGGTGCGTACGCAGAGACCACAGTAGACGCAGTTGTCAGAGAAGGTCGGTCGACACCAGAGCAGCGGCGCAAACAGTCGTCCCAGCCATGAAGGAATGAGGCGCGTGCGCAACGTGTTCGGCAGCGCCACGGGTCTGTTCAGCAGCGAATCAAGATCCGCACCGATGACGTGAATCCGCCGCTCGTCGTGCTCTCCCACCCCGCGCCGACGCAGAACCGGCAGGTAGGGCACTGCGCGCGGATCCAGACGTAACGAACGACAGAGGCAACGGTCGAGGGCCACGCCATCCGCACTGGCCGCCACAAAGCCCATCGCGGTGGGCTGGCCGGAAGACGGACCGTTACCGGTCATACCCACCACGCCATCCGCGATGGTGAGTGCCGGCCGGACCACACCGTAGATTGCCGCCACCACGCGACCGAAGTCAGCCGCGTTGAAGTACTGCTTGTGCAGGCCCGCTTTGGCCATGCCGGGAACGCAGCCGTAGATGTTCTTAACGGCACAGGTGAAACTCGTCATCACGTGCGTCTTCACCTTCGGCAAGTTGATCACCACATCGGCGTCAAGGACGCGACGCGCGATGTCGAACACCTGCCGCTCCTCGCGGAACTCGCGCGCGCCGCCCTGCTCGAGTGTGATCAATTCCACGCCTTCTTCTTCGCAGAGCGCCCGCATGCCGGTGCGCTCCCATACCCGCTCATGCTTGATCACGCTGGCAGGACTGTCCCCCACCCGACACACGCCGCCGGCCTCTTGCACCAACCGGATTGCCGCCCGCACGATCTCCGGGTGCGTGGTGATCGCCGCGTCCGGATCCGCATCGGTCAGAAGGTTGGGCTTAAGCAACACCGACTGCCCCGGCTGCACAAACGCGCCGATTCCGCCAACCGCATCCACCGCCGCTCGCACCGCGGCTTCAACCGCAGAGGGGTCGTAGTCGGTGCACTTCCCGAAGGCTACAATGGTTTTGCCGTCAGAACTCATGGGAAGAAAACATTAGCCACGAAAGAGCGCAAAGAACACAAAGAAAAAGCAGAAGAGAGGTGGGGAATGGGTCTCTCTCTGCGCTCTCTGCGTTCTTTCGCGGCTATACCACTACCGCTTCACTTCCAGATGGAGCGCGGCTTCGTCACCACGGGAAGGATGTGCTTTTTGAAGACACCTTCCCAGCCGTAGTTGGCCATGACGTGCTTGCGGTAGGCGATCTCGGTGCGTTTGCCAAGACGCTTGATGACCTGCGCGGCGACTTCGTCCGCCGACTTGTTCTTGCGGATCAGGATGGCATCGCCACCGATCAGTTCGCGGAAGACAGGGATATCGTTCATGATCAGCAGCAGCCGGGCCAAGCCGCCCTCGAGCACGGGCAGGCCAAACCCCTCGCGCTTACTCGGGAAGAGCAGACAGTCGGCCAGGCGAAACATGCCGCGCAGGTCGTCGTCGGTGACCGGGCGGTCAAACCGCTCGCCGAGAAAGATGATCTCTTTCTGCACCTTCAGGCGTCGGCGCATCCCGTTGAGCATGCTCCAGTACTTGGCGAGGTCCGGATTGTGCGGGTCCGGGGCCCCGGTAATGAACCAGCGCACGTTCTGCCCGGCGCGCTTGAGCGCGGCGACAATCTCGATGCCCAATTCAATATTCTTGCGCCGCAGCACGCGGGCGGGCGTAAGCAATACGATGTCCTTCTCGGCCAGGTTCTCTCCGCGATACATGTCGCGCGCCATGTCGGTCAGTCCTAGCTGCCGACTGACGTCGATGCCATCCGGAATCACCGGCGCCTGCGCGGGCGGCAGCCCCAGGGTCTCGCCGATATGCTTCTGGCGCTCGTCGGAGATCGCGCAATAGTGACAGCCCGGCAGGGCCTGCTTCATCAGGTTCCACGGATAGCAGTCATGCTGGTGCATCGAATAGACCGGCTCGTGGAACGTCAGGTCATGCGTCCACGCCACAAACGTGATGGTGTCGCCGCGCCGTTCCATCACGCGCGCCAGCGCGGCGGTCAGCACGAGGTTGAAGTGCATCGTCAGCACGTTGTGCATCATGCAAACGTCGACCCCGTTCAGCGCCCGGCTGATGCGGGCGGCCGTCTGCTTAACGGCCGCCTCCAAGCCGTCCGGCACGTTGCCCTTATTCAACGCCTTCACGATCGCGGCGTGCGGGCCGCCGTCGGACGCCAGCTCGGGAATCACAACCGTGCGGGCCTTGGGGTGGACCTGGCCGCCCTTCCCCACCAGCATCCGTGTGCGGAAGCCGGCTTCGGCCAACAGCTGCGCGTGGGCCTCGATAATGAACTCCACACCGCCGATGACCGGCGGACAGGAGTAGTGCAGAATGGCGACGGAGGGTTTCTTCACCGCCATCAGATCGCCTCCAGCTTCTTGATCAGGTAGTCGCGCTTATCATGGAAGATGTCGGCCTGGGCCATGATCTCCTCCTCGGCCGCGTCGGTGCGCCAATCCCACGTCTTGTTCATGAACGCGAGAGCACGCCCGAAGTAGAGACCCTTGAGCGACTCTACGACGCTGAGCTGATCGGGTGCCACTGCGAAGGCCGCGATCATATCGTAGACCGTCTGGCACCACTGCTCGGCGGAGATGTCAATCGTCCCACCACAGAACATGCTGGTCAGATCCTTGTAGAGATCCGGGCTGAGTTGCTTCTCGATCTGGCCCTGTGCCTCAACAAACCCATCACGCGCGTTCTTTTCGATCGCGGCACGGTCGACCTCAAGCTTCTGGGCCGGCATCTTGCGGCGCAGGCCGTACAGCGGCGACTGGTCAATCGCCTCAGTATCCTTCCACTCTTCAAAGCTGCGAATGACGGTCAGAAACGCCGTGCTGACAACCTGGAGAAACATCGGCCCGAGCTTCGGCGCGCTGGGCTTGTGAATCTTGGCGCCTAAGCCGGTCTCCCCCATGCGGAAGCCACCCAGAATGGCGTTCATCGTCATGAAGATGTCGATGCCGTACTCCTCGGTCGTACGATGCCAGGGCTGACAGATCAGGTGCTTGGCCAGCTTGCCTGACATGGCGAAGTCGCCGCCGATCGGCTGACGGATGTTGCGATTGAAAAGCCCGTACACCAACGGCAGGCAGAGGTTGTTCGTGATCGTGCCGTCGTACTTGTGGCGCGAGTAGATTGGATTGATGAAATCGTACCCATCCTCCATCGGTTCGACGAAGTACTTGATCCACTCCGGTGTAATGCTGAGCAAGTCGGCATCCACACAGATAAGCATCTTGGCATCGAGTTCCAGCACCTTGCGGAACATGTTCTCGAAGTTGTAGCCCTTACCCGGGGTGTCGGGGGGCGTCGTGATGTAGATCTTGGGAATCTCGGTCTTGGTTCCCATGAACACCTGTTCCGTGCCGTCCGGCGAATCGTTGTCGCAGTTGAGGATCACGGCCTTGCGGTCCGGGTAGTACTTCTTGAGACCGAGACTCGCCTGCTCCGTCGGGTAGGCAATGCTGTCGGCCTCCTGGTAGGAGGCAATGCCGACTACGATGTCGGCTTCGGTTACGTTTCTTGGGTTTTCTTCTCTCTCAAACATTGAGTGCTCCTTTCATAGCAATCACCCGGCCGACTTGTTCGGCGCAGTTGGTAAGCATGGTCGGGCCCACCACGGGTATTTCGTCTTCGTTGATCGACCGTTCCAGGGTCGAGAAATAGGCGTCGATTCCAATCTTATGCACCTTGCTGACACCAGGTCCCAGGCAGCCGGCGAGTGCGATCACGGGAAGCCCGAGCGACTTCGCCACGCCCGCCACACCGGCGGGTGTCTTGCCGAAGGCGGTTTGACCGTCCATGCGGCCCTCGCCCGTGATCACAAGGTCGCATCCCTTGAGGCGCTTGGCAAGCTGCACGGCATCGATGACGATGGCGATCCCGGGACGCAGCTCGCCATGCAGAAAGGCGAGCAATCCGGCGCCCAGTCCGCCGGCCGCGCCGGACCCTGGCACTTTCAGCACGCTCTTACCGAGATCGCGCTTGATCACGTCAGCCAGGTTTTCCAGTCCCGCATCAAGTTGCTCCACCATCTCCGGTGTGGCGCCTTTCTGGGGACCATAGACCTGTGCCGCCCCGTGCAGGCCGGTCAATGGATTGTCCACGTCACAGGCCACCTCCACGCGCACATCCTCCAGGCGTGGGTCGAGACCCGTCATATCGATGGATGCCACGCGCAGAAGCCCGCGACCGTTATCGGCCACCTCGCGGCCACGCTTGTCGAGGAAGCGTACGCCCAGCGCACGGGCCATGCCCATGCCGCCGTCGGTCGTGGCGCTGCCGCCGATTCCGACCAGAAGGTGCGAAACGCCCAGTTTCAAGGCGTGAGAGATCAGTTCGCCGGTCCCGCGCGTTGTCGTGCGCATGGGATTGCGCTGCGAGGGACGCAGCAGGGCCAACCCACTGGCCTCGGCCATCTCGATTACGGCCGTGTGTCCGTCGCCGGAGAGCCCGAACGAAGCCCTGACCGGCTTGCCGAGCGGACCGGACACCGTGCGCCGCACCATGCGCCCACCCGTCGCGTCCACAATTGTTTTGGCCGTGCCGTCGCCGCCGTCAGCCATCGGAACCTTCACCACCGTGATATCGCCCAGCGCCTTGCGCAACCCCTTTTCAATGCGGGTCGCCACCTGAAGCGCCGTCATGTTGCCCTTAAACGAATCGGGGGCAATCCCGATCTTCAGCTTGCCCATAGTCTACGTCCACCTCTCGCGTGATCCACGAGCGCCAAGAATGGCATGCCCATGTTAAGCCCGTGTTGGGCTCGGATCACTTTGACTATAGGCGCAAAGAGGCGGACCGACAAGCGTTCAGAAGGCCACCCTACCTGTAATCAGGCAGCAGATCCTTCTCCGCTTCGAACATCTCGATCGTCATGGCGCGGATCTCGGCGGGGGTCAGGACGGCGGCACAGAGCGGGTCCAGCATGAGGGCGTGGATGGCCGCTTCCTTGCTTTGCTCGATGACGGCCTTGGCGGCGAGATCGAACATGTCCTGGTTGCTGCGGCAGATGGCCGCCATCTGTGGGGGCATATTGCCGAAGACTGTCGGGTGAATGCCGCTACCGTTGACCAGGCAGGCGACTTCGACGCAACCGTCGTGCAGCAGGTTGCCGACCAGGGGACCGACACCGTCTTTCGTGTTCATCACGTTGCCGTGGAAGACGAACGGGCTGTTCTTCTCGATCGATTCGATGATCCAGGAGCCATACTCCCATGAGCGGTCCATCGGCAATGTCTGCTCGCCGCTGACCAGGCGCGTGCGCTCCTTGTCGGCACTCTCGCGCCAGTTCGGCCAGTTCGTTGCGTAAAAGCGCGAGCCACCGCAGTAGCGCAGCCGCAACAGGTCGCGCCCGACCTGACTCTTACGATAGTAGGGCAAGTATTCGGAGAGATGGCCCGATGACTCCGTGATGAAGGCGCCGAACTGCACACACATATCTTTGCGGACCAGGTCGCTGACCGTGTACTTTGCCTCCACGCCGTGGCCGCTATCGTCATGGGACGCCAGTCCGGCCGCCGTCTCCTCGAGACCCTTTGCGACCTCCTTGCGGAACTTCTCGTAGAGCACCTTCTCGTACAGATCCTCGCCGTTGTGCTTCAACGAGGTAAACCACGCCAGATGGTTGATTCCCGCGCACTCCCACTCCATCTCCTCGTAGGGCACATCCGCTTCGCGGGCCATGTGATGGCTGGTGCCCTGAACGGAGTGACACAGGCCGACCAGCTTGACCTCGGGCACGGCGCGGCCCGCGGCAAGGCACATGATGTTCATCGGATTGGTGTAGTTCAAGACCTGCGCATCCGGACAGAGCTCGCGGACATCACGGAGGATATCGAGAAAGACCGGCACCGTACGCAGCGCCTTGAAAAGACCACCCGGGCCGATCGTATCGCCAATGCACTGGTCGATCCCGTACTTGAGCGGGATGTCGTTGTCGTGGGCCACACAGTCCAGGCCGGAGACCTCGATCGAGTTGATCACGTAGTGCGCCCCCGGCAGCATCTCGCGCCGGTCGGTCGATGAGGTGACCGTCCATCCCTCCTGGCGCCCCGCCTGCACCAGCACCTTCTCCAACACCTTGTGCATCATCCCCAGACGCTCGGCGTCGATGTCGACCAACCGGATGTCGCCACGGTCAGCCGTATTGATCATCAGGATGTCGCGGCAGATACGCGGACAGAACCCTGACCCGGCCCCCAGGAACACGACATTGATCGGACGGCGCATCTCACCAGGCAGCCCTACCTGGGAATCCGCCGCCTTACTGTGCGCCGCATGCCCCTTCAGCTGCTCATCAATCCCCGCTGCAATCGATTTTTCTTCCGCCATGACTGATCCTCCATTGTCGTATTCAGGTGTAGGGCCGCACCGCGTGCGGCTCACAACGTCTGGCCGCACACGGTGCGGCCCTACACGCCACCTGAACCCCGTTTTGTGACATGAATCCATCGTACTAATTGGTATTCTATTGATTCAAACACGATTGTGTGATATACAGTGTGCAATATGTGATATCCAAACCACTAGAGACGTTCTGGAGCGCACTGTGCAGCCGAGAGAGAGAAGCTACGTTGAATTGCCGCAGGAGCGTGCACCGTTCGACTTCCTGTGGCGCGTGACATCCCATGGACAGGATGTCCAGCCACCGGAACGCTCCTACTGGAACGAGAACACGGAACGGACACCGGCCGATATCGTGGTCTTTCAGCTCACGATGGGCGGCGAACTCACCTACCGGGACAAGGCAGGGATGCACCCGGTTCCGAAAGGTCATGCGCTCCTGTTTTCGTACGGGGAGGACACCGGATACGGCCTGGCTCGTGATGCCACACAGACCTACCGCAGCCGGTACATCTGCCTGTGTGGCGCGGGCCTGCTCGAACACTGGAGTGCGATCCGGCGGCAATACGGCTCGGTGCTGGATCTTCGCCACAATCGTCTCATCCCGGAGACGCTGGTGCGCCTGATCGACATGGCCCGCCCACACCGCGCGGCCAGTCCCTCGGCACAGGCTTCACTCGTATACAGCTTCGTGATGCAGATCTTTGACCATGCCCGCGCCAGTCAATCGCGCGAGTTGAGTCCGGTGGAACGCGCCGTGGGGGCACTGCGTGATGCCCCCCTCACCACCTGGTCGCTCAAGGAGGTGGCCGCCACGTACGGCGTATCGCGCGAACATCTCTCGCGCGTGTTCCACGACGTGACCGGCCACACCCCGGCTGCCTATGTCCGCCGCGCTCGCCTGCAGCGCGCCCGCTGGTTGATCGAGAACACCGATCTCCCCGTCATCGAGATCGCCCGCCAGGCCGGCTACCCCTCCACTCACACCCTCGCGCGACAGGTGAAAGCGGAAACGGGGCATTCGCCCCAGACCCTTCGTACTACAATCCTTCAAAACCGTGTTTTCCTAACGCGTTCTCATTCGAACACTCTCATAACCGCTTGATTATCAACATGTCTCATGGACAAATGAATAGGACCAACTTTTCTTCAATATCCAATATCCAACAAG
>JADHWE010000058.1 GCA_016783675.1 Kiritimatiellia bacterium
CCCAGCGAGCCGTTTCCCGCCATGCTCAACACCGTCGCAACGCCAGTGCGAATGCGGTGACCCAGGGCAGCGGCTTGACTTCGCAGTCATCGATGGTGGCTTCAAGCTCTTCGCGTGAAAGAAGGACCAGTTCCTGTGGTTCAAGGTCGTCGGACTCCACATGTCCGGCGAACGTGGCATCGCGTGCCAGGAAGAAGTTGGCCCTGCCGGCGCCCCGGTTGGCGTCAACCGGGTAGCTGCCCAGGAACGTCCAATCGCCCGACTCATACCCCGTCTCTTCACGCAGCTCACGTTCGGCGCTCTCTCGTGGTGAGTCGCCCTCTTCGATATGTCCGCCCGGGGGTGCAATCGCCACGCCCTCAATCGTGTACTTGCCCTGCCGCATGCATACAAATTTGCCTTCAGGAGTAACGGCGACTATGACGACAAAATCAGGGGTGATCACCCACGGCCAATCATCAATCACGCGTCCTTCGCCGAAATCAACCGTGTGGCGTTCAACCTTCAGGAACTTGCCACAATCCAGGATCAGCTCTTTCGCCAACGTCTTCCACGTCTTCATGCGGCAAGTGAACAACGATACGATAAGGAAGTCGAGAAGACTTGCGTACTGCGGTCCGGCCCCATATCCTGTGCAGGTATGAACGAGCGTTTCGAAGAGCGTCGCCATTTCTATCGGCATCCATCCAGCGTACCCGTTGAGTGCCGGGTGGAGGGACACTCCGATTTCAGGCCGCACGAAATGCGGGATGTCAGCCATGGCGGCATAGCCTTCATATCCGGGAAGGCGTATGAGCTGGGCGACGTCATAGAACTCCGCTTCCCCTCACTGACTCATCCGGAATCCGTAAAAGGCGAGATTGTCTGGACCGCAGAGCTGTCGGACAATGGTGCAGGTCAGTACATCAACGGACTCAGTTTCCATAGCGAGACCGACCACTACCACGGGCGAATCGTCGAGCAAATCTGCTACATCGAGGACTATCGCCGCCAACAGCGTGAGGAGAATGGCAGAGACCTCTCATCGCGTGAAGCCGCCGCCGAGTGGATCACCGCCAACGCTGCCGACTTCCCCAACTAGATCTCTCTACGTGTGTGCTTACCCGTCTGCCACCACCGGGCGTCAGGCCTCCTTGCCCCGCACCCGCCGCAGCATCACACCCCACGGGAAGAAGTAGGCGATCAGTACCGGGTATACGGCGTACCTGCTCAGCCCTGCGGCATGTAGTCCTGCAAAGACGAAGATCAGAAGATGCATACGGATAACGTTGGCGTAGGGTTTCATCATCGTGTCCTGACCCGACAAGCTGACCTTCTGTCGAAACGGAAAATCGGTCCAACGCGACACAAAGGTTGCCACGACAATCGGCCAATACTCACGCAGCGCTGTTGTGAGCACCACCGGCAAGCTGGGAAAACCTTTGCCCTCCTCAATCAGCGGAAAGAACCCATTCAGGAAGACGCTGTGCACATAGTGGAACATCCCAAAGTGCACCGTGAAGAAAGCCAGCATGAACACCCCAACCCCACCCATCACGACCCGCCCGACACCCTCCGCCTGAACAACGGCCATCACGATAGTCGTAACGATGTAGGCATACCCCACACAAAGACTCGAAACCCAAAGCCCCCAGATCAGGTCCTTGGCTTCCCATCCCAGCCAAGCCGCCAACCCAACCGTGACCACGAATGCCAAGCCATCCAACACCAAATCTCGTCGTTGCATATCAGAACCTTCTCAAACGAACCCCGGCATCATCAAGCCATCATCTCCGCAGAACCCCCTATACTCGCTCGCATCCCGTCCCGCTACACACTGCCGCTCCCATCCCGCCCCACCCACCATCACCATCACAACAACCCGCCCCATGGTAACGCCTCTGTAGATATAGGTGTGTCATCTAGAACCACGATCGTGAGAATAGATGAAACACAATATGTCTCTAATACGCTTGTTAATGAAGAAAACATTTGATTTAGTGTTGCATATAGAACCACGATCGTGGGCGAAAATGTAACGCTGGGGGCGGTATGGGTGGGTTTCATAATCCGGATATTTCGATAACGGTGCTGCGGCGCAGGGCGGCCGATCAGCTCATGGACTGTCTCTTCTGGTATGGGCATTTTCTTGAGACCTGTCGCTGGCGCGGTATGTGGACTGGTGCGTTTCCAACCAATGCCGCATACCGTTCGGCCGTGTGCCGGCTGCGGAAGCAGGGACTGCTGGTCTCAACTGAGGTCGGCAGGTTCTCTCAGCTCGCCCTCTCCGATAATGGGAAGCGGCGCATCAAGCGTCTGCATCGTCCGGAGGAGATGTGGCGACGGGATTGGCCCGGGTACTGGTACATGCTGATCTACGATGTGCCGGAATCAAGCCGGAAGTACCGAGATGTGCTGCGGGGATTTCTCAAGAAGCAGAACCTGGGGTGCCTTCAGAAGAGCATCTATGTCACACCGACCGACATACGTCCTGACTTCGCAGATCTGACCGAGGCCGTCCAGGTTGACCACTACGCCTATCTCTTCGAGAGCAGGACGGTGCTGGGGTTGGATCCCATGCAGATTGTGCGTGATGCTTGGAACTGGTCCGACATCAACGCCGGTCACAAGTGGTATCTCCGCCGGTACGAGGCGCAGTTGGCCAGCGTGGAAGCAGACAGGTTGGATGTTCCCGCTCTCCAGACTCTCGCGAGGGAAGAGATGAGCGCGTACGTGACGGTTATGGACAACGATCCTCTCCTCCCCCGGGCTCTCCTGCCCCAGGCGTACCTGGGAGGCGCCGTCTTCAATACCCACATCGCCACCACCGAAGCAATCGCCTCCGGCTTGAAAGCGCGGGCTTGAAAGCGTGTCATCCACACCCACGATCGTGGGTCTGGATGACACGTCTCTGCCCTGGTGTTGGAGCGGGCGGGAATGGGGGGCGCCTTTTTTTGTCGACTGAGTATGTAGTGGGTAGTACACAAGTCACGATAAGTTGACGCAACAAGGAGGAACACAATGGCTACACAACCTTTGCTGTCGGATTTTCCAAAGATCCAGTGTCCGTTCATTCGGCAGACGTTCGAGGTCGACAAGGAATTGTGGCGAAAGCATGGGGCACGTCTGAAGCTCCGATCTCCCGAAGCTTACCTGGTGGTGGATCGGGTCAACCCCGGATACGAGTGGGTGTTTGAGGATGAAGCCACCATCGCTGTCGAGAAGTTGGATGGTACGAACGTGAAGCTGCTGACGCAGGACGGTCGCCTCATTGCGCTGCAGAATCGACTCAACGTGATTGATCCCCTACAGATCCTCAAGGGCAAGACGTTTATCATAGAGGGAATCTTCCGGGCGATTGGGAAGGGGTATGTCGCCCCTGACGGCGAACAGGCCGGCGAGGTGATTGGCCCTAAGTTGCAGGGCAACCCCTATGGTTTGGACGTTCACGAATGGTACCCCTTTGAGAAAGCGGTATCAGCCCTGGCATACCGCTCCTTTCACGAGCATGAGCGGACCTTCGACAACTGGAGCGTATGGTTCAGGGACTGGCTGGTCTCGCGGTATCATACGAAGCGTACACCCCGGGGAGCCAAGGGCGATAAGGTGATGGCGGAGGGGGTGGTCTTCTACAACCTGAAGCGTAAGGCAGCTGGCAAGTCATGGATGGCCAAGTTACGGCGAGACATGTTTCCGTGGTGCTACTCTGATCACATTGAGATTCTTGATTACGACAAGGCCGGCCGTGACGAGATCGAAGACCAGGAATCGTTCGACTAGGCCGTCGATAGCGTGAAGAGAGGTGCTGTCTCATGCCCTGTACCTGGTTCACATCTGATTACCACCTTGGACACTGGAATATCATCCGCCTCTGTGATCGGCCGTTCGCAAATGTGGAGGAGATGGACCAAGCCATTATTGAACGTCACAACGCGTGCGTCGGCAACGCCGACACAGTCTATGACCTGGGAGACTTTGCGTTTCGATGCAGTGCCGAGTACGCGGCTGCCCGTCTCCATCGGCTTAATGGCCGGCGGCGCCTCTTGCTGGGCAATCACGACAAGCCATTGCGACAGGCGCATAAACGAGGACTGCTCGATGACCTGATGGAGTCGGATCGCCTCACACTTATCGGCGATAGCGATCCACGGGTTCAGACTGCGCTCCGGGTTAGCATCGAAGGACAGGAAATCGTGCTGGCGCACTTCGCTCAGCGGTCATGGCACGGGGCATTCCGCGGCAGCTGGCATCTCTATGGGCACAGTCATGGCAATTTGGGTCCATTCCACAAGAGCATGGACGTCGGTGTTGACCCCAACGATTTCTGCCCGATCAGTTTCACCGACATCAAATCCCGTATGATCCAGGTTCAGAACACATTTGCTGAGGACTGAAAGCTCAGCAAAGGCTACGTTTCAGATCGGTCGGCTCGCCCAGCGATTTGCGCAGCCAATCGCAGGCCCATCTTCCAAGATAGACCATTTCACGTGCCTCCTCGATTCGGCAGAAACGCTTCTCATGGTGTACCAGGATGGTAGCATCCAAGGCGCTGTGTAGCCGGGAACCGCGCGTGATGTCCAGGAAGAGCTGGCGAGTATGTAGCTTGCTCATTGGCACGTGTCCTTGTACGACAAGGATTAGTCGCACAAGGTTCCACACGGCGCGGCAGAGCACGTCGCTTACAGCACAATGACATTCATAGGCTTGCCTGCAGAAGCGACGATGGAAACGGCTTTCTTGTTGGAAGGAATCAATTCCCCTCTCCAGGCGGCGTGACATGAACGCATACGTGGTGTCGATCCAGTGGCGTGTTGGCAGGCCGAGTGATGTCTTCATCCAACCGGCATGGAGTCGTTCGGGGTCGTACAACACCAGGCCGGACTGAAGCGCATGCGCCATGGGGCTGTGTTGTCGGAACTGGTTACGCACCTGCTTGAGATTGAAGACAACGAGTTCGATGGGGCCGTCATAGTCGTAGTCAACGCGATCATACCAATGCCGTTTGCGCTTGCCTCGGTGAATCCAGACCACGTCGAGATCACTGTCCGGCTTACATGTACCGTCCGCTACGCTCCCTATCACAACAAATGCGACTGTACGTGGATAGATGCGGAGGGTCTTGGAAAGCAATGCTTGAGTTGCTTCCTGGTATTGCTGCGGCAGTCGATCTGTCCTCATGGCATGTTTCTTCATCTCAGGCTATAGAGGCAAAGAATCGCGGCCCATCCGGACGGCAGAACCGCCGGGGGAGATGTAAGTTCCTTTCCGTACTTCACGGCCATCTCCAGGAAGTACCGTGCATGGAAGAACGCTTCCACGAAGGGGCGCGTATGCGTCAGCCAGTCGCGATTGTGCTCCGGCTGGAACTCCTTTCCGCCTGCACCGTCCCGGAGAATCTCCTCGAAGAAGGGGTCCAGCACTGGTTGGTCCGGCGCAAGGGAGCGGAGCAGCTCGGCGATCTCGCACGTGGTGCTTTGTAACCAGTACACCTTGAACGAATGGTGATAGAACCTGTAGACGGGATCCTCGTATCCCCAATGTGACGAGCATTTCTCAAGCATCGCGGTCAACCCGGGCATGGCCGATTTCATGTTGGCGAGAAGTTTCGCCTCTTGGGCCTTGCGCATGCGCCAGTACGCCTCTATGCGGCTTGCAGATTCATCCCCCTCTTTTTTCATACAGAGGAGTGTGTAGTACTCGCTCCACGCATGCAAGCGCAAAAAAGGGGAACCTATCTACTAGTTCTTCCCGTACTTCGCCCGGGCCTCCTTGACCATGCCGGTAACGGCGTCGTCGGGCGCATATCGCAACTGGCGAAGCAAGTCGGCGAAAAGGGTGGGGCGTTTCCGTATCACCTCCCGCAGGTCGGCGGAGACTTTCCCGGCCAGGGCGAGGAGTACGTCAGGATCTTCCCCAAGCGCCTCGGCCAACGCCTTGATCTTTGCTTCCGATGGCGGTGGAGCGATACCGCGCTCAATCTTGCTCAGAAACGATGGCTCGAGTCCTGATGCCATGGCCACCCGGCGGAGCGAATATGAGGAATCGTCAGCACGAAGCGCGAGGCGCTGTTTCCGGACGTACTTTCCAAACGGAAGGGCAGACATCAGCAGCCCCTCGCAGACCTGTATCGCCCTGACCGTGCTGTATCCTCAGAAAACACGGTGCCATTTCTACCCTGAGGATCGCCGACATACCAGTTCAAAAGGAGTCTTCACCATCTCCGTCACACCCCTCAGTACCTCTTCCTCTCCCATGCCGGGGCAAGAGTAGCGTGTCATACAGAACGACGATCGTAGGTCTGTATGCAACACCATGGAATAGCATATGGCTTTAACATTCTCTATTTTAAGTCGTAAACCTCGGTAATACAGGGGACATGGCGTGTCATTTAGAGCTACGATCGTAGGAATAAATGACACACTTTCTTGGGTTGTGATACGACAGCGGTTCTTTTGAGATGGCGCGAGGTATGCGTTCGCAGTAGATTTTGGTGAATGGATCAGATTGAGTCGTGGGGACGCCATCATGGCGGTCAGCGCATGCGCATGGCAAGTTGAAGTTGGCATTCAACGCCCAGAGCTCCCACCGCCCCCTCAGAAATTCTGGCTCCTTGTCGCACCGTAGCCCTCAGGGCGAAGGCGGATGCACCAGGCACAACGGCCGGTCCTTGATCTCATCAAACACGCGGCGCAGGTATTGGCCGACCTGACCTTCGTCTTGCCCTCCATAACCCTGCGGGCGACGGAGAAAGTCTGCCGGCGAAGCAGGTTGATGAAGAGGGTGGCGAAGGCGAGGGCGACAGTGCCGATGTGTTGGCGGAGGGTGGAACTGGCCTTGTGGTTAAGCAGTATCGGCTAAAAGCCATTTCCACACGGGTCGGACAGGGATCTCCCTGGAGTCGGTGGAGAGAGTCATTTCATCGTCATTTGTCACGATAAGGACATCTTCAGCCCCCAAGAACTCCGCGCTTTTCTGGAGTGCGCGCACCTCTCGTTCACGCACCTCAGGCTTTTCAATAGACCATGCGACCTGAATGAGCGACGGGTTTCCTCCGGAACGGGGAGTAGCGACAAAGTCGACTTCATGGCCGCTACGCGTGCGGACATATGAGACGTCGTACGCTCTTCGTCGCAGCTCTACGTAAACCATATTCTCGAGGCGACGCGTCGGGTCGATGCCGCTGCCGGGCGCCACGGCATGGGCAAGTGCCCAATCAACACAGTAGACTTTTCGGTAGTTGCGGTGACGCACTTTCTCAGAAGGTGAATAGAATTCGATCGTTTCCAGCATGAAGGCTTCGCGCATGTATTCCAGGTAGAGATACAGACTGTTGCTGCTGCAGTGGATACCCCGTTCGGTCATGGTCTGAAGGATTTTCTTTATGGACATCGGACAGCCGACCCGGGAGATCAGTTCGATGACCAGGCTGTTGAACGCCGAAATGTTGATGTTGGCCTCGGGGTGTGCCTCGATCACATCCCGCAAGACCATGGTGTCCCAGTAAGTTTGAAGCAGGCGACGATGCTCCGTCTCTGGAGCGTTGAACAGGCCGGGGAATCCCCCTTGCCGAATGTAGGTCGAGAGCATGTTGCGCAGTCTGACCTGCCCCCCGGTAGACATCGTGTCGGGGGCCACACCATAGTGGCGGATAAACTCCGCGAAAGAAAAAGGCCAGAGATGGGTGGGGAAGTTCTTGCCTCGGAGCGCGGAAGCGATGTGGCCGGTCAAGAGCTTGGATGTTGATCCCGTGATGAGCACCCTATGAGTCGGTTCCGAGAGCAGGTAGAGTATATAGTCTTCCCATCCTTCGATTCTGTGAATCTCATCGAATATGAAAACCACCTCTTCTCTGCGCTTCTTCTCCGGATAGAGCGAGTAGTAGGCGTTATCGATACAGTGCAGTTCGCTTGCCGGCACGGTGACCAGGCGGTGGTCATTGAAGAGAACCCGGCAGATGTTCTCCCGTCTGACGCCAGCTGCAAGCAGGTGCTGCGTGTACTGCAGTGACCTGTAGCTCTTGCCGCAACGGCGCGCTCCGACAATCGAAAGTGACATCTCCGGAACAAAGGTCAGTTGAAGATCTCGTTCTGTCAACGCCGGCAGGGGCAGCCCCTGCTCGTCCAGTATGATTTGTTTCAGCAAGTCCAGTTGCATCGCCTGCTCATCGCTCCAGTGGATCGGTCGTCAGATGATCTGTAGAGACAATAGGGTTTGTATTGGGATCTGTCAAGACTCCATACATCTGTTGATATGGGGTTCCCGTAGATCCAAAGAGGTCGACAAGGATTCGCCCACCGATACCCGCTCATGGAGCACAACAACACGCTCAACCCTCTCCGGCAATACATCCACCGCCTCGCCCTCCATAGCGCTCAGCGCGACGGAGGGAGATTGTCGCTCTGCACCAGGTACAGCGGCCGGTCCTTGATCTCATCGAAGACGCGGCGCAGGTATTGGCCGATGATGCCGATACAGAACATTTGCAGGCCGGTGATGAAGAGGGTGGCGAAGGCGAGGGTGACGGTGCCGATGTGCTTGGGGTGTCCGTAGTGAGCGTGGTAGATCCATGCGGCGATGCAGCCTGCCAGTGACAATGCACAGATCCATCCGCCGAGATAGAATATAAGCCGGAGAGGGGTGCCGCTGAACGAGGCGATTGCGTTGAGGGCGAGGACGAAGGACTGCTTGAACGTGTATTTCTTCTCGCCGGCATAGCGCGGGTCGCGGTCATAGAGGACCGAGCCCTGCTTGAATCCGATCCATGAGGCCAGACCGCGCATGTAGCGGTGGTGCTCGCGAAGCTGGGAGATCGCCGCGGCGGCTTTGCGATCCAGCAGACGGAAGTCCCCGCTGTCCGAGACCATGTCCACTTCGGTGATCTTCTTGAAGATACGATAGAAGGCGAAAGCAAAGAACTTCTTCAGTCCGGTTTCTCCCTTGCGCGTGGTGCGGACTGCGTGGACGACCTCGAACCCTTCTTTCCATTTGGCTACCAGGTCCGGGATGGTTTCCGGCGGATCCTGCAGGTCGGCATCGATCGTGACCACCGCATCGCCCGAAGCGTGCGCCATTCCGGCCGTGATTGCAGCCTGGTGGCCGAAGTTGCGTGAGAGCTTGATGTACTTCACGCGTGGGTCGGATTGGGCCGTCTTGTAGACCCATTCAAAGCTGCCGTCTCTGCTGCCGTCATCGATGAACAGAAACTCCACCTCTTCCGGTAGCGCTTCGAACGCCTTACAGGTGCGCTCATACAGAACCGGCAACGCCTCCTCTTCGTTCAGGTAGGGGATCACGACGGAGACGGTTTTGGCTTCAGTACTCATGATGAGGAGAACTTAACCACGGAAGACTCGGAAGGCACGGAAAAAAGGATGCGGGAGGCGGCCCACAGATTACGCAGATCGACGCAGAAGGAGAGATGGGAGAAAGAGAGAGAGAATGTGGCGAGAATAGGCCCGGTCGGAATACCCGGCTTCGCTGCGCTACGCCGCGGCATGCCGACCGAACCGATTCTCGCCACGTTGCTCCCCGGCTGCTAATCGCAGCCGGTGGGGCCATTGAGGTGTCGGGACGCCATAACGAAGAGCTTGGTAACGTTCAAATGTTGATGCCCGGCCCCTGCCAGCTCGCCTGGCAGGAACCAGAGCTTAGCAGCCAAACGCAGAGAAAGCACCCAGACCCGCGGCTGGCAAAGCGCGAGAAGAGGCCCGTGGGCCATTGCTCGCGCACATCAGCCGCAGGTTCCTTATGGTCTCTTCTTGGCTGTCAAGCTGATCCACCTGCCAGACGAGCTGGCAGGGGTCAAAAGGCCCAGGCATCAACATTTGAACGTTATCAAGAGCTTAGACCGGCTCACGAGCGCGACCTTTCTTGTCGCTTACCTCTGACATAGGGCTTCCCGCCGGCGATTAGCCGGCGGCGGATAACGTTGCGGGAATTGAGGGCGGGCGTATTCGCCCGACCCAATTCCCGCAACATCTCCTTAATCTGCGTCCATCTGCGAGATCTGTGGGCTACTTCTCCTTCTCCACCAGTGCAATAATCGGATCCGCGACCTGTCGCGCGCATACCTCCAGATCGCTTACCTCGCGGCTCGTCTCCAGCGCAGCCGCGCCAAAGCGCTGGCGAAGCTCGGGATCGCGGTAGAGCTGGAGGAGTTTGCTCTTGAACTCCTCGGGGTTGTCCGGCTCAAACAAGAATCCATTCTCACCGTCGGCAATGACCTCGGCTACGCCGCGCAGGTTGGCGGACATGATGGGTTTGGCGCAGGCCAGCTCGTGGTTGAGGGTGTCGGTCATGTGGAAGTGATCGGTCTCTTGGCCGATACGCATCATCAGTCCGACGTCCGCGGATGCGATCGCAGCATTCAGAGATTCCTCGTCCGGCATCCACCCCGGCAGCAAAACATGCTCTTGGACGCCCAGCTCATCGACTAGGGTCTTCAGGTTTGCCATCTCGCCCCCATCGCCCATCAGCAGGAAGCGGATCGTCGGGATTTCACCTTTCAGCTCTGCCACGCGCCGAACCACCCAGTCATTGCCTTTGTTTGGGTGCATGACGCCGTGGTGTGTCATTACGAAGTCGTCGTCTGAGAACCCAAGCTTGTCACGTGCTGCTCTTCGTGCCTCGCCTTCAAGCGGGAAGAAAATGGTGGGGTCGATAGGGTTACGTTCCACGAGAAGTGCTTCAGCCGGAACCCCGCGTGCGATCAGGTAGTCGTGAATGAAATACACCTTGGTCAGGATGTAGGGGATCTGTCTCCACGACTGAACGTCCAGCCACTCGATGAAGTTGCCCAGAGGGCGCAGCACCGGATGCTTTTCCGTATAGATCCGGCAGAAGAAATCCATCACCGTCATGACCACATTCTTGCCGTAGAAAATCCGTAGAATCCACCCGGTCAGCGGCATCGTGTCGTTGATATGCGTGATCGCATCCATTCGCTTGATCCGGCACCACAACGCGACCCAAGGCAACCAGAGCAGCCACAGAATCGTCCGGCTCCACTTATGCGTAGGATTTGCGCGATCCCACGTAAACGGCAACTCATGCATGATCACATACTTAGCCGCATACTCCGAAAGAGCATCCTCAGACTTCGGCCCCACAAAATGGACCTCATACCCCCGCTCATGCAGAATCTCAATCGTCCGAGGCCGATTATGTCCCCCACAACAGATATCCCCGGCCAGGCCGTAGCGGTGGAGGATGGCGACTTTGGTTTGTTTCTTGCTCATGGAGCGGATGATGGCATGAGGGGGGATGGAGATCAAGACAGGGGATCGGGACACGACCGGGGAAAGAGGATTGGAGTGTAGGAGTACGTGTAAGAGTACGGCATGAGCGTGTCCCACAGAATCTTCGCTGCTCCGCGTGGGTAACGAGAGGGAGTTTTGGACGGCCCCGGAGCAAGTTCGGGATGCAAGCAGATCAACAGGATCTACAGGATGGGACGAGCTTCGCTCGAAGAATCGCCGCAGCCCTTCATATCCCTGCGGACTTACGTAAGGCTTACGTAAGGCGGGCATGTGGATCCGGGGCTGCGCCGCATTTCAGGTGGCCGCGGATGCGCGGGTGGTGGTTCCGCGGCGTTTCAGGACGAGGAAGGCTACGGTTCCGGCGAGAGCAAAGACAAAGAGGCAGGCGGCGACCACGAGGATGAATCCGGGCGATGGTTCTTTCGCGAGTTTGCCGAAGGCCGCGAACATGATGGAGGTCGGCAGGATTCCGATGCAGGTTGCGGCCAGGAATGCGCGCGCATGACCGCCCATGGCCCCTGCGATCAGATTCACGGCGGAGAAGTTGGAGAAAGGAAAGAGGCGAAGCAGCAGGATTGCCGTGAATGTCTTGTGCTCCGTGAGAGACTGCTCGGCCCATCGAAACCGTGACGCCAGTCGTGTCGCGGAGGGTTTCAGCAGTGTCCGTGCGAAGTGGAACTGAATCCATGCGCCGGCCGTTGCCGAGACACACGCCAGAGCACTGCCCCAGGCGACACCATAGAGCATTCCGCAGACCCACGAGACTGGCCACCGTGGAACCAGGACAAGTGGTGCAACCGAGCCGATCAAGAGGATCAGCAATGGCCCGAAGACCCCCAGTGTCCGCGCCAGTTCCTCAACGCGTGCCACACTCAGCCACTCGCGCACCGGCGTGAAGGCGGCAATAGCAGTCAGCCCGCCAATAACCAGAATGCTGCACACAAGGCGAAGCAGATCCCGTCGCCAACACGTGTTCCCTGGCGTCTCTCTGGTTTCACCGTTCACGCTGCCCCTGTTTCAAGCGAGTCACGACTGTGGCACGACGGGTTGACATTCCGCGATGAAACGGGCGGCACGGCTGACGTCCTCAATGGTGCTGCCTGCCAAACCGGTCATCGTCTCGCTCATGGCCTCATGATGCCACTGCCATTCGGCAGGTTCAAGTGGGGATTTCGGTGCTTGGGGACCGAAGGTCTTTCCCTCACATGCGGGGGAAGGAAGGGAGGACTGGTGTGTACGAGTACGTGTAGAAGTACGGTGATATCGCTTCCGCACTTGTACATGCCTACCGCGGCAAAGCCCAAAGTGCGAAGTCGGCCTTTTCTACACGTCAGTTTCTTCCCGCCTTGCTTGGTCGCTTGATGAAGATGATGGCGAAGGCCATGGTTGCGAGATGAAGGCGACATGAAGAAATCCCACGACTCCGTTGACTTATGCGACATGTCGGTGCAGAATCTACGGTGTAGATCGCGCAGATGTTGCTGCCTGTAACTTGGATGGAGCGTTGTGATGATTGATAGGATTTCCATATCGCCCGATGTGTGTCACGGGAAACCCGTCATTTGTGGCACCCGTGTGCTTGTAGGCAACCTTCTCGGTGCCCTGGCAGGAGGCGAGACGATTGAACAGCTTCAGGAGGACTATCCCGGGATCACGCGTGAGGATATCTTTGCCGCACTTCGTTTCGCCGGTGAATTGACGAAGTTCGAGGAAGTTGCCGGCGACCTGGTGCCTGCATGAAGTTCCTGTTGGATGAGAACTTCCCGCGGTCGGCTGTCGATACACTCGGTGCTCTCGGCCATGAGGTCCATGATTTCAGAGATGAAGGTCGTATTGGCGCTCCCGATGATGATGTGATGCGCATGGCATCAGATCTGGAGGCAGTGCTGCTGACCACCGACAAGGACTTCTTTCACACGGTTCAGCTTCTGTTTCCTCAGCACCACGGCGTCATTGTGGTTGCGCTATCGCAACCAGACCGCGAGTCCATCATGTCTCGGCTTCGCTGGGCTCTGGCGCAAGTGAGCGAAGACATCCACTCAAAGTGCTACCTAGTGACCGACCGGCGACTGTACGTGCGAAGCGCGTGATGTAGGGCACGTTGACTCGTCGTCGTGGCGAGCCCATGGTCGGGCTTTCTATTTGACCGGCCGAGAACCATCCAAGTAGGTTGTAAGCATGAGTACTCCGGTCAGTCCCGATACCCTCGCTGTGTCCGTGGTGATCCCGGTCTACAACGAATCGGCGAGCTTGTCAGTTCTGATCGACGAGTTGGAACCCGTGATGCAGGGGATAGGGAAGCCGTTCGAGGTGATCGTGGTGGATGACGGCAGTGGCGATGACACGGCCGAGGTGCTGGCGGATATGGCGACTGAGCGGAGCTGGCTGTATCCGTTCAGTCTTCCCGTGAACAGCGGACAGAGCGCTGCCCTGTTTGCCGGGTTTCGCCGGGCCCGCGGGGAGGTGATTGTCGTCATGGACGGTGATCTCGAACATGATCCCGAGAATATTCCCAACCTTCTGGCGAAATTGTGGGAGGGATACGACCTGGTATGTGGCCGTCGGGCCAAGCGTAACGATGCTTGGATTCGTCGCTTAGGATCACGTGTCGGAAACGCCGTGCGCAACATGGTGCTGCATGATGGAATCACCGACTCAACGTGGAAAGTGTTCCGGCGTGAGTTCGTCGATTACCTACTTCCATTCAATGGGATGCACCGCTTCTTTCCGCCGATCTTTCGAAATCTTGGTGCAAGAATAGCATCCGTGGACGTAACACACAGAACCCGGCAGCACGGACAGTCACATTACCGCACAATGGACCGATTGCTCCGTGGCATACGAGACCTCTTCGGTGTGACGTGGCTTCTACATCGCAGGTTCTCACGGGATGTCTATGAGGTATCGAGGGATCAAGAAGAGTAGCCCGAACGACAGAAGGCCCCAGGCCACCGGCAAGGGGCTCGAAAAGGGACTGGTCTGGGGAAAGCATTTGCGGCACCATGACCGCCATGAAGTGTTTGGTGACAGGCGGAGCGGGCTTCATCGGGTCGCATACGGTTGATCGGCTGCTGGCGGAAGGCCATGAGGTCAGGATTCTGGATAACCTCAGCAAACCGGTGCACTTGAAAGGCCGGCCGACCTACCTGGCGCCCGACGCGGAGTTCATCGAAGGTGATGTGCGGGATAAGGATCTGATGCGCTCCGCCTTGAACGGTGCGGATGTCGTCTACCATTTCGCGGCTTACCAGGACTATCTGCCCGATTTCAGTACCTACTTTGCTGTCAACGCCACGGCCACGGCGTTGATCTATGAGCTGATCGTAGAAGACAAGCTTCCGATACAAAAGGTCATTGTCGCGTCGTCGCAGGCTGTGGCCGGTGAGGGATGCTACAAGGCGCAGGACGGGTCTGTCTTCACTCCCGACATCAGACCTGCCGACCAGCTGGCACGGGGAGAGTGGGAGATTGTTGGGCCCGATGGCGTGGTCGCGGAATGGACTCCTACTCCGGAGGACGTATCAAATCCTCAGAACCAGTACGGAATGAGTAAGCTCAGTGAGGAGATGATCGCCCTGCAACTGGGAAAGCGCTATGGAATTCCCTCCGTGGCCATGCGCTATTCGATTGTCCAGGGACCCAGGCAATCGTTCTATAACGCATATTCGGGCGCGTGCCGCATCTTCTGCCTGAGTCTGTACTTCGACAAGGCTCCGGTGCTCTATGAGGACGGACAGCAGATCAGGGATTTCGTCAATATTCACGACGTAGTGGATGCAAACATCTTGGTCCTGAAAGATAGCCGAGCCGACTACAGGGCATTCAACGTCGGGGGCGGCGAAGCCTACACGGTTGAGCAGTTCGCCGGGATCTGTCGGGATGTGTTCGACAGGCCTGAGATTGAGCTGGAGGTCCCCGGCGCCTATCGTTACGGGGATACGCGTCACATATTTTCTGACATCGCGGCTATCCAAAGCCTTGGATGGGAACCGAAACGGTCTGCACGCGAAAGCGTGACCGAGTACGTTGCGTACCTTAATAAGCAGACTGATATAGACGATATTCTCGACTATGCTCAGAAGAAGATGAAGGCACTGAACGTGGTCAGGGCGGTGGGGAGTTGATGTGAAGGCATTCTTGTTGGCGGCAGGCTGCGGCACACGACTCAAGCCTCTTACCGATCGACTCCCCAAGTGCCTGGTTGAGATAGGCGGCAAGCCATTGCTGCTGCGCTGGCTGCAAGAACTTGCCGCCGCGGGTGTAACGGACGTGCTCGTCAATACCCACCACTTAGCCGACGAAGTAGAGACGTTTCTCGCTCAACATACAGTAGTCGGCCTTAATGTACGCACCTTTCACGAACCTGAACTCCTTGGAAGCGCCGGCACTGTTACCGCCAATGCAGATTTCGTGAAGGGCGAGCAGGCGTTCCTGGTCATCTACGCGGACAACTACACCGATATCGACATCTCCGACCTACTCGAATACCACACAGCGAAGAACAGCGAGTTCACGATGGGCCTCTTCCGTTCGCCTACGCCCCGGGAGTGTGGGATTGCTGTGCTTGATGACGACGACCGTGTTGTAGACTTCGTCGAAAAGCCATCGTCTCCGGAAAGCCCGTGGGCCAATGCCGGCATTTATGTCGCGGATACAGCATCGCTTCTTGCGCGAATTCCACAGACAAAGCCCTGCGATTTTGGCTACGATGTACTACCTCTGTATATGGGCGAAGCCTACGGCTATCGGATCGAAGGGGTGTTCTGCGACATCGGAACCCCTGAGCGCTTGGCTGCAGCTCGGCGACTTGCAGAACGTCACTTTGGAGTGCGGCGGCTTGACGCCACTTTCGAAAACAGCGATAACGGCGAGGCTGTATGTTAATTACCCAAACACCGTTGCGCATCAGCCTGGCTGGGGGCGGCACCGACCTTCCCGCGTATTACCGTAAGAGTCCCGGTGCCGTCCTCAGCACCACCATCGACAAGTACGTCTACGTCATTCTGAATCAACGTTTCGACGATGACATCTACATCAGTTACTCGAAGAAGGAGATCGTTCAGTCAGTCGACGATATCCAGCACGAGCTTGTGCGCGAAGCCATGCGCAAAACCGGCGTCGAGAAGGGCATAGAGATCGCGATGATGGCTGATATCCCGTCCAGCGGTTCCGGACTCGGATCTTCCAGCAGCCTAACCGTCGGCTTGCTCAATGCCCTTTACACTTACCGTGGACACCAGGTCACCGCCGAGCAACTCGCGCGGGAAGCCTGCGAGATCGAGATCGATATCTGCGGCAAGCCCATTGGCCGACAAGACCAGTACATTGCGGCCTATGGCGGACTCAGTTTCCTTGAATTCAACTCAGACGACTCTGTCAACGTCGCACCACTACCCATTGGCGTGGAGAAGCAAGCGCTGGGAGCGAGTCTCA
>JADHWE010000059.1 GCA_016783675.1 Kiritimatiellia bacterium
AATTCGCTTCTCCTCGCGCACTTGGGAGTTGGGAGTTCCTTGTTGGATATTGGATATTGGAAAGAAGTTCGAGATCCGCCAAGGACGCAGACTCATGGACACAAGATCGCTAGGCGTCAACATTTGAACGTTATCAAGGAATGAGGTATGTTTGAGCGAGATACGGTTGTGAGTGCTGCGCTCTGTTTGAGCCTGTTCCTCTTTGCATCATGTGCGAGGACGGTTCAGCCCGTTGGCCGGGCGGGCTGGGACAAGATCGAGTTCGATCTCGGCCAGCTTGATGATGACGGCCTATGCGGGCCGGCGGAGGGCAAAGTGTCCCTCGCCTACGAGTTTGCGATTCCCAATACGGGGGCCGCACGGGCACAGGTTGCAGCCATCGACCCCACCGTCCAGTTCATGCCCAGCTCAGCCGGCCGCATCGGCGCCCGAAAAGATCAATGCCTCTGCATCGGCGAAACGCACCAGGCAGATTACCGCAAGACCCTGCAAGCCCTGGCCACACTGCCATTCATCGACCGAATCATTCAGTGCCACTTCGAGTAGCAGTGGCTGCACCCACAGCTGCCGGTCGAAGGTGCGGTACTGAATGGCTTCGAAGAGTTTTTTCTTTTTGTGCTTGCCGGTCGTGTCTTTGATCCTAATATCAATCCATCGGGAGGTCGCATCGTGAGACTTGCTTCTCATTGCCGCGGATGGTCTGCGCGGGTGGCGATACTCCTTCTAGCAGCCGGAACCGCTGCGGCACACACCACCGAGACGATCACCTCCTTCGCTATCACCAACTACACGGGCTACGTGATCGATTCCGACGCAGGCAACATGGACGCCGCCTTCAACCGCGATGCGATCCGGACGTTGACGACCGTCAACTACGCGACCACCAACGACATGGATACCCCGGTCACCTTCTACTACGAGCTGAGGTACAGCCTGCTCGATGACTCGGGCGGAGCCGTGCCCATCTACAGTGAGGGCGGTGGAGTCGACACGGTCTACACGGTCGCAGACGAGGTAACCCTTCCCTCCGCCATTTCCTCCAACGTCACCGTGAACTACCAGGCGGCGATCAAGCCCGCCGCACGGCTCGACCCCTACCAGCAGCACACGGTCCGGGTCGACCTCTACCAGCGCCCGAGCACCATTGACCCCTTCACGGCGACCGGTGATGTCGACACCGATGGCCCGCACACCTACTACCACTTCACGAACATGGTTAGCGAGGACGCGGCGGCAAACGTGATCGCCGTACTGGACAACAGCGCTTATGCGCGGACCTACCTGGTTGACACGGTCCCCAACAAGGACACGTTTCAAGTGGACGTCGATTTCGACCTGTACCGCTACGACCGGTTCGACACCCCCGTTCCCATCATCTTCAGCAACATCGCCGTCCACATAGACTTCGAACTCAAGGAAGCCACCAGCGGCACGCCGGTCGCCCTCGTGGCGACGTCCGCCGTGTTCGCGGCATCGATGCATAACCACGGCGTAAACCTCCCCCCGCTCGCGCCGGGCATACAATCGTTCACTGAGACCGTCGACATCCAGCCGGCGGGTCAACTGGACTCCATTGGCGATGAGTACCAGCTCGTCGTGACGATCAGACACGTCGAAGCGAGCGGCCAACCGCCCGTAACGGGCAACGCACAGGCCCTGGCCGATCAACGCCTTCTGCACTTCAACGGGTCGCTCTTCTTCAACGACATCGAGACACGCTTCACCAGCATCGCCAACATTCCGCCGGTCAATGCCATACACGAGGACGGCATCGAGTCGGTCCTGGCGGTAGACAACGGCAGCGGCTATGTCGTCGGCAAGACGAATCACACGTACGGGGTCGGCGCCCCCCTGGACGTAGTGCTCAGAGCCAACGGCAACGCCGAAGTGACCCTTGGCAGTGTGAGCGTGAGCGGCCCCGTGCCCGATGACGATGTGGCAGCCAACATCCATTTCACACGCACCGGCGGGATCACGTTGAACATATTCGGAGGCTTCAGCAATGTCCGTCTCACGATGCCCACGGGATTCGGTTTTACGTCGGTTCCAGGCCGAATCCTGGACACCGCCATGGACTTTGTGAACCTGCGTCTCAACCAGGCCCTCGCGCCTGCAACCAACCCGGTTTACCTCACGCCCATGTTTGCCTGCGAGGAGAGCAAGCCGCTCTGGTTCTTCTCTAATCCCACGACATGGGACGTGGCCGCCGGACAGATCCAACTCACCGGCCCCGGTGTTGCCTACGTGCGTCGGGATGAGTTCACCGAACTGGCCGCTGCGCCCGTCGACAGCAGCCTGAAGTACAAGCGATCCAACGCACAGTACTTCCGTTTCCTGGAGGGATTTGGCAACAGCGACCCGGTGGTAACGGCAGACGGCTCGGGCCTGGCCCAGCTCACGGTAGACCTGGTCTTCACCAATGGCCTGATGGTCACGCATTTCCCCTACGACTCGGGAATTGTCTTCACCGGCGGCGTGATGAACGTCGTCAACGACCAGGTTGTGACGGCGTCCAGCGCGCTGTCGGGTGCCGCCGGTGTGATCATCGAGCACGCGCGGGATTGTCCCGCCTCCACGTGCGCGGGTCCCACGGGCCCGGAAGTGGTCTACATGGAGCCGGATGACGACACTCTCGCCTTCACGATCGATGGCGGCCTCACCTCCCCCGGATCACTTCCCACGCCAACGCCGCTGCGCTGGGGCTGGATCTCGTCTATGGCTACCAACACCCACCAGACCACGACCTTCACCGAGGCGGCCTATCACATGCCCGGCGTCTTCCTGCCCGGAACCGAAAACGGCCTGGCACAAGCGCACGCGGCCTCGGTGCTCCTGCTGTCGGGCACGGGACCCAAGGAGCGCCCCGGCACGTCGGACTACACAAACGGGTTCGGCGACTACGCCGGGATGAACTTTCGCGTGGGCAGCGACGGGGCCAAGCAGGCCGACAGCGTCCTGGCCGGGCAGCCGACCGGCTTGTATCCTCTTACCGGTCGATCGAAGTACTACACGCGTTTCGCCGGTGTAAACGGGATTCACGAGGCCGTCTTCGGCTCGTTCCCCCCAACAGCGTACCTGTACGGGTATGAAGTCAACTTCGACAACTTCGGGCTGGCCTACCTGGACCTGGTTAACGTGGATTCGCGCACCGAGGGCTATATCCACATCGTCTTGCCCTCCAACTTCGATCAGAACTTCGAGGAGCTGACCTTCACCTGCGTGGGCGGACTGGACAACGCGAAGATCCCGGGTGACGAGACCGACCTCATCAAGACGTTGGAGTACTGGGCGGCCGACTTCCGAACGCTGGCCATCGACTTCATAACCCCGCTCGGCTGCGACCCCAGCGTGGGGTACCTGGTCCTGGCGGTCGAGACCCACGCGCAGCATGTGGGTGACCCCCCCACCCCGCTACACGGCATATTGGGATTCAAAGCCAACGGCAACCTGCTCACCCACAGCGACGGCATCCAAGGGGTGGATTCACGCCTCTCGCTGCCCAACCAGTTCACGATCGAGGGACCCGGCGACGAGGCCTACACCCTCATGCCCGTCAACGATGCCTATCTCAATAACTGGGAGGTCGACCCGGGCGATGGCGGGTACATCAATATCGCCGGCACCATGGACGTGCCGTTCTTCGAGGATCTACAGGTCCACCTGCATACCAGCGCCAACACCAACACCACCACGGCGCCCATCTACCTCATGGGCGGCTGGGCGGCCGGCAAGGGCTTCGCCCCCGGGGGCAATCACTTCTTCGATACCGACCCCGCCGATCCGAGCAACCTGGGCAAGCCGGGAGCCACACCGGACGTTATGGACTACCGTCTCGGGCTCTCGGGCGACGACGACACATACCGCGTTCGCGCCGTGCGCAACTGGCTGGGCGTCGTCGACCTGGACTACCCGCTCGACTGGTCCAGCTCGACGCGCGCATTCACCGGTTTCGAGTCCGTGCACAACGACCTCCTGGTCCTGCGCGTGGAACACGAAGCCAAGTATGTCAGCGCCGAGAACGTGGAGCTTGCCTTCGGCGCCCAGTACGACGGCCTTCCCGTGGTTAACATCGCCAACATGGCCTTTGGCGAGTTGACCGGCGTGGCCGATGCCATGACCGATGTACTCGGCGGTGCGGCGCAGGAAGCCATCGAGACAGGGCTGGCCGGCATGGATGACATGCTCGACACGCAGCTCCACGAGTTCTTCCAGAAACCATTCGACGATATCGTCGACCCGGTCGTGAACGCTCTCTACAACGCCCTCGAGTCAGATTTCGATGCAGACAACAAGACCTGGGGCGCGGGTCCGGCCTTCATTGTCAACCAGCACACCTTCGGGTTGCCCTCGAGCCTGTATTCGACGTTGCATGGCGAACTGATCGGCCTGAATCCGACGGAGAAGGGCGTGCTCAACGAGGCCTTTGAGAAGCTGGACGACCTGTACGATGCACTCGGGGAGGTCGCCGCCATCCTGGACGACAGTGGCGGCGGACGAACCATCGTGGGCGACCTGATCAAGGGGATCGTCGGCGAGCTTGCGGCCGAGTTCGTCAGCGCCATCGTGGATGACAAGCTCAACGCCTACCTCGAGGACCTGGATCCATCGCTGGACCGCATCTACGAAGTGGTCAGCGTACTGCGGACCGAAGTCGCAGCCCTCCGGGATGCCCTGGAAACCGATTTTGGGGAGGAGCTGAGAAACCAGGTGATAGGCATGGGCCCCGAGCTGACGGCCGTTGTCAGCGACGTCGAGACCGACGTGACGGCCTTCTTCAACGGGATCGACGTCAACATCGACAACCCGTTCGTGGACTACCCGGAGGCACAGGTCAAGGCCATCATCCGCCAGAGCGTGGAGGACCGCTTCTTCGAATCCACCGTCGCCTCATCGCTCCAGGTGATTCTAAAGCAGCGGCTGTACGACCTGGATGCCTCGATCCGGGAAGGCATCGACTCCATGTTCCAGCAGATGAACCTGGTGATGCGCGATCTCATCAACGCCTCGCTGGCCGAGGTCGACAACTCCTTCTCCAGTTTCCTGGGCGGAGCGGCGGACGTCATGGGGGCGGCCAAGATCAACGGCTATGCGCATATCAACGGCGACTCGCTCAAACTGCTGCGGCTGGACATCTACGCCCTCTTCCAGATTCCGGACGAGATGGAATTCAACGCCTTCCTCCAGATTAAGGAACTCGATTCGGAAGGCACGCCGACCGAGTGTCTGCCCGATAGCGGCAAAGCCACCGAGGTCTCGGCCGGAGCTACGGACGTCAAGATCAAGTGGATCAGTCCCGACCTGATCGCCAGCGTAATGGGCAAGTTCACGTTCGACTCCGGAGCGGATCCGGCGCTTATCAACATGGGCGGCGGTTTTGAATTGGCGGGCGCCCTGAGCTTTGAAGCCTTTGAGATTTCCTACCTGGGGGCGGCCATGGCCTTCGGCGAGCTGGAGAACTACTTCAGCGCCGCCGCGCGCGTCAAGGTCAACAGCTACGAGGGCGCCGGGGGCATCATGTTCGGTAAGGTCTGCTCGCTGGATGCCTTCTTCTGGGATCCGGACGTACAGAGCATCGTGGGCGACCCGCCGTTTGCCGGGGCCTACATGTACGGCGAAGTGTGGCTGCCGCTGGGCGAGGTCCTTCTGGGCATCCCGTCGAGCTGCTTCTTCGATCTCTCGGCGGGCGTCGGCGCCGGCGCCGGCTTCTTCGTGGAAGGCCCCACGTTCATCGGAAAGATGTTGCTGGGCGTATCCGGCGAGGTGCTGTGTCTTGTCCATGTCGGTGGCCAGGTCAAGCTGGTGGCGGTCAAGGAAGGCATCAGCGACGCCTCCGGTCTGCGAATGAAGGGGACCGGTACGGTGTTTGGCGAAATTGGCATCTGCCCTTTCTGTATTGATTTTGAGAAGAGCCTGGGTATCACGTACGAGGATATGGACTATGACGTCGATTTCTGAGCCACTCAAGACGCTCGGCCGGTGGCGGGTACTCGCCTGCCTGCTGCCGCTCGTCCTGTCCATCCATGCAGGCGCCGTATGGGCCGACGGCGTCGTGGACCGGGCGGTGTTCTGCGTCGGCACAACCGTCGAGGACACCAATGCAGTTCAGTGGGCTTACGTGCTGTGGCAGACGGGCGACGACACGCTGGTCGCGGGCAGGAGCTTCGCCGTGTACGCGAAGGACGGCGACGCTGCCGCCACCAACCTGTACACGCGCAAGGCCGTCACGGGCATACAGACATTCGCTCCAACCCTGTCGTCCCTGCTGTCGCGCGCCGAGAACCTGGGGGACGACCGCGTGGCACTCGAGGAACGCGTCGACAATCTCTTCTTGTCGGTCATTCCAGACAGCTCGCTCTCACTGCCCGAAAAGCTCTCGGCCGTCATCCGCGGGTCTATGGACGACCCCGATCAATTCCGCAACCTGGTCCTGTTGGGGCGCCTCCATCCCTCCATCGACCTCTGCATCGGCTACGCCTACGCCGGACGGATCGCCCTGACCGGGAAGACGACGTTCGAGATACGTGAGTTCGACATGGAGGCGGGCCACGACATCGGCGTCATCGGCCGCGTGACCGTTGAGGCCGGAGCCCCCACCGTGCTGCCGGCGCCCGGCCCGCCCGTGCAGGTGCCGGAGACCAGTGCCAAGGGAAACTTGAACATCAAACTGCGTTGGGCCGTACCCAATCCCCTGCGCCGCCTGGCCCTGCTGAGCAACGGCTTCAACGTGTACCGCATGACCGAAGCCTACGCCGTGGCCAACGGGTATCACTTGACGCCGCCACCACCCGCGACACTGGTCGCCCTCGCCGCCACCGTACCTGATGTAAAACAAATCAACGACCTGCCGGCCCTCAAACGCAAGCACTTCACCGCGGCGGACGTGTCGGACTTCGTTGCAGATCCTACCACCTACTTCCTGGCCGACGACAACGACGGCTACAAGAGCGGCGGTGCGCTCTTTGAGGACGGGGACGCGTTCTACTACTTCGCGACCGCAGTGGACGTACTGCTGCGAGACGGACTGGTCTCGATGGGCAGCCTGGCAACCGCCTGCGACCGTCTGTGGCCGGACGCACCGAGGGACCTGCAGGTCGTGAACGATTACACCTATGACACCGCCACCACCACGAACAAGCAGGTCCTGCGCGTATCGTGGGAGCAGCATACCAACACCAACCAGGATACCGTGCTGGACTACTACGTCTACCGATGGACCAACATCAGCCATATCCAATCCTCCTCGCTCACCCCCCTGGTAAACCGTATTGCCGGCCCCATCCCCCACCTCCCCGGGGAGAGGCGGAACGAGTACGTGGATGACGCCACGGGTTCACCCAACGTGAGTAACGACCAGGGCCGCACCTTCTGGTACACCGTACGGTCGGAGGACGACAGCCTGTGCGGCGGCAACCTGTCGCCCCACAGCGCCCCCGCCTTCGGCGTGCTGCGGGACAGGGAAGGCCCGCCGGCACCCACCGGCACACTCTACATTCGCTGTTGCCTGCCGGAGGTGATCAACCGCGACCCGGTAGCCGTTTCGGACCCCGGACCGCAGGATTACTCGCTGGCTTACTACCGCATGATCAGCCACCGCGCCACCCCGGGCATTGCCTGGGCGGAGTTCTACGCATTCGACACGGCCGCCTCCAACCGGATCGCCAAGGCCCATTTCCAGTCCGGGCACAACTCGGTTACCGTCGAGTGGACCTCCCCGCGCCACCTGATGTACGGCGACGTCCCGTTCTACTGCCGCGTCGGCTCCATTGACGGCCGGGTCTCGGAATTTGCGGAGGCCGTCACCCACGACCCAACCCCCGAAGATTTCGTCACGGAGCTCGTATTCGATGCCTTCATCAACTGCGACCGGGTCCAGTATCTCAGCGCGGATGCCGACCGGTGCGGGCGTCACTATGCCGTGCCGCCGGGAAGCGTCGACGGCACGTCATCGGGCATAGAAATCTGCGTCGGCCTCACACCCGGCACGCAGGAGTACCGCGTGTACCGGCGGGTCGATTACGGAGCGATGACGCTCATCGCACAGGGCGAGGCCGATGCGCAGGTGCTCCCGGAGATCTGCTTCACCAACGTCGCCATGCCGGCCAGCCCCGGTACGCTCTGCTACTATGGGCAGGTTCTGGACGAGCACGGCAACGCCAGCCCGCTAACGCTCATGGGCTGCATCGACATCACCGCCCCCGGTCCCACCCCTCTCCTGGGGCCGATTTCGCCTGAAGGCTCGACAGCAAGCAAACAGATGAAGATCCGCTGGTACTGCGCGCCCTACGGGGTCGAACGCTTCCAGGTGTGGATTGCGCGGGAGAACGGCACACTGACCAATGCCGTTTCGCCGTCACTTCTGTTCACCGGCACCGTTCAGGACGTCGCCTTCGACATCGACGGGACGGCCCATACCAACGACTTCGCCGTATACCACACCCCGGTCCTTGGTCCGGGGTTTGGAACGGGCCCCGCGTACGAGGTGACCGCCGATATCGAGGGCGGCACCTACTACGTGTTCATCAAGCCCGTGGACAAGGGCGGCTACCCCGCCCCCGACTCGCGCAACAGCAACGCCGAGGATTTCTCGTGGACGGATACGGTTCTGGCCGGCCCCATGGTGCCGTGGCCGGCGCGGGAATTGCCACCTCTCACCCCCTCGTTCAATACGAACATCGTCGCCCGCCGCCTTCCCGACAGCCAATACCGCGGACTGGCCATACGGATCGGGCAGGCGCCCATTGTCTGGGGCACGACCGCCCAACGCTTCGACCTCGCGGGGGACGTGGATCCCCTCTCGGCGGTGTTCACGAGCAGCAACGGCGACTCTCTCTTCCCGGTGGTCGCTTACCGCTACCAGGAGGCAAACAGCGCATTTCCGGTTGTATCCGGTGATGTCATCCAAGTCTCGCCACTGATGGAGCAGATCGCCAGTGCCGTCGCCATCGATCCCAACGTCGGGACGCGGCTCTATGACCCGTTCGTCAGCGTCTTCGAGACCGGCGATGACACCGGGATCGGTTACATCTACCTGTTGGACACCCAGCCGGTCCTGACCTACGGCCGCTACGTGTACTTGTTGGTGCGACTCCTGCCAAATGGAGAGATCGCGGAGGTCATACCCACCCCGGCGGTCGAGGTGACGCCATGACAAACCTGCATCACAACCGGCGATGGAGCGACGCGGCCGCGGCGGTCTGTGTCCTCCTCTTCGCTTGTGCCTTCGCGCATGCTTTCGTCTATGAGACTGAAACGGAAATCCACGCGCAGGGTGATTTCGACGGCAACACCAAACCGGACCAGGTCATCGTCGACCGCGCCACGGGGTTCTACAGGCTCGGATACCAGGCCCCGTCAGGCAACCACGTCTGGATGCCGACACGCGCCGGCGGTGTCGAGGACGTGGAGGGAATCTCGGTGGGCCGCGTGCTCGACACGGGCCGCGACGCCTTGGCCGTCACCGGTGCCGGGGCAAACCGGATCAACCTGCTCGACGCGTCCAGCCAATCCACAGCAAGCAATCCCGTCCCCGTCTTTCTCCCTCCCGTGATAGGTCCCAACCTGGTCGTGGCTAGCGACATCGGAGGTGCGGGCAATACCGCGCATCACGATCTATTTGTCGGCACCCGCTATAACAACTACCCCACACATCTCCACCAGACGCTCGTGCGATCAAGCGGTACGGTTTTCAACGTCATCATGGACACCGCACTCCCGGGGAAGCCGACCCTCGGTTTCCCGGCCCTGACGCAAGGCAACCGCGTCGTGATGCAGGACGGTGGAACCGAAATGGTCGCCCTCGTCAGGCAACACGGTATCACCAACACCCTTCAGGTCTTTGACCTGCAAACCGGGGCGGCCGTGGAAGAGGCCGCCGTGGCCGGCCTCGTGAACGGGACGCGCTATACCCACGGCAGGTTCTCGGAGATCATTGCCCCGCCGCTGCACCACTACCTTTTCTACGTGGCGGGTCTCTCCAACTTCGTGGCACGGGCGGTCACAGAACCCGCACCGGGCGATTTCGACTTCGACTCACCGGCAACGAACAACCTGCCCGGCGCCGTCGGGCAGATCGTCGTGCTGGACGGCACGCCCCGCGACAAGCTGCTGGTGCTTTTCGAGGACGGCACAGGGGCCGCCGTCTATGATTTCAACGGCGCCGCTCCCCCGGCACTCGTGCAGGGCTTCACGTCGCCCACCGGCACGCACTTCACCGGCGCGGCGGTGCTGACAGGCCACAGCTTCATGCTCTACTCCGGCGAAGCCGGATCGGGCATCTCGACCCAGGTGCAGCCCCACGCCTTCAACGGTACCAACTACGTGGCCGGGGCCCCCACAGCCCTGCCATCGCTGACGGCCTACTCGGCCCCCGCCAATGTCTTCCTCTTCAGTGAGGAACCGTTCGTGGAGCCCGTACCCCACCTGGTCGCCAGCCTCCAGACGCCCGACTGGACATCCGATCCGTCCCTGGCGGGCAGTGTTGTCGTAACGGCGGAGACATTCGTGAGCAGCAATCAGGGGATGGACGACCCTGTCGCGAGGTCGCTGGGCAGCGTCCCCGCCCCCGCCAAGCATGGGCTGGCCAACCAGTACATAGAGCCCATCTCCATGTACAGCTTCGCGCCGGCGATCGGTCTTGAAGGTTCGGACGTGAGCATTGCGCCGCCGCCGGGGCTTTACCCAACCAGCATCGAAGTGTCGTTCACGACCGTCCTACCGGGCGACACCGTCCGCTACCGTCTCGCGCCCAAGAGCAACTGGTCGACCTATGCCGCGCCCTTCTACCTCTTCGAGGACACCACGGTCTCCTACTTCGGGCTTCCCGTCGGGGGCACGCGCAAGTCGGCCATCCGCGATGCGGTCTACCGCTTTGCCGAGGGGCCGGACGACCTGGATTCGGACGAGGATGGCGTGCCCGACTACGTGGAACTCGGGGAAGGACTTGACCCACTGGCCGGCGACGACACCGACGGCGACGGGTTCTCCGACCGGACTGAACTCGTCTTCGGGTACGACCCCAACAGCCAGGCCAGTCATCCTCCCACCAACAATGTGCTGCGACTGGAGGAGAAGTTCGCATTCGACATCGCACAGACACCCCGCCCCTACGACGGGACCGTACCGGGTTTCACGCTCGTGCACGCCGACACCGGCACCATCGCGCGAGCCTACGACATGCAAGGCGCCCTTTACCAGGTTAGCACCACGGCCATGCACAGCATCTCCGGGGTTGTCGACCCGGCGGCGCACCTCAGCAATGTCGTCATCGACACCACGTTGCGGCTTCTCACCACCGCCACCGAGCCGCATTTTAGCGTGGATACCGTTCACTCCAACACATTGATCGGCCGGGAGCTGATCGGCTTCACGCCGGTTCCCAGCATTACATCCGGGCTACATGTCGCCTATTCGTACGGCGGCGGCAACCTGTCCACCGAAGCCGCCAACTGGATAGCCGCCGCCCTGGCCGCCCAGACAAACGCCACGCGTGAAACCGTCAAGGGCGAGCTCGACACCTACGACACGCTGGTGGCACTGCTGGTAGAGAAGAAGGTACAGGACATCCTGCACGATCGCGGCGTGGTGCCTCCCACCAACGAGGTCACGCTCTTGCCCTTCCGCGTCGCCTCACTCTCACACTACAACCCCACGAAGTCGGAGTTGCTCGCTCTCGAAAGCCGTGTAGGCGAGACGCATCCCGGCTACCGGATGGAGTCGCTCTTCACCAGCATCAACGACGGCGTGGACACGCCGGCGGACGGAAGCGTAAGCAACCTGAAAGCCCTCGTGGACGACGTGTACCGGATCAGCAGTGCATCCAACAGCGCATCACCCGGGGTCTACCCATCGCCCGTAGATGTCTTGAGGACGTTTCTCCATGATGGGGACTTGCACTCCAACTACCTGGCCGTCACCGCGCTTTCCCCCGGCGAACGGCTCGGAGCTACAGCCGGCTGCAGCAACCTGTTGGCGGCCGTTCCACCGCGTCCCACCACCAACATCACGCTCGTGGTGACATCCAACGCCTTCAGCAAAACGTGCAGCACACTGGAGACGACCGACGGGCTGCAGCTCAAGAGTCTCTTCTTCAGCGGCGGACAGGCGTACAACTTCCCCGAGTCTTTCGGCCTGATCCCCGGCAGCGAAGTACAGGTGTTGGCCTACACGGATCGAATCTTCAACGGATGCGGTGGCGACCACCTCGAGGTCATCTCGATCGGCCTGTACGCCCTGCCGGAGGCGAGCCCGACCGACTCGAACGGCAACCTGCTGCCCGACGCCTGGGAGTACGTATTCTTCGGCGATCTGTTGGGCACGCCGTTTGCGGATAGTGACGGCGACGGATTCAGCGACCTGCAGGAGTCCTTTGACGGCACGGACCCGGACGATCCCCACTCGCACTCAGGCACCGCCGCGGACCTGTCCCCGCCGCTCCTCGCCCTGGAGTTTTCCGGAGCCACTAAGGGACCCGCGGCCATGGACGGAACCGAGCAACCCGCGGCTCTCACGGAGATCGTCTTGCGCTGGACCTACCCGGACGAGTACGCCCACCTGCTGCTCTTCGACCTTCAGTCCACTGCCGATTTGCTGGTGCCGTTCACCGATACGCCCTTTACGCCCGTCTCCCTGGGTAACGACGAGTACGAGGTCACCATCCCCGTCATGGGTGCCCCCGCGTCGTTCTACCGCATCCTGCTCAGCCTCTCAGACGCGGCCGCAGCTCCCTAGGCTTCACGCAGCATAAGGCACTTGGTCAAGATTGGTCCTGGGCGACACGTTGTGCGGCTCGCGGGGACGCTCGCCCTCCAAATCCAAGGAATCTGATCCCCTGGAGGGCGAGCGTCCTCGCGAGCCGTGGCTTCTCTAAGCGCTATCCCCTCTGCTAGACCCAGAGCTGCCGGTCGAGGGTGCGGTATTGGATGGCTTCGAAGACGTGTTCGGATTGGATTGTGTCGTTACCCGCCAGGTCGGCGATGGTGCGGGAGACTTTGAGGATGCGATCGTAGGCACGGGCGCTGAAATTCAGTTCGCTGATCGCGTTGCGAAGCATCCCCTGGGCCTCGGCTTCGAGCCGGCAGTAGGTCTGCAAGTTGCGGGCACCCATCTCGGAGTTGCAGTGCAGACCATACACCTCGCGAAAACGCGCCTGCTGTACGCGACGCGCCTGCGTCACGCGGCTACGGATCTGGGCCGAGGGCTCGCCTGACCCCAACGACGTGAGCTGACTGTACTCGATCGTCGGCACCTCAATATGGATATCGATCCGATCGAGCAGCGGCCCCGAGATCTTGTTGCGATAGGTCTGCACCTGCCGATCACTGCAGCGGCATTCCCGCTTCGCGTCGCCGAAGAATCCGCAGGGACACGGATTCATCGCTGCGACCAGCATGAACTGGCAGGGAAACGTCACGCTCGCCGCCGCACGCGACACCGTAACCGATCCGTCCTCAAGCGGCTGCCGCAGCACTTCGAGCACGTTGCGATGGAACTCGGGCAGTTCATCGAGAAACAGTACGCCGCGATGCGCCAGGCTCACCTCGCCCGGCACGGGGTGTGCGCCACCCCCCAGCAGCCCGGCATCAGAAATCGTGTGATGCGGCGAACGGAACGGTCGCGTCGTGACGAGTGCCTCGTGCGCCTTGAGCTGCCCCGCGATACTGTGGATCTTGGTCGTCTCCAGCGCCTCCTCCAGGTGCAACGGAGGCAGGATCGAAGGAATACGCTTCGCCAACATCGTCTTGCCGGTTCCCGGCGGTCCAATCATCAAGACATTGTGGCCACCAGCCACGGCCACTTCCATCGCGCGCTTGGCTTGTTCCTGTCCTTTGACGTCGGCGTAGTCTTCGACGTAGCCGTCGAGCCCCTTGGTCAGGAGGTCGAGTCCAACGCGGCAGGGCTCGGGCAGGCCGCCGCCATCGAGCATCTCCGCCGCTTCGCGGAGCGTACGTACGGGAAAGACATTCAGACCCTCCACCACGGCGGCTTCTTCGGCGTTGTCGAACGGGACGATGATGCCGGCAAGGCCCTCCTCGCGGGCACGCATCGCAATGGGCAGCACGCCCTTTACCCTCCGCACTTCACCGCTGAGTGCCAGCTCGCCGACCATGGCCATGTGCGCAAACTTCTGCGGCTCGATATCCTCCATCGCCGCCAACAGCCCCAGGGCGATGGGCAGATCGAAGATCGGGCCTTCCTTCTTGATGTCCGCAGGGGCAAGGTTGACGGTCGTGCGGCCGATGTGGGGGCGGTAGCCGGAGTTAGTGAGGGCGGTATAGACGCGGTCCTTGCTCTCCTTCACGGCGGCATCAGGCAATCCCACGATCACGATCTGCGGATCGCCGCGCGACGCGGCATTCACCTCGATCTCGACCGGATACGCATCAACCCCATACACAGCCGCCGAATTTACTTTAGCCAACATTGAGAATAGTCTCCCTTGTACGCACTTGTCCTCCGTAGCTTTAGCGAAGGAGGATCGACGCCATAAACCGCGGCGGAATTGACTTTAGCCAGCATGCTTGCCTCCCCTTGGACGTAAGCATCGAATATTGACTATTCAACTGGGATTGTCCAATGCAGAAGCGCGAGAGGAGAATCAGCCGGGTCAGGCCTTGCAGAGCATGTCGCGGTTATAGAGTTCGCGCACCATGTCGCAGTCGAGGCCGTGGCCTGCCTTGTAGGAGATGATGCGGCCGACGAAGCGGCCCTTGTCGATCAAGGCCACCGCGGCCAGCAGGTCGAGCGTGGCGCGGTGCCATACGGCTTCCAGCGCCTTACCCTCGTGGACGAGGCGTGGCCGGTTGAAGTAGCTCCACAGTCCGGCCACGAGTACGTTCTGTCGGGTGTAACCCATATTGCGGGTATCGGCGAAGAGTTTGCCGAAAGTCTTGCAGTAGAGCATTGTCAGGAAGGTCGCATTCGTACGCGCGACAGCACCGTGCCGGAAGGTGTCGGGTGAGACCGTGAACCGGATGCGCTGTTTGCGGATGGCAGAATTGAAGTCGATCGCGCAATCCACATCCAGCTCCCGACGACCGTCCTCGGGCGGCAGGAAGGTGAGTAATCGTCCGCTTTTGCTGACAATGGAGACAGGCTCCTTTACCGTCACGCAGCGGGCAGGTGTCCCGGAGAGGGCAATCCCGGCGCGGTCGACGTTGTCGACCAGGTCCATGCTGGCCCGATCGAAGAGCGGCGGATCACCCGAGTCCATCCGGATCATGACGTTATCGAGGCCCATGCCGACCTTGAGCGCAATGATGTGCTCCACCAGGCGCATGTAGTTGTGTGGCGACCCGCTGCGCAGCACAATGTTGCGCACCGAATTCCATACGTTCTCGATCGAGACATGGATCGGCAGCTCGTGCTTCCGATCGACCCGGTCGAACCACCAGCCATCGCGGTCGGTCGGCTCAAAGGTCAGGGTCCGGTGGGCACGACCGAAAAAGGTGCCGGATCCCGTAACCGCAAAGGAATCGTTGAGCGTGGTTGCTTCGGAGGGAAACCCGGCTTCGACGCCCCACTGCAACTCCTGGTCGACGGGCAACCCCTGGAATTCATCCACGGACCGGCGCAACACCTCGGCGTCGCCGCCCAACAGCCGTCCTGTATCAAAGTCGCTCATATGCGTCCTGCCGCAGTCCTTCCCCGATGAATCACGGCACTGTAACGAAAGCGGCGGTGCGGCGTAAGCCTAAATATCAGAGGTCGTTGGTCGCCGACTGCCGCGTCATTGCAAGGGTGACCCGGGCATACTCCTTGGCGAGCTCCTCGAACTCGTGATAGCCGTCAACTGCCTTCCTGGCTCCTAATCCCTGGATAACGTTCAAATGTTGACGCCTAGCGATCTTGTGTCCATGAGTCTGCGTCCTTGGCGGATCTCGAACTTCTTTCCAATATCCAATATCCAACAAGGAACTCCCAACTCCCAAGTGCGCGAGGAGAAGCGAATTG
>JADHWE010000060.1 GCA_016783675.1 Kiritimatiellia bacterium
GTGGACGTCGAGTCCTACCCAGATCGTATCTGTGCTATACTCACGCATGGCCGGGCCTCCTTTCATGGCTCTGGCTTCTCCTGCCGGGGGGGCTAACCCACGGTAACAGGTGAGGCCCGGCTGTTCCATATGGTCTAGCGGCACCGAAGTCTCGCGGGGGAGGCCCAACTGGCGTTTGCAGCTGTCGGGCTTGCCTGTCACGGCGAACTGCTAGCGTGGCTTCACCGGATAGCGTGCTGGGTGAATCCTGCTAGCACGGGAGGGGTGCTGAATCGGTAGTACGCTTGGTCGTGCTAGACGCGCGGAGTGTTTCCGAGCGGCTCAAGCAACCCGTCAAACTCGTTGCCCGACCGATCGTGATCGCTTGCTCGAGCGCGTCGAGGGCGAGATCGGTCCCGCTCAGCCTGGCGGATCCAGTTCCGGCGACAGCGGAAGGAACCGTTGCAGTCACTCAAGCGATCTGCCGCGGGTGGCCGCCTGCCCATGACGACACGTCGGAGTGACTATGTGCGACCACAGCCCAACTCGTATCTTGACGAAATTACCGGTCAGGCACCGCTGGGGGCACTCCGCACTGGCGCTTCTGCTGAATGGGCTGTGCCTCCTGCCGGCCATGGCACAGGCAGTCAATGAAGACGCCGGCGGCATCGGGGATTGCAGGGCGAATGAGATCATCAGATTCCGGGGAGGTACCGTAAGGCTCGAGAACGACGTGTTTGCGGGCGTCGACGAGAACTATACGAGCGGCGTGGCATTCACATTGACTTCGCACGACATGGCCGGAGGGTGTCAGCCTGAGCTACTGCCGATGCCGGTCCGACTGCATGCGAAGCTCATCAAGTTCATGAACCCGGGTTTCTGGTCGGACGCGCAGAACTCCACGCATACGCAAAACGTGGTGGTGAAGCTTGGCCAGTCCGTGTTCACCCCGAGAGACCATGCCAGGACCGATCTGATTCTCGATGATCGACCGTACGCAGGATTGCTGTACGTGGGTCTGTCGTGGAACCGACGAACACATGACGCCAAAACGAACCTGGAAACGCTCGATACACGCGAGATCACACTGGGCATCATCGGCCCGTGGTCTCTGGCGGAACATGTACAGAACGCAGTTCACGAGGTGACCGGTTCGTACATGTTTCTAGGCTGGCAACACCAGTTGAGGAATGAGCCTGCCATTCAATTGGCCGTTGACCACAAGCGCAAGGCCTATCGCGGGGCTGGTGCAGTCATTCCAGGCTTGGCGGGCGATGCGGTGTATTCAGCGGGGCTCCGCTTGGGCAACATCGAAACCTCCGCCACACTTGGCATTGAAGCGCGCATAGGCTGGAATCTGCCTAACGACTTCGGGAGCTACCCGATCAGGCCAGGTGCCGAGAATCGGCCGCCATCGGCCGTCTCCATCCGCGGCAACGCGAGCGACGCCAACACGGCGGCCACCAGACCGCGGCCAGGCATTCACATCTTCGGAATGCTCGAAACCAAGCTTGTCGCGCACGATTTTTCACTCGACGGGAACCTCTTTCTATCAAGCCATAGTGTGACTCGCCGATTATGCGTTGCCCAAGTGGCTGCCGGGATGAGCGTTCATGGCCTTCTGGCAGGACACGGCGTCCGGTTGGCCGTGATGCGTGTCTACCGATCGCTGGAATTCGAAGAGCAGGGATCAAACCAAGCTCACGGCTCTGTTGCGCTGAGCTTCGAGTTCTAGGTCAGCAAGCCCCTGCCGAGTTGCCGGGACTCACGCAATGAACTACCCGTGAAGCTGGGACGGTTCATTACTGGCTTTGCTGGGCATCGACGATTGAGTCCTGCGCCGCCTGACAGGCGTGTGCGGCCGACGAGCCTGGAGGAATCCGATCCGATGCCAACCAGCGAGATTCTCTTTATCGTCGCTCTTGCTGCAATCAACTTGGCGGCGGGAATGGGCCTGGCGCTCGTGATTTCGCGACGACTTGGGGAGATCGCCGGGGTCGCTCGCACGCCAGCTCGCTATGCGGCCATCGTCATGGGCGTCTACTTCCTTGAGTGCGTCGCTTTCGCAGCGGGCATGGCTACACAGGTATTCAGCGTAGGCTTGGCCGTGCTGTGGGGGATCGTCTTCGGTCTCTGGCTTCGTGCCGGGAGACCAGCATCCGGGATCGTTCGGACGCTGGTGCTGTTCGGCGTGTATACCAGTCTGCCAACAGTGTCCTTTGGCTTACTTCTCCTTCTTGCCAAGTGGCTCGACGGTGCCGACGTGATGAGTACTGTTGATGGTGCGGCTCTGGGTATTCTGGGGTTTGTGCCCTGGCCGATGAGCACGATCCTTGGATTCTGTCTGGTGCTTGCGGCCGGCACTCTGATTATCAAGACGGGAGTCACAGTTGGCCTGGCCACTGCCGTAGCAGGGCTCAATGGCAAGCAGGGGGCGGCACAGCTGGAGCAGTAGTCGGTCGCGCTGTTGTCGGCACCTGGGGAGGTTCGGTGGTGGGTCTGTTCTGGGACAAAGCGACGATTCTCAGGCTCAGCCGCCTGCGTGTGGCGTACGTGGTCGGTAAGGGGCCAGCCTGGCTAGCGTATGCAGGAGGCTGTTCTACCGCTATGCAATGGAGGGATCAGTGGAATGAGGGTGAGCGTGCGTTGTCTCGTGGTTGTGCTTGGACTGATTGCCGCCCTTGCCACCGGGTGCGCTCCTCGATCGGTATCCGTGAGTGACCCGGCTGAGCTGGAGGAACTGGGCGAGGAGATCGGCGGTGGGCACGCGACCGTCACACTGAGGAACGGAGTCTCGCTCCGTGTGCGTGACATCGAGTTCGGTGCTGACACGTGTTCATGGTTCGACGTTGAGGGTGCCGAAAGAAGGTCGGTACCGACGGCGATGCTGGGCTCTGTGCGCACTCGCTCACACCTTCTTGGCGGTGGGAGAGGCTTCCTCGTGGGGGCTGCTGCCGGTCTGCTGTTCGCGGGGGTCTCGTACTCCTCGAGCGAACCGTATTCGGACATTGGGTTCATCGTTCTTCCGCCTCTGACCGGGATCATCGGTTTCCTGGCGGGGCTGCTGACCGGCGCCGATGGTCCGCTGTATGAGATAGATTTGCAGGGTGACGTGCCGGACACTTCTGGTGTCCATGAGCAGCGCGCGCCGCCCAACTAGCGTATGCAGCCAACGAGCCTGGCTGCTACGCTGGTTGCCATCGCATGCGTGGCACCCGCCGTGGCGCCGCCGTTGGCACCCACCGCGTCAGCCTCAACACTCGCAACTGATGTGCGGATGTCAGGCCGCTACTCACGCTCGGATGGTCCAGCCTGTCGGAGGAGAACGCAAATGAAGCTGATCGACGTTGACCGTGACACCGAGCGCACGTTTCTGCACTGTCTGCATGATGAGGTCCCGGATGACCCGCGGGTAATCCGACTGCGACGCCAGTGGTTCGATGCGCACCGCGATAAGGGGCTACGCGCAAAGGTCCTCGTGCTCGATACGGGCGAAGTGGTCGGGCTGTGCCAGTACATGCCCATCGAGGATACACACATCGTCGGCGAGGGTCTCCTTGCGATCCTCTGCATCTGGGTTCATGGCTACGATCATCATATAGGCAATCGTCAAGGCAACGGGTATGGGCGGTACATCCTCGAATCGATCGAGAAAGACGCCAGCGAGTCGGGTGCCGCCGGCGTCGTTGCTTGGGGCATGGACTTTCCGTACTGGAACCCGGTATCCTTCTATGAGCACATGGGCTACTCCCGCGTCGACAAGGCTGGCATGGCCGTGCTTGTGTGGAAGCCATTCGTGGAAGCGGCCTCAGCCCCGCGGTTCCTGCGTCAGGCGCGCCGTCCGGCCAGCGACTCCGAAAAGGTCTCGCTCATGGTCTTCGTGAATGGCTGGTGCCTGGGGGCGTGCTCACAGTGTGTGACTGCGCGGGAGGCAGTAGAAGGGCTCGATGGTATCGTTGACTACAGTGAGGTTGACACCTCGGATCCGGACGTTCTGCTTTCGTGGGGCATCTCCGACGGACTCTACGTAGAGGGGGAGCCACACAGACCTTACGAGCCGCCGTGCACGAGCGACGTCCTGCGACAGGATCTGCTTGAAGTAGCAGAGCGCAAGGGCGCCGGTAGCGAGAACGCAGCGGCAGAAGGAGAAACGCTATGAGATGTCTGGCTTGTGCCGGCGTGACGCTGTTGTTGCTCACCCTCGTCAGTTGTAGCAGCTCCACTGGCCCCGACGGGATCGAGGAATCCACATATCCTGAGATCAGCGGGCTCGTGGTGTACTACGAATTCGATGGAGATCTCGAGAATGAAGTCTCGGATTCGCACGATGGGACCGCCAACCGCGAACTCGCGTACGTGGCAGACCGCCACGGTTCTGCCAGCGCAGCTCTGTACGTGAATACGTCGGACGAGGTCGTTGTGCCCGACCACCCCGACCTCGATATCACCGGTGGGATAACGCTTGCTGCCTGGGTTAGGCCTGAGGCCTCCGATCGCGCATACGCTGCGGTCATCGACAAGAAGTACTCCGAGGCCTATTCCTTCGGCATGTACGGGGGAATCGCGGACCCGGACACTGTTGGCCTGACTTCGTACATCGGCTCCGGCGGAGACTGGTCACCGGATATCGTCCCAATGGGAACCGGGACCTGGTCGCACATCGCATACACGTTCGAGGACTCGACGGGCAAGGGCAGGTTCTATCTCAACGGGTCGGTCGCCGACAGCAGCACCAGAGCCGTGACTCTCGCGGTGACCGACGAGGATCTGCGCATCGGAGGGGCGTATCTCTCGGATGACTACAAGGGGAGTATCGATCAGGTCGCGGTGTTCAATCGCGCGCTGACGCCTGTTGAGATCGGACAGCTGTTCGCGTTCAACTAGGCAGCCTGAGACTGAACGATCCTGCGCAGCTCCGTCGCTGGATGGTGAGGAGGAACGAGGGGAGATCTACTAGCATAGGGATGTCGTCATGAAGGCAGTTGTCATGAACCGCTACGGGACTCCCGACGTCTTGGAGCTGAAAGACGTGGCGAAACCCACGCCCAAGGCCGATGAAGTCCTGGTTCGCGTGCATGCCGCATCTGTTAATGATTGGGACTGGGGACTGCTGCACGGCACGCCGTTCGTGAACCGCATGGTCAGCGGTCTCTTCACACCTAAGGTGCGAATCATTGGCGGCGATATCGCCGGGTGTGTTGAAGCCGTGGGTGGAGATGTCAGTGCGTTCGAGCAGGGTGACGAGGTCTACGGCGATCTGTGCCTGAGCGGTTTCGGCGCGTTTGCAGAATACGTCTGTGCGCCGGAAGCATGCCTCGTACACAAGCCGGCTGGAATGACCTTCGAGCAAGCCGCCGCCATCCCTCAGGCAGGCATGCTGGCAGTGCAGGGCCTCATCGACGCGGGTCGGATTCAGTCCGGCCAAACGCTGCTCCTGAACGGGGCAGGCGGGGGCGTTGGCACGTTTGCCCTGCAGATGGCCAAACTCTACGAAGCTGAGATAACCGTGGTCGACAAGCCTGGCAAGCTGGAGATGCTGCGTGCCATGGGCGCGGATCACGTCGTTGATTACCTCAAGGAGGACTTCACCAAGGGCGACAAGTGTTATGATCTGATCCTGGATACGAAGACCAATCGGTCGCCGCTTGCCTACACACGTGTGCTGAATCCCAACGGCACGTATGTCACCGTCGGCGGCAGCATGCCGCGCCTGCTCCAGGCCCTGGTCGTGGGTCCGTTCGTGTCGCGGATCTCCAGCAAGCACGTGCGTATCGTCAGCCTGAAACCCAACAAGGACCTCGCTTACATGAATGAGCTATTCGAAGCCGGCGAACTCGTACCGGTGATTGAGGGGCCGTACAAGCTCGCCGATGTGCCTGATGCGTTGCGATTCTTCGGGACAGGCGACCATAAGGGCAAGATCACTGTAACCATGGTGTGAACGCGGACTCGCGCATGCCGGAGGAGAACACGTTGATGGTCACACAGCTCGAGCATACGTTCGAGTATTCCCGCGACTTCCTGCTGCGCATCGTCGACCTGCACAGGGGCAAAGAGTCCTGGCCGAACTACGACAATTACATGCGGGATCACCTCGGCGGACCTGAGAGCCGGCTTGTCTGGTTCGAAACGCAACTCTGTCCGGAGATCGAGTATCGTTGCGGCGCTCTCAGGGACAAGCGCATCCTCGATTTCGGCTGCGGGACAGGAGCAACGACTGCGGCTCTGGCGATGCGATCCGAGCATGTGTGCGCGTTCGACACCGATCACGAGAGCATCAACATCTGCAGGCAGCGGATCGAGGAGCACCAGCTGGGCGATCGCGTGGAGTTTCACTGCACACCCGATGTGATGGAGACCATCGCTCGTCTTGGGACCTTCGATCTCATCTTGCTGAACGGTGTTCTCGAACACATCCCGCTGTCCAAGACCGGGCTCAGACAGAGGACCTTGCGCGCACTCCTCAATATGCTCCGGCCGGGCGGCCATCTGTTCATAAGCGATACTCCCAATCGGTTCTGGCCGATCGACTTCCATTCCACACAGCTCTGGTGGATCCCATGGATGACTCCTGGATCCCGGCGAGCCTACAAGCGAGCAGTGAGCAAAGGCCGACACTCACAGGTTTCGACGATCAGCGCGGGACCATTGGGGCTTGAGGAGGTGGGCGCGTGGGGAGCCACATATTGGGAGATCGCGGCGAATCTTCGTGGGGAACAATTCATATGTCTCAACACCACAGACGGTAGTGACAGGCGTATTCACTACTCGCGCGATCGGCGCTGGAAGCAAGCCATCTTCGAGTTCGCGCTGTACTACCCCGCCGTGAAGCTGTTGCGGGTGCCCATCACCGCCTTCGCGCCGTTCATAACGAATCTTGTGATCCAGAAGTGCTAGTTGTGCAATACATGGAGTGAGGCTGTGGACTATCGTATTGGTGTAGGAAGAGCCAATGAGGGTCCCGCGATGTCGGTTGGCGCAAGCATCGGCGGCGCCGTGTGCCCCGAGGGTGATTGCCCGTATGTTCCGGTCGAGGCTGAGACTTGGGGAACGATCAAGTCAATGTACAGGTGAGCGACGTTAAGGCCCACAAACGAGGAGGAGTGAAATGAAGATCCGACGCCTGAGAGTGTTGGCGCTTCCAGCGGCGCTTCTGCTTCTGGTCTGCGCGGGGTGCGCGGCCGGCACGGAGACGTTTGAGTCTGCGTCCGCCGGTTTCTGGAACGGCCTGTGGCACGGGCTGATCTGTGTCATTACCTTCGTAATCGGGCTCTTCTCCGATACCGTCAGGATGTACGAACCGAACAACGTCGGTGCGCTCTACGACCTCGGCTTCCTGCTTGGGGCCATCATAAGCCTCGGCAGTGGCGCCGGACATGGCTGCCGCAAAAAGGCGAAGGTCGTCGTCTGCAAGGAGAAGGAGTGGGAGGAGATCGGCGTCAAGGTTGAGGAGAAGGTCCGAAAGGGCATCCGGAAGTGGCTCGAGGAATCCGAGCAGGGCGAGGGCAACTGGGAGGAGATCGGCAGGAAGGTCGAGGAGAAGATCAAGAGAGAGCTCAAGGATTGGGCGGACGAGTAGGGTCGCACCCACACATACCGCGAGAGCCTCAACGCTCGCGATTGATGCGCGGGCGCCAGCCGGCCCGCACCGATCTGCATGCAGTATTCGGCTGGCGGGAGGGAGGTCTCTGGAATTGCCTGTATGAGTTACCGTCACAGGTGGACCATGCCAGGGCAACGTCCACATGGTTGGGCAGCAGTACACAGTGAAGGCAACTACGCCCGAAGGGATGTGTGTGGACGCCTGGACCGTGATCGCACCTTACGTAACGACTCTGCTCCGGGGGGGGGGGGCAACTTCCCCTGGGAAAAGGATGAGGGTACCGTGCAGCTTCACTGTCCGGACCCCAAGGGCATTACGTTCCTGCTGGAGCGTGTCGATTAGGGATGGAGCCTGGAGAGATGCAATGACCGCTTCTGCTCGCTCTGCCAGGTGGACGGCCACATCTGTCCGGTGGCTTGCGCGCATCGGGGGAACGGTTCTTCTGCTGCGGTGGATTCGGCACGCGGCGTACGAGTTGGCGGTGCTGGTGGAAGAGCACCTCGTGTACGGAGAGCGAATCTTCAGCATGGGATTTCTTGCGATGACACTCGGTCTGGTGGTCGGGTGGCTGAGTGAGAAGGCTGGAGCTGCTCTACTGATCGCCGGGTATCTGCTCGCCGCCGGGGCCCCGTTTCTCGGTACGAGCAGTCGTCCCATGCTGGCGCAAGATGCGCCTGGTGTAGCGGTGGTGCTGTTGCCGTTCCTGATTGTCGGCGCGGCGTATGCCTTTGCGGGGCGGACGCGCGCGTTGTTACCCTAGCGCGGCAGCACGAGACGAAGCATCCCAGTGGATGAGTCAACCTGGGAAGTGGTGAAGGTGCTGCTCCAATCAGAGAGGTGACGATGTCGATTCGATACTTGCTGTTCTCCTGCCTGATTCTCATTGCCATCGTGGGGCAGAGTGCGGCTGACGGAGACGTCGGTCTTGGGATCATCGCAGGTGAGCCAACTGGCCTTAGTCTGAAGATGTGGATGGGGGACCGCGACGCAGTCGATGTTGCTGCCGGTTGGTCGCTTGGAGAAGAAGGCTGGTTCTACGGACACTGTGACTACCTTCACCACTGGTACGACCTGGATCTGGAGGAAGTTGACGGGACCGTGCCGTACTACGTCGGAGTTGGCTGCCGCATACTCCTCCGAGATGGTAACAATTCGAAACTGGGGATCCGGATTCCGATAGGTCTCGACTACGTCTTCCGTGACAGACGATTCGATGTGTTTGTAGAGGTGGCGCCGATTCTGAACCTTGTTCCTGAGACAGAGTTCGATTGGAGTGGTGGCGTGGGAGTGCGATTCTGGTTCTGAACGCGGTCGGAATCCAGAGCCGGGAGCGGATCTCATGACCAGACCCATGACGGACTCAGAGAATGGTCTCAGTATCAGGCGACACAGTAACGAAGCTGTACGTGCGCCCTTCTCTATCAGGTCTTGGGATAGGACGTGAGCTGTACGAAGCGGCGGAGTCGCTTATCGCCGCAGGCGGTCACACTCGAGTGGCGCTGGGCGCATTCAGCTCTGCGATACCGTTCTACGAGAGAATGGGGCTGCGCGCTGTAGGTCAGAAGGAAGCCGCCGGTGCATTAGCTGGCGTAGTGATTGCGCTTATGGAAAAGTCACTGGCTACGGCCTGACTGACACAGCAGCTGATGCGCGGTTGTCGGGCTTCCCGCGGGAGAGGAGATCTAAGGCGTGTCATTCTGCACTGCCATCAACTGCATCGACGGGAGAGTCCAGCTGCCCGTCATCCGATATCTGCAGGAGCGTTGGGGCACTCTCTATGTAGACGTTGTCTCTGAAGCGGGTCCAGTGCGCAGCCTCTCCGATTCAGCGGACTCCGAAGCCAGGAGATCGATACTGCGGCGGGTGGGCACGTCCATAGAGGCGCACCGGTCGAGAGGTGTGGCGGTTGTGGCCCATGCGGACTGCGCGGGCAATCCGGTCGATGATGAGCAGCAGCGGCGCGAGCTGGCCTTGTCGGTTGACTACATCGCTGAGAGCTTCCCGGAGACGCCAGTGCTTGGCTTGTGGGTCGACGCCCAGTCGTCCGTCGCAGAGGTCTGCAGCCGACGGGGGAGCCTTGACACTCGCGGCTGATACGCCGTTCACTGGATGAGCGGCACACGATGGAGGATGGAGGCAGCAGTTGTCATCGGCGGAAGCCAAATCACTCCGATTCATCAGTGAGCAAGTAGTAGTCACCTTCGGAGACCGGCAGGGATTCGAGAAGCGTCCCGCTTGCCCTGTGGAGTTCACCTGGCGCGATCGGTCCTACCGCATAGTTGAACAGCTGAGCGAGTGGCAGGACCACGCACGTCGAGGGAAGATGGCGCACAACATGAGGCCCTCGCATCTCGCGGCGGCGGAGAAGAAGGGCTCATGGGGAGTAGGGCGGCACTACTTCCGTATTCGAACTGACACGGATCAGGTGTTCGAGATCTACTACGATCGAGCGCCGAAGGACACCCTGAATCGAAAGGGCGGGTGGTGGCTGCTGCAAGAGCTTTCGCCATAGAGAGCAGCTACCGCGGTTGGGTCACTGTCATCGAGCAACGAAGGTCGGATCATGAAGAGCTACGACTACGCGAACCGTCACGGTGTGGAGGAGCTTAGTTGGGAGACATTCGCTTCACTGTCTCGGGGGCTCGCTGAGCAGATTGCTGACCTGAGGATCGACACCGTGGTTGGCATCGCGCGGGCAGGTCTCCTCCCGGCGACCGCTGTCGCGTGCAGTCTTCGTTGCGAGATGTATCCAGTCCGAGTCACGCGACGGGTTGATGATGAAGTCACGTATGATCATCCGGTTTGGAGGGTGGGAGTCTCACCGGATGTTCGTGGCAGACGAGTGGCCGTGATAGATGAGTTGGCTGACAGCGGAGAGACACTGGCTCTCGTTGCCCAGGAAGTCAGTTCCCTGGGAGCTGAGAAGGCTGTGACTGTGGCCTTGGTCAGTCACAGCTGGGCCAGTCCAATGCCCGATGTCTGCGGTCTGGTCTCCGACGCGCTTGTCGTATTCCCATGGGATCGTCATGTCTTGCTCGGTGGAGAGTGGGGGATGCACCCGGAACTCAAGGAGGCGCTCCGTCTTCAGGAGGACAGCTAGGGGGTTCATGCGCAGCCCCGGCTTCTCCTCCGTGAATGCCGTTCGCTAGAACGGCGGAAGCTTGACATCACCATGCTGGTTGATGTAAGCTAATTCTGCATACTGTGTCGCTTGGGAGGCGACGCTGTGGCGGTGAGTACACGTGGGCTGCGGAGCTGCCTTCCTGGTCGGAGGCGTCTACCCGCAGCCTCTGCATATGTAGACTCGAGAGCCGACGCCGAGCGACACCTGTCACATAATCGTCGTGCATGCGCCTGCGGATTTCAGAGGAGGGATGCAGCATGAGCAGAATGCGATTGGTTCTGTTGGCTGCAGCGGTATTGGTCGTGACACTCGCGGCCTCGCCTGTCGGGGCTGTGACCCTTCACGTGCCAGGGGATTTCGACTTCATCTCGGATGCCATCGCCGCTGCGGGTCACAGCGACACCGTGATCGTTCATCCAGGTATCTACACAGGTGCAGCCAATCGAGACCTGGACTTCGGAGGCAAGAACCTGACCCTCATTGCCCCTGGTGGTCCGGAGGTCACGATCATCGACTGTGAACTGCTCGGGCGAGGCTTCGATTTTCACTCTGGCGAGGGCACCGCAGCCATTGTCCACGGTTTCACCATTCGCAACGGCTCCGCGTTGCGCGGAGGAGGCATCTATTGCCAGATGTCGTCCCCGACCATCTCCGGATGTGTGTTTGAGCTGAACACCGCAACCGAAGCGGGCGCCGGTCTCTATTGCTTCAAAGCTGATCCCGTGATCACAGCATGCAGCTTCGTTGGGAATGCTGTTCTCACGTCAGGCTATGGACACGGAGGTGGGGGAATTCAGTGCAATGCCTCGTCGCCTGTGATCTCCGAGTGCGAGTTCGCTGAGAACAGCGCGAGCAGCGGAGGCGGGTTGTACTGCGTGTTCGGAGCGAGCCCCACTGTGGAGGATTGCGACTTCAAGGAGAACGATGCTTACGCCTATCATGGCGGCGGCCTGTTCTGCTTCGACAACTCGACGCCGACCATCTCGGAGTGTCGCTTCATCATCAACACAGCAGCGCGCAATGGGGGCGGAGTCTTCTGCTGGAACTCCTCGGCGCTGTTTGTGTCCTGCGACTTTCTAGCGAACGAAGCCTTCGGTGGCATCTATGGTTTCGGTGGGGGAGGAATGGGCCTTCTCGGTAGCGCCCCGATGCTTATCGACTGCGACTTCGTCGGCAACCATGCCCCGAGAGGCGGTGGCATCAACTGCCGGGGCGGATCGACTCCCAGCATCCAGGGCGGCGTTTTTCGGGAGAACACAGCGACGGACGGTGGAGGCGTCTACTGCAGGGAGGCGTCTGCACCGAATCTCCGTGGCGTGCTTCTCGAGTGGGGGAGCGCGACGTCCGGTGGCGGTCTCTACGCTGAGGAGGCGTATCCTGAGATGACCGACTGCATCTTCGCGTGGAATGTCGCCACTGGAGCAGACTACTACGATGGTGGCGGTGCCGTTCACCTCCACCTGTCGGACGCGATTGTCGACAGCTGCGCGTTCATCGAGAACAGCGGCGTCCTCGGTGGGGCGTTTCACGTGAGAGACTGCATGTCCACGTCACTCTCGGCGACGACTCTTGCAGGTAACACCGCTGACCAAGGTAGCGCGATCTACTGCCGGGAATCCTCGGCGTCTGCGGAGAACTGCATCGTAGCCTTCGGTGTCGGTGAGGCCGTGACGTGTGTCTCCGCGTTTGTCGAGTTCACGTGCTCCGATGTGTTCGGCAACTCCGGAGGGGATTGGGTCGGCTGCATTGCCTCCCAGCTCGGTTACGCCGGGAACATCTGTGCCGATCCTCTGTTCTGCGGTGGGGGCGTGGGAGACATCGCCGAGGACTACATGATCCAGGACGGCTCACCCTGCGCTGCTGCCAACAGCCCGTGCGGGGCGATGGGCAGGTGGGGTGTTGGGTGCGCTTCGACCATCGTCGAGTCTCGCAGCTGGGGCGGCATCAAGGCGATGTACAGGTGAGCACGCGCTGACCAACCAGCGAATGCAGTCGGCACAGACCGGTGTCACGCATTCCGCATTCACATAACGTGTGTCGGCCCAAATGCTCGCGGCTGATGCACGGTCCATCATACATGCCTCGCCTTCAAGGAGCGGTTGGGTCTTCCCGCGTCCGGCGAGGACAACCAACTGGTGGTCGCGGCGTGGAGCGTATCAGCAGGGGCAGAGGCAGTGGGTTTGCATGAAACATGTGGGATTGGAGGCGCCGTATGGATGAGCAGGCCAGATACGACCGCGCGAAGAAGCGAGTGGAAGAGATCAAAGAGTTCTACCAGCATCTCGTGACATATGTGCTGGTCAATGCCTTCCTTGCCGTCGTGAACCTCCTGACCTCCCCTGGGTACCTCTGGTTCTTCTGGCCACTCATTGGCTGGGGCCTCGGAATCACGATCCATGCAGCGACGGTCTTCGGCCCCGGGCGGTTCTGGGGACCGGAGTGGGAGGAACGTAAGATCAAGGAGCTGCTGCAGAACAGCAGGGAGCAGAATGGGGATTGACGCGAGTGAAGCCAGAGATCAGGCCCTTCCTGGAGTCAGATGAAGCTGCCGTTGCCGCGCTGTGGCGGGACGTGTTTCCGGATGCGCCTCTTCGGAACCACCCGGAGACAGACATAGAGCGGAAGCTCGCAGTGCAGCGCGAGCTGTTCCTCGTGGCTGTTCTTGGATTGGAGATCGTGGGTACTGCGATGGCAGGGTATGATGGGCATCGTGGCTGGGTGTACTATGTGGCCGTCGGCACTGCGCATCGCGGGCGTGGAACCGGCACTGCTCTAATGAGGGGTGTGGAGGAGCGGCTTCTTGAGTTGGGGTGCCCGAAACTCAATCTTCAGGTTCGCGCCTCCAATGAGGGAGTAGTAGCGTTCTACGAGAAGATCGGGTATTTCGTCCAGGATCTGACCAGTATGGGGAAGCTCCTGAATGGACCTGACGGCGGCGCCTGACTGGCGCATGCGACTGATACTCGGCCCGATACGTTGGCAGAGAAGGAGGTGCTGTGAACAGAGTGCGACGGCACGTCATCTTGATGATCAGAGTCCTGTGCGCGTGTCTTGTCCTGCCACTGACAAGCGCTGCGGCAGGTGGTCGTCCGGATGGTCAGGCGATCCAGTTCCGCATGGGGAGCTACTTCACGCTGAATTCCTTCGACGGTGGGATGCTGGCGTACCAGCGCTTCGTTGCGCGGGATGTTGCCTGGAGAGTCAGCCTCGGGATCGATCTGCGCTACGACAACGTGGAGCAGTCGGAGGAGCATGCGGGAGACGGCAACAACCACAACATCGACGAGTCCCTTGACTACTCGGATTGGGGCCATGAGATCTCCATTTCCAGCGAGTGGCTCAAGTACCGGGGTGATCGAGTGTCGGTCTTCTTTGGAGGGGGGCCACGCGTCTCCTATAGCGCCTCTCGGGACGACGGTTTCGACTTCTCCACAGGCTCGGGAGACTGGAGGCTCTATCGCACCAACAGCAAGACCTACAGAGCCGGATTGGTGGGGTGTCTCGGTGTCCAGTGGGCGGCGACTGACTGGCTGGCCCTGCATGCTGAGTACCGCGTGTTGTGTTCGTACTCACACCGTGTGAACGATAGGGAGTGGCTTGAGACGAACGAAGAGAACGAGGAGTACGACTACGATAGGGAGAGCACCGTGACTGACGGATTCCTCCTGGATTCACTCGGTGTTCGCTTCGGTCTGTCTGCATACTTCTGATCATGCAAGGACGCGCATGACACTGCTCAAGAATCTGGGGCTGTTTCTAATAGTTTTTCTTCCGGTCGCGGCGATCGTAAGCATGGTCATGGCCGGTGTGCTGGGGGACGGACTACCTCCCGAATCCGCGTGGCACATCGGATGGAATCCCGTGCTCTGGTTCATCATGACGGCGCCCTGGTTGTTGCCGACAGCGCTGGTCGTTCCGATCCTGCAGCTCCTCGGATCGGTCCTGGGGAAGCGATTGCCTCTGGGCAAGGTCAGACTGGCTATGCTCGCCGCTTCGCCAGCGCTCTTCTTCCTGGCAGTGCTGGCCCTGTGGGGACCGGGCAACCTCGATGTCGACTTCATCTTGCCTGTACTCGTGTCATCAGTGGTCTACGGTCTCGTCCTGCGAGTTCGTGTGACGCCCGCACAGGAGTGAATGACGACAATAATCGTGCGAGGGCCTTCCCTGGGGAAGGCCTCTCTCTGTGAGCCGATACTCCGTTGCCTCCCCGAGTGCCGACTAGGGTGTGCCGGAAGGAGACTGACGGGACATGGAACGTGTCATCGTCATCGGGACGAGTTGCTCCGGTAAGACCACGCTCGCCCGCCGTATCGCCGAGGTCCTCGACCTCTCGCACATCGAACTCGACACCGTATTCTGGGGGCCGAACTGGAGTGAGCGTCCGACCGGGGAATTCCGCGATGCTGTCCGGAAGCACGCCGAGTCTGATCGCTGGGTTGTAGATGGCAACCACGGCAAGGCGCTCGATATCCTCCTGTCCCGGGCAACGGATGCGGTCTGGCTCAACTACTCGTTCCCTGTCGTGTTCTGGCGAGCGCTGTCCCGCACGAGTCGGCGTGTGATCCTCCGCGAGCAGCTGTTCGGTGGAAACCGCGAGACGTTCCGGCACTCGTTTCTCAGTCGCGGATCGATCCTGTGGTGGGTGATACTGACATACCGTGGACGCAGGCGCACGTATCGGGAGTTGTTCAGCGTGGGCGCCGGTGCAGGCATCCGCCTGACGGAGCTACGCCGGCCTCGGGAAGCGCACGAACTCGTCGAGAGCATTCACTGCGCCGGCTAGCCGGCATCGAGAAGAGGGTGCCCAGATGAGAACAGCCCTAGTGTCGTGTCCCAGCAGTAGCTTGACATAATCTATCGATCTTCCGGAGTATCGAGTCGGCGGTCGCTGACCAGACGAAGGGTTTGGATCTGCTGTTGTACTGAGAGACGAAGAGATCGATCTTGCGCACGAGATC
>JADHWE010000061.1 GCA_016783675.1 Kiritimatiellia bacterium
CGTCTTGCAGTGGCTCAAGGATCTCACGAAGGACCCGGAATTATGTGGAGTACAACAGCGGCGAATCGCCTGAAACCAGAGGAAACATGCCCATCATGGCCATCAACTCAACATAATCCGGCACTCCACATAACCTATATTATGTTGAGCTCAACATAAGATATGGATGGTTCGCAGCAGGATGGCGTACGACGATGAAGACTTCTCCGCCGCCCTGGAGGGCGCTGTGCGTGCGGTCTGTTTCGCCAACAAGGATATCGATGTCTTCCCGGATGCGCTGCTCATGAGCGGACGCTGTTATGAGAAGCTTGAGTCCTATCACCGTGCCCGGGATGTCTACTACGAGGCGGGTCGCCTTTTCCCGGGCACCCCGGCGGGCAAGGCAGCGCGTACGCATTTGAAGGAGATACGTGACGCAGGTCACACAAAGGGCGAGGAGCCCGACTCGCTGGTGAATGTCTTCTTTGGTGTTAAGGAGGACATGAACAGTCTTGCGGACAAGCTGCTGGACAAGTTTTCACAAGAGGATTCGCAATAGGAACATGAAGGGGACCGCTATGAGGAAGAGGCATCGTTGGATCGCAGTTGCATTGTTGAGTATCTGCCTGGGAGGCGCGTGGTCAGTTGCCATTGCCCAGACAGCGGACCCGTCGGCCGCCGAGCCCACGGCAGAGGAGCAGGTGGAGCAGAAGACCTCGCTAATGGGCTTGCTCAAACAGGGCGGCATATTGATGTGGCCGCTTGGATTGCTTTCGGTGGCAACGATCGCACTGGGGGTGTATGGGTTCATGTTCGTTCGGCCCGGCAAAATGTTGACGCCCGAGCTGGTGCCCGACCTGCAGCAGAAAATGGTCCACCTCGATCTCAAGGAAGCCATGGCCATCTGTTCCGCAAGCCCGAGCTTGCTGACGAACATCCTGATCGCGGGTCTGCGGCGCATTGAGGGCGACGAGATCGATGCAACCAGCATGGAGAAGGCCATGGAAGAGGCCTCGGTAGAAGAGACAGCCGGCGGGCTTCGTACAATCGGCTACCTCTCTCTGATCGCCCAGATCGCGCCTATGGTGGGACTGCTGGGGACTGTCAGCGGCATGATCAAGGCCTTTGACAAGATCGGTAAAGGCGCCATGGGTAAGCCCGAGGTGCTGGCCGGCAATATCGGAGAAGCCCTCATCACCACGGCGACCGGACTCATGATCGGTATTCCTGCCATGTTCCTCTACTTTCATCTCAAGGGTAAGTATACCGCCAACCTGACCCGCCTGGGCCGAGTGCTGGGCAACCTGTCGCATCACTTGGTGTCCGCATCGCGTGGACATCATCCTGGAGTGGAGCTCATGGACGACGCCCCGATGCAGGTCGCCGTCGAGGATGCCGTATGAGGATCCCGGTCGACAACAGCGACGATGCCAAGTTCGTCATGGCCCCCATGATCGACATGGTTTTCCTGTTGCTTGTCTTCTTCATGTGCGCCTCGCAGCTTAGCCAGACGCAGAGCCTGCCCATGGAGATTCCCACCGCCACGAAGGCTGTGGTCCCCCGCGAGCGCCCCGACCGCTTTGTCGTTAACATCGACAAAGACGGCAACCTGTATGGCGGCAACGTGCCGGTCAAGCTGGACGAGCTGAAGAGCATGGTGTTGGAGCACAAAGCGACCAATCCGAACCTGAAAGTCTACGTGCGCGCCGATCAGAACACGGCCCATAAGGAGGTCCGCAAGGTCATGGGCGCCATGGGTGAAGCTGGCATTGATGACTTCATTTTCGGGGCATTCATTCCCAACGAGTGAGCAATCCATGAGAATTGCACTTGGTACAGACAGTGAGCCTGAGCTCGAGATCGCGTCATTGATTGACATGGTCTTCCTGCTATTGATCTATTTCATGGTCACGGCCAGTCTCGTGAAGTCGGAGGGCGACCTCGGCATCAAGTTGCCGGGCGTGCTGCAGCAGTCGGTGGCGGTCGATATGCCGGACGAGCAGATCATCGAGGTCCGCGAGGACAGTCGGGTGTTCCTCAACGGCCGTGTCTTTGGCGAGGCGGACGAGCAGGAGTTGCCGGATCTCGTCAGTACGCTGCAGCGCTACCGCCTGGCTTCCGAGGCAGGCAAGAACCGCGCATTGATAACGATTTGGGCGGCTGATGACGTCAAGCATCAGCGCGTGATCGACGTGATGAATGCCTGCGCCGATGCAGGAATAGAGGACATAACCTTCACCGCTTCACTATAGGGCTTACAACAGCATGGCAGAGGAACCGACCATTCAAGAGGCGCCGCCGATCGGAGCAGCACCCCGCCGCTCGATCCTGTTATCGGGGCTGGGATTCTACAAGCTCTCGGTACGTCGCCGTCAGCAGCTTGCGTATGTGTTCCTGGGGAGTTTGCTCGCCCACGTGATCGGATTGATCGCGTTTGGCGGTTGGACGGTCATGCGCTCCAAACAGGAAGAGGCCACCGTCTTCCGGACCCCGCCGCCCGTGCGTACCTATGAGCCGCGGAAACTGGAACACAAGGTCAAGGTTCAGAACCGGCAGCGCAGCTCCAGTCGGCCCGCCGTGCTGCCGCGCCTGGTCGCCAATGCACCCTCGCGCGTCTCACTACCTGAGATAAAGGCCGATCCCAAGCTGATCAACACGACGTTTCAGCCCAAGTTCAAGGCGGTTTCAGGAAAGGGATTGGGCGCGGGATTGGGAACCGGCTATGGCACACACGGTTTCGGAACCGGCATGCAGACCTACGACTTCTTCGGCATCCGGGCCAGGGGCGAGAAGGTGGCTGTGCTGGTTGATGTCTCTGTCAGTATGGTGGAGCCGGAGCGGGGCGGTGTGGCCGGGTACATGGCCGTCAAACAGCGGCTGGGACAGGTGGTCGACTCACTGCCGGATACTTGCCTTTTCAATGTCATTGTCTTTGCGGATGCCGCGGAGAGCCTGGAGCCGAAACTGGTGCTGGCGAACGAGTCGAACCGGGCGGGCGCTAAACGGTTTCTCAGTCCGTTCAACAAGGCCGGCAACTGGGGCTTGAGCAGTGGCAACGTGCGGCAGGACCCCGCCGGGGTCAAGGCCGCAGGCGGAACCACCCGGCTGGATCTCGCCCTGACGGCCGCGCTTCAAATGCAGGCTGATACGATCCTCGTCATCAGTGATGGTATTCCGCGTGTGGGCAAGACGCTGAGCCCGGCGCAGGCTGACGCACATCGTGAACGGGTCAAGGCGTGGCAAGCGGCCAACTCGAAGAACATGGAGGCCTGGGACGCCAAGTGGGGCGGAGGCAAGGGCGTGGCGGATCGCGTCTGGATTCCTCCGGCGAAAAAGGCAGGGAAACCCAAGCCCAAACCCACCGGCCCTCCACGTGAAGGACAGCGGGCGGGCGGCGGTGGCGGTGGCGGCCACTGGAAAGTGGTGCATCATCAAGGTTATCGGCCGCGTCCGCGACCGCCGGGAGCGCCCCAGCCGGGGGTATGGACGTTGAACGACTTCATCAAGCATATCGGACTGTTGCACGCCAAGTACTACAAGTCGGCCGGACTCCCCGAGCCGAAGGTCTACGGCATCGGCTATGCCATCGACAAGGACGGGCACCGCTTTCTGCATGCGCTCTCCAAGCACTACAAGGGGCAGTACCGGCGTGTGACGAGAATTCGGTAAATCGCCGTTCCTTAGTCCGCGAAGACGTCTCTCCTTAATGGCCCCGACGGGCTGAATCCCCGCTTCAATGACATCAGTATCGCGCAGGGCACGGCGATGGCCGTTCCCGTGAAGACCGCGATCATGATGGCTACCTGGTACTTGATGGCCGTCACCGGCGGCTGACCGCCCAGGATCACGCCGGTCATCATCCCCGGGAGCGAGACGAGTCCGATCGTCATCATCGTGGCGATCGTCGGAGAGACGGCGTTGTGGAATGCCTCGCGCAGGTAAGGGCGGATGGCTTCGTGCAACTGTGCGCCCTGCGCAAGCGTGAGCTCAAACGTGCGATGGTCCCGCTTGATGGTGTCGTAGAAATGCCGAATACCGATGATGTCCGCGCGCAGGCAGTTGCCGAGGATCATCCCCCCGATCGGTATCAGGTAACGTGCCTCCAGGATATGGGGCCGATGCAGGATGAGCATGGTGAAGTAGAGTACTGGTATGGCTGTGCCCATAACCAGCGCAACGAAGAGGGGTTGCCCAAAGCAACGCACACGCAGCCGGCAGTGCCGCAGAATAGAGACATCGGCGACCAGGATCATAATCAGTAGCCACGCGCAGTTGAGCCAGGCGTTATCCAGGTTGAAGACGAACTGGAGATAGAGGCCGACGAACAGAAGCTGAACGGTCATGCGCACTACGGCAATACCCACGCGGCTGACGATGGATACGCCCTGCCACAACAGCATGGCCAGCGGGATCAGCAGGAGCGCATAGGCCGCGATCATGCCGAGGGTGGAGATGTCGATGGTGCTGCTCATTCGTTCCTCCCCGACACAACACCGCCGAGCGGCAGTGGCTCAATTCGATCGGCTTTCGGCAGCGCATCGGCATGATGCCCAACCGCCAGGATGGACTGCTCCGGCAGAGCGGCGAGGGTGGTGAAGACCGCTTCGCGGCTGTCCTTGTCCAGGCTGGCCGAGATCTCGTCCAGCAGGAGCAGGGGGCGGTCCAGCAGTAGCGCGGCGATCAAGGCAATCCGCTGCTTCTCACCCCCAGAGAGAGAGTCCATCTGCTGATCGGCTATGTCCTGCGACAGGCGGAGCTGTGTGAGCAGGCCGGGTACACGGTCCAGGTTTTGCCGGAGGTCCCGATTGGCACGGTAATCGAATGGGCGCGCAAGCACCTCGCTTACGGATCCGTCGCCCAGCACCGGTTCCTGGGCAACATAGCTCATCCGCAGGCGCAGCGACCATATGGAGAGCTCGTCGATCGGCTTGCCCTGTAAGGCAATCGTTCCGCTCTGCGGGGAGAGAAACCCCAGCACACATCGCAGGAGGGTGGACTTGCCTGTTCCGGATGGTGCGGTAACAAGCACCTGCTCGCCTGTGCCGACCTCGAGTGAGAAGCTGTCGAGAATGTGCTTCCCGCCCAGTTGTACGACCAAATCCGAGATCTGGAGTATCGCGTCCGTCATGTGTTGTTGTCTTCGTCTTCGGGGCTTGGCTCGTCGTCTTGATCACCGTACGGTGCGCTATCCTCCGCCGCTTTTCGCAGTTCAGACGGGGTAATGTCGTATGTCACTTGTCGCCGCGTACCACGGCTCACACGTTGGCGGAACTCCGATTCCATTTCAAGGTAATCCCATCGCGGATCAAGCGGATGCCGCAGCGGTGGACCGACGCGGTGGCTGGGCAGATCGGACTGCAGCCACGCCTTCTCCTCCTCGCTCAGTCGGTCAACCCGCCAACAGCACTGAAGCATGGTGGTTGGCAGACTGAACTGGTTCCACAGGCACAACACACGCAGGGCCGGCGCGCTTCGTCGTGTGACGACTTCGCCGGGCGTCGCAGGTTCGGTCAGCAGTCCGAAGGGCACGACGTGCCATCCATCCCCATCCGTGTTCGCTGCGACGGCGACATAGCGGGGGATGCTTGACTCGAACCGGGGGTGCAGCAGCCGGATGTCACCGGGGTGGACGGGCGTATCGTCAGGTTGCGACAGCGACAGGAGCGGGGGTGCCGGGCGTTCTGCTATGTCGACCTTTTCCGGTGTGAGTGCCTGGAACAACTCCCACTCCGCGAGCCAGCGCGCGAGGCGTGCGCGATTCGGATCCGGCGGTGCGGGGATGTTATCAGGGGAGTGCTTCATGGCGTTGCCCCGGTGGTCTGCCGTGTGGGACGTTGCATGGGCAGAACGGTCCGGCATCCGTGGTCCGTTTCGGCCCAATCGGCGCAGAGGAGCGAGAGCCGTTCAAAAAGGGCAAGGGCCAGGTCGCGCAGGGTGTCGCGGTCGTCGCGCGGGAAGTGGTTGTGCACATAGTCCGAGACACGGTCGGCGAACTCACGGAAGGCGGTGTGAAGCGCGCTCCGTTGACAGCCCACCAGGGCCAGGAGACCGGCGCTCGACAGTGGGATATGGAGATGGCGTGCCGCCAGCGCAATACGCAGGCGGCGCGGGAGATCCCCGAAAAGCGCTGCCGCATGTTCCGCCGCGAGCGCGGCCAGTTCTGCGGCTTCCACAGTTTCTGCCGTGTCCAGTGTGCCTGGAAGCCATTCCTCCATCTTGTCGTCTGTCGGGCGCAACGAGGGAGGCGGTTGGTTTGCCGAGACGTGCGTGGCGGAGAGATACTCACGGCGCAGGTGTTCGCGCACCACCGAGCGCATCAACAGCGTTGCGCCGCCCTGTACGATGTCGAACGGGGCATCGCCGGATCCCTCGATACGGGCGAAGAGCCACTCCTTGTAGGCCTTGCCGTTGATCGCCTCCGGCAGGGCCATGTGAAGTTCGAGGAGGTGCCATGCATCCGCGTCCGAGGGGCTGACCAAGTCGACGTTCGAGACGTTAATCATGCCCAGGCAGCGCTGGGCCAGCGTGCGGTAGCGCTGACCTCCAAACGTGTGCAAAGCCTCGCGCGTTTCGGGGGAACAACGGAGCACGGCGCAACGTTCCTTCCATTCATTCCACGGTTGCATGCGACGATCCATCATGGAGCATAGTTGAAAGCATCAGGCAAGACGATGCAATCCAATTCGATACCCCACAGTGGGGGAGGCAACCACGAAGACGCCAAGGCACGAAGGTTTTCAGATATGACGGTTGGCAGGCCTCCACCCGCAACGTTCCTCAATGGAGTTGGCGCCTTCGTGCCTTGGTGGCTGCATTTCTCTCTCCTCTTACGCCGCTTCGGCCGTGACCTGCCCGAAAGCCATGTGGAACAGCGCGGCCGAGAAGATGGCCTCGAGTCCAATCGCTTCGGTCGGGGAGATCAGGAAGTGCCCCTTGAAGATCTGCTGGCCCTGTTTGTCTTTGCGTGAGATACCCACGGTGTAGCCCTTGCGCTCGGTGTTGGTGCGCATCCCGATGACGGTATCCTTGTCGCCGTTGACGTGGTACAGCCCTTTGCCGTTCGTCCCCAGGCTTGGCTGTTTGAGCTGGAGAACCGCCAGAAATTCGCAGGCATCCATGAAGCTCAGTTTCACGGTGGCCTTTGATTCCCAGTCGAACGTAGCATGCGCGCGCTTGCTGCCGTTTCCGGAGGCCTGAGTCTTCTGTTTGGCCATCTCCATGAAGAAGCAGCCGTTGCGACGTCCCGCGGGCGGCTTGAATTCGAAGCGCAGTGCCGCGCCGGTGCCCTTGCTGTTGGCGTGGTAGAACGCGATGCGTCCCTGGTTGTGATATGTTGTCTGTTCAGTGTCTTTGGTCGGTGTCGTTTCTGTTGTGTTGCTCATTTCGGTTCCTTTGTCTTGGTCAGTGTGTGACCGGGTTGATGTGGAATGTCTGAATGATCTCCTGGTTGCGTTTGATCACCACGACGTACGCGAAGCGTGCGTATCACGTCCTTTTTCGTCTGCCTGCGTTCTTCATGACCTTCGCGTATTTCGCGGTGCGTGAGTTAGAGCAGGTTAGAAGGGGAGGTCCTTGTCTGGAATCTCCTCCGCAACGCCGGCCGCCACGGGCTCGTGCTGCGTGTCCGCCGGTCCATCAGGAGCGTGGCCGCGTCCGATGAACTGGACCCGGTTGGCGCAGACGCGCATTTTCGAGCGTGGCTGGCCGTCGGCATTCTCCCACCGGTCGAGTTGGAGGCGCCCCTCGACCAGGACGGGTGCCCCCTTGGTGAGGTACTGCGTGCAGGTTTCGGCTTGGCGCCCCCAGACAATCACGTCCGTGAAGCAGACGCGTTCCACCTGCTCGCCGTTGCGATTCTTGTAGCGTTCGTTAACCGCAACGCCGAGATCGGCCACAGCCATCCCGCTGTTCGTTTGTTTCAATTCCGGATCCCTCGTCAGGTTGCCCGCCAGGAATACACGATTCATAGAGCTCATCACGTCCTCCTTTGTTTGGTTGTTAACTTCGCCCTACACCCCCTTGAAGTGATTCACTCTCCCGATTTCCGGAAAATAGTTGAAAATAGTTGGATAAACACCCCACATTATCTATAGTGAGAATCTCTCAACTATCTAATGATAAATAGATTACACAGAAAACATGTCATATATATTCACGATCGTGAATATATATGACAGGAATACTGTGGGTTGGGAGCGTGTTTTTTGGTGTGCAGAGAGAGTGGGGGGGCGATGGATACTGAGATGCCGGGGGCGGGAGTTTGCTGGAAGCTGGTGCGGCGGCGGGTGGCGGATGAGATGGTGGAACTGTTGCTGTTCTATGCGGACATGGTAAACACCCGCGGATATGCAATGAGCTGGGGACGCTGCTTCTCAAGCCGAAACGCCTATCATTGCGCCACGGCACGGCTCAGGAAACAGGGCATGATCGCGCGGCGGGCAGACCGGCGTGGTCCCGCCCAACTGATTGCGCTGGAGGGGGCGCGGGAAAGGTTGTCGGACTTCTACCGGGCGGAACGTTTCTGGAGCCGGAAGTGGAACGGGGTCTGGCAGGTGCTGATGTATGATGTTCCGGAAACGGAACGGTGCTATCGGGATGCCCTGCGCACGTTCCTGAAGCGGCACCGCATGGGTGGACTGCAACGCAGCGTCTGGGTGTCGACAGAGGACCTGCGTGCCGAATACCATGACCTGTGCGAAGCGTCGCAGGTGGACGCGTACTCGTTCCTGATGCAGGCGCGTACGTTGATGGGGGCCTCGAATCGTGAACTGGCGGCCGGGGCATGGGACCTCGCGCGGCTGCGTCAAGGGCATCGCTGGTACCTTGACACGTATCGGAACCGCATGTTGGCGGTGCAACGGGGGGAGCTGCCGCCGGAGAGCATCCTGCACACCGTGCGCGAAGAGTTGGCGGCCTTTGAGACGGTGACCAAGGACGACCCGCTGCTGCCGCGGGAGCTCTACCCGGAAGACTACCTGGGGCCGGATGTGCTGGCCTTCCATGGTGAGTTCATGCGCAACGTCGGTGCCGCCGCAATACGGCAATGGTCAGCGCTGAAAGCCACGCACACGCGGCACAAGCCACGCCGCAAGCGTAAGCACCAGCAGCAGGCCCAGTGATAATGCGACGTGTAGCCGGCTGGGCTGACTGGCGGTTTTGCCCCAGAGCGCGTAGATGATTGTTATGGGGAGGGTTCCCAGAACCGTGGCCGATAGAAAGGGGAAGAAAGGGAGGCGCAGAAGGCCCGCGATCATATTGATGACAGACGCGTTTGACAGGGGGAAGAGCCTAAGCAGAAGGAGGGCGCGGAAGGGGTGGCTCTTCAAGACGGTCAGTGAACGCTGCCAGCGCTTGGGCGTGAGACGTTCGGCGGAGTGGGCGAGTAGCCCCATCGACAGGTAGTAGTGCACGATCGACCCGGCCGTGCCGGACACAATCCCCACCACGCTGCCTATCGCCACGCCGTAGAGCAGTCCGGCCACGAGACAGATGGGGGCGCGTGGGACGAAAAAGACGGGGCCCACGATACCGGCCAGGATCAGTACGGCCGGGCCGAATGCTCCTATGGCCCGTGTCAGTTCACAGATGTGTTCGCGGCTGAGCCATGAACGCACGGCCGGGATGGCACACAGAATGCCAATCACCCCCAACACGGCCAACGCCCGCAACAGTACACGACGCACGTCACCGGGCTTGCCGGTACGCACTCTACGAGGATGTTCAGTATGTTGTTGGGACATGCTTGAATACGATATCGCCCCGGGCCACGCGGAGTTCTGTGGCCACCATATCGCACTTGGCTTCCAGGAGGAAGAAGTAGTTCTCAGGGGCGTGCTTTCATATCAGTCCGGGTGTTGTAGGAGATGCGGACAAGAATGGCAAGCGCTTAGGAATTGATATGACCGCACAAACGGGCGATAGTGTGGGTCCAACACTTGAAACGAGGAGTACGAGTGATGAAGATTGATCCGAATCGTGTGGTGCTGCCTCCCAGCGAGATGCTGGCCGGCTACGAAGGTGATGATTTGCATGAACTGAGTGGCTATGGTCGGTTCATCATCTTCAATCAGAAGGATGTGATCATAAAGGAAGGACATGAGCAGAATCGGCTCGGCTTTCTGGTTGCGGGAGCGCTCGACGTCGTTCATGAGACGGAAACCGGTCCCGTGCCGGTTGGTGCGATCGCAGAGGGTGAGTGGTTCGGCGAGATCAATATTTTCGATGCCGACGTGGCGAGTGCCACGGTCGTGGCGCGCGTGGAGAGCCAGGTGTGGTATATCTCGCGCAGCAAGCTTGAGGAGTTTCTCAATGCGAGTCCTGCGCTGGGGTGTCAGTTGATCTTGGGCGCGGCCGAGGTGTTGGCGCGCCGCATCCGCGGCGTGTTGGCCAAGCTCAATGCAACGTGGGAACTCAGCTCCTGAGGTGAATCATGATTGAAGCAGGTAAAACCTACGTGGTGATGGGGTTGTTGGATGCCGACTCGCTCGCGTATGCCATCGGCACCACCATCAGCGCCTTGGGCGGCAAGGTCGTGTTCACGGTACAGAACGAGGTGTTCAAACGTCGCTTTCTCGATTCCAGCAAGAAGCTCTCGGACGAGGAGAAGGCGGCGTTGGATTTCCGGTTCTGCGATATCACGAAGGATGACCAGGTACGGGACGTGTTTGCCGAGCTGGATCCCGTGGCCGGGGTGGTGCACTCGATTGCCTTCGCCAATCCTCGCACGTGTCTTGGCGAGGAGCTTCATACCGAAGCCATTGATGATATTACGCTCTCCCACCACATCAGTTGCGTGTCGCTGGCGACCGTGGCCCGCTATGCCGTGCCGGCCATGCCGGATGGCGGCGCCATCGTGGCAATGTCGTTCGATACGGCACACGTCTATCCGCATTACAACTGGATGGGCGTACAGAAAGCCGCACTCGAGGCACTGGTCCGTGCCTTGGCTCGACGTCACGGTCGGGACGAGGTGCGCTTCAACGCGGTATCGGCGGGACCGCTCCACACGAAGGCGGCAAGCAAGATTCCGGGCTTCGGCGGTCTGACCAAGCTCTGGAATGCCTCCAGCCCCCTGCCGTGGGACACGCGCCAAGATAAGCAGGCCGTGGCGGATGCGGTCGTGTTTCTCCTGGGGCCCCGGTCGGCCAAGATCACGGGGCAGGTTCTCAATGTCGATGGTGGTGCCTCGGTCATGGGCGGTGGGCTGATGGAGCATGAGCGCGGGAACATCCGCGACGCTGAAGCCGCCCCCGAGGAGCCGCCGGGGCAGTAGGCTTGGCTTGGGGTCCGGATTCAGGTTAGGATGCGCGTATGAAATTATCGATTGTTATTCCCATCTATAACGAGGTGGAAACACTGCGTGAACTGCTGCAGCATGTGCTCGATGCCGAGCTGGGCGTCGAGAAGGAGCTGATTCTCGTCGATGACTGTTCAGCTGACGGCACGATCGACCTTCTCAAGCAGCTCGAGCAGGAGCACCCCGAGTGGACGGTCGCATACCACGAAGTGAACCAGGGCAAGGGCGCTGCCTTGCGAACCGGCTTTGCCAAGGCGACCGGCGATGTGGTTGTCATCCAGGATGCCGACCTGGAGTATGATCCGAGGGACCTGACTCGCCTCCTGGGCCCGATACAGGATGGTCACGCGGACGTGGTCTACGGCTCCCGCTTCCTCGGCGGCGGGCCTCACCGCGTAGTCTATTTCTGGCACTCGGTGGGTAATCGCTTTCTGACGCTGCTCTCGAACATGATGACCGACGTGAACCTGACGGACATGGAGGTCTGCTACAAGATGTTCAAGCGCGAGGTCCTGGCGGGCCTGGATATCAAGGAGAACCGCTTCGGTTTTGAAGTCGAGATCACGGCCAAGGTGACCCGTGGCAAGAAGTGGCGCATGTACGAAGTGCCGATTGCCTACTACGGACGCAGCTATGCCGAGGGCAAGAAGATCACGTGGCGTGACGGCGTTCGGGCGCTGTGGTGTATCATCAAATACAGGTTCTCCAAAGTATGAGCGCTCTCTGGAAGAAGGCGGCGGTTGCATTGGCCATGGGTTTCGGACTGGGGCTGAGCCCGGTGGCATCGGGCACGGTCGGCAGCCTGATTGGCGTGGGCCTCTGCTTCGCCCTGGCGCCACTCTCGTGGGTGTGGCAGAGCGTTTGCGTGGCGGCCATGATTCTGGCCGCCATTCCGGTCTGTGACACGGCCGAGAAGGTGTTCGGGAAGAAAGACGACGGACGGGTTGTGGCTGACGAGTACGTGACGGTTCCGCTCTGCCTGATCGGCATTCCCTGGACCTCACACCTGTGGCTGATGTGCGTCGCCTTCCTGGTGCATCGCGCGCTGGACATATGGAAGCCGGCCCCGGCGCGGCAGATGCAGAATATTCCCGGCGGGCTGGGCATTGTGCTCGATGACGTCGTATCGAGCCTTTACGGGCTGGGCGTCATGCACGCGATCTGGTGGGCGGCTCAGCGTTACGGCCTAGCTTGAGAGCAGGCCCTGCTCTTCCAGGTAGGCAACGATCTGCGCGGTGCTCTCTGCGATCTTCATGTCGGCGGTCTTCAACGTTAGCTCCGGGTTCTCCGGGGCCTCGTAAGGTGCGTCAATTCCGGTAAACTGGGCGATCTCGCCGGCGCGCGCTTTCTTGTAGAGCCCCTTCGGATCACGTGTCTCGCACACCTCGAGCGGCGTATCGACATGCACTTCCACGAAGCGGTCGTGTCCGATGATCTCGCGTGCCTTGGCGCGGTCTTCGCGGTAGGGCGAGATGAAGGAGGTGATGACAATCAGGCCGGCATGGTTCAACAGGGCGGCCACTTCACTGACGCGGCGGATGTTCTCGGTGCGATCCGAGGCGTTGAATCCGAGGTCACGGTTAAGCCCGTGCCGGATGTTGTCGCCATCGAGGATGAAGCAGGCCTGTCCCCGGTCGAAAAGCGACCGCTCGAGATCCCGGGCGATTGTCGACTTGCCGGACCCGCTCAGCCCCGTGAGCCAGAGCGTCGCCGGTTTCTGATTGAGCAGGGCCTCGCGTTCGTTGACGGAAACCCCGCTGGCCTCACGCCTGATGTGCGTGCTCTTCGGTTCCGCCGTCGAGTCCACCGGCTGGGCCGTCTTTTCGCGGTCGAGAATCATGCCGGCGCCGACCGTTGCGTTGGTGTTGCGGTCGACGATGATGAAGCATCCGGTTGAGCGGTTGCGGCCGTAGGCGTCGAAGCAGATCTGGCGATGGGTTGATACGCACACACGTCCGATTTCGTTGGCATGCAGCGTCTCGGAATCGACCCGGTGCAGCGAGTTGATGTCGAAGCGGTACTGCAAGCTTGTGACAGTCGCCGGCACCATGTTGGTGGTCGACTTCACCAGGTATGAACCGTTTACCTCGAGGGGGTCGTCGTTCATCCAGACCACGATGGCTTCGAAATCCTGGGCAACATGCGGACGGTTGTTGGGGTGTACGATCATGTCGCCGCGGCTGATATCGACCTCGTCCTCGAGCGTGACGGTTACGGCCATGGGCGGGAAAGCTTCCTCGACTTCGCCTTCGAAGGTCGTGAGCGAGACCACGCGGGTCTGGCGTCCGGACGGCAACACCGTCACTTCGTTGCCCTTGCGCAGAATGCCCGAGGCCACGGTGCCGCAGTAGCCGCGGTAGTTCAGGTCGGGGCGCACCACGTACTGCACCGGGAAACGCATGTCGATCAGGTTACGGTCGGTCGAGACCGGCACGGTCTCGAGGTAATAAAGCAGCGAGCCGCCCTGGAACCAGGGCATGTTCTCGCTCGGATCGACCACGTTGTCGCCGCGGAGGGCGGATATCGGGATGAAGTGCATGTCGATATCTTCGAGTTTTGCGGCAAAGCCCTGGTACTCCAGGCAGATCCGTTCGAATACCTCCTGAGAGTAGTCGACCAGGTCCATCTTGTTGATGCAGACCGCCAGGTGACGAATGCCGAGTAAGCTGGCGATGAAGCTGTGACGCCGCGTCTGCTCCAGGACCCCGTGCCGGGCATCCACGAGGATGACGGCCAGGTCACATGTCGAGGCGCCGGTGGCCATGTTGCGTGTGTACTGCTCGTGGCCGGGGGTATCGGCGATGATGAAGTTGCGCTTGTCGGTCGAGAAATAGCGGTAGGCCACGTCGATCGTAATGCCCTGTTCGCGCTCGGCCTTGAGGCCATCCGTCAGGAGGGCGGGGTCAAAGTCGGTGTCGGTTGTGCCGTGCACCGCGGAGTCCTCCATCACGGCGGCAAGCTGATCCTCATAGATCATCTTGGAGTCGTAGAGCAGGCGTCCGATCAGTGTGGATTTACCGTCATCGACGCTGCCGGCGGTCAGGAAACGGAGCATGTCCTTGGCGCCGTGGCGCTGCAGGTATTCGATGACCTCGGCTTCGGTCGTGGGCAGTGGGGTGTTTGGGCTGTCCAACATCAGAAGTACCCCTCCCGCTTCTTCTCCTCCATGGAGGCGGACTTGTCGGCATCAATCACGCGGCCCTGCCGCTCGGACGTCTTGGTCAGCAGCATCTCCTGGACAATCTTCGGAACGGTGTCGGCATCGGACTCGATCGCTCCGGTGAGCGGATAGCAGCCGAGCGTCCGGAAGCGGACCCGCTTGCGCTGTGGCGTTTCGCCGGGTTCGAGGGGGAGGCGATCATCGTCCACCATGATCAGGTTGCCGTCGCGCTCCACGACCTCGCGCTCGGCGGCGTAGTAGAGTGGTACGATGGGAATCTCCTCCTGCATGATGTAAAGCCAGATGTCCAGTTCGGTCCAGTTCGAGAGAGGGAAGACACGGATCGATTCCCCCTTGTGAACGCGGTTGTTGTAGAGGTTCCACAGCTCGGGGCGCTGGTTCTTGGGGTCCCACTGGTGGAAGCGATCGCGGAAGCTGTAGATGCGTTCCTTGGCGCGCGACTTCTCCTCGTCGCGCCTGGCGCCTCCGTAAGCCGCATCGAAACCGTAGTGGTCGAGCGCCTGCTTGAGGCCGTCCGTCTTCATGACGCGGGTGTGTTCTTCGGACCCGAAATCAAACGGATTCATGCCGCGTGTCACACCGTCCTGGTTGATCCAGACAAGGAGTTCAAATCCAACTTCCTTTGCCATCCGCTCGCGGAAGGCGATCATCTCCTTGAACTTGAACGTCGTGTCGACATGCATCAACGGGAACGGGATGGGGGCTGGATGGAAGGCCTTCTGCGCCAGGCGCAGCATGACGGAGGAGTCCTTGCCGATCGAATAAAGCATCACCGGCTTGTCGAACGATGCCGCCACTTCACGGATAATGAAGATCGATTCCGCCTCAAGCTGCTGCAGATGTGAGAAGTTATACGTGATCATATTACACATCTTTTCCTTGAATGGTGCGTAACGTACCACTCTGTGCCATGTTGGTCTATCAAAAAAGAATAGCGTCTGCGACGGCTCCCCCTATATATGGAATATTCGTAGGAGAAGTCCACCAGATATTGAAACAGAACAGGCTCGGCACGATAAATGCTAAAAATCTATCCTAAACAGTGATGCCTGCCCGTTGACTCATCACAAAATGTCACCGAAGGACCCGTAGGGTCGTGAGGTTCTTGACTCATATTCGATGTCACCGAAGCTGGGATAGCACCATGTCCTGATGGTGATCAATGAACTTCTTCAATTCGATGGGGTTG
>JADHWE010000062.1 GCA_016783675.1 Kiritimatiellia bacterium
CTTTCGGGCATTCATTCGCTTTCCTCGCTCTCTTCCCTTGGCCATTGGATATTCCTTGTTGGATATTGGATATTGAGTTCCGTGTCCGGGTCAGACCATGCTCCACGGACCACAGGCGTCAACATTTGAACGTTATCAAAATATTCTTGTTAAAAGATAATTACTACGATCATGTATTAAGCATTGACCTTGAAGTGGGTACGTGGGATGCTCCGGGCGATTTGTGGACAAGGAGGTGTTGTGATGGAGTTTCTGCAAGGGGCATGGCCCTGGTATGTGAGTGGGCCGTTATTGGGATTGATGGTGCCGGCGTTGCTCTTCTTCGGCAACAAACACTTTGGCGTCTCGTCGAGTTTCCGCCATATCTGTGCGGCGACGCTGCCGCTGAAGGCCGACTACTTCACGTATGACTGGAAGCAGAGCCGTTGGAGCATCTCACTTGTGCTTGGCGTGATCGTGGGTGGGGGTATTGCGGCCATGTTCCTGAACGGCAATCAAGCGCCCGACCTGACCCTCAAAGCAAGGGCGATGTTCGCGGAGTGGGGACTGACCGATTTCAGTGGGCTGCAGCCGGGCGAGATCTTCGCCGCTGCGCATCTCGGCTCGTTGCGGAACCTGGTCCTTCTGGGCGTGGGTGGCTTCCTCGTGGGCTTCGGGACCCGCTACGCGAACGGTTGCACATCGGGCCACGCGATCATGGGTCTTTCGCTACTGAGCCTGGGATCGCTCGTCGCAACGGTCGGCTTCTTCATTGGGGGCCTGGCCGTCTCGCATTTTGTTCTGCCGTGGTTAATGAGTCTGTAGTGTTAGGGCGTATCGCGGCTCGCTCTACCTGATCGAGGGCGTGGTAGGGCGAGCTCTCCGAGCGAGCCGTTCTTGGATGAATTTAGTGCACAGGAGAGGGAAGAAACCATGAAGATGATAAAGTTTTTCGTTATCGGCACAGTGTTCGGAATCGTGCTGATCAAGGCGGAGGTTGTGTCCTGGTTCCGTATCCAGGAGATGTTCCACTTCCAGTCGTTCCACATGTACGGGATCATTGGCTGTGCCGTGGGTGTGGGCGCCGCAACGGTCGCCCTGGTGAAGCGTTACGGACTCAGGTCGTTCGCGGGCGAGGAGTTGAACTTGACGCCAAAACCGTTCAATAAGATCGGCAACCTGGCTGGCGGCATCCTGTTCGGGCTCGGCTGGGCCCTGACCGGCGCCTGCCCGGGTCCGCTCTACGCACTGCTCGGCGCGGGTTACGGAGCTGTACTGCTCCCCATCGCGACAGCCCTCTTGGGCGTGATCGCCTACGGCATCCTGAAGCCCAGGCTCCCGCATTAAGCGTCGGCGATGACCTCGTATTGCGTGGTGCGCTGAACCGGACGGAGTCCCGTCCGCGTGATGAGCGCCACGACGTCGTCGCGCGTGACACTGTAATCGGCCCCGGCGGCACTGACGACGAGCTCCTCCATCAATACCCCGCCGAAGTCGTCGGCGCCGAAGAAGAGGGCGAGCTGTGCGAGGTCGGGCCCCTCGGTGACCCAGCCGGCCTGCACGTGATCAATATTGTCGAGCACCAGTCGCGCCAGGGCCACCATGCGCAGATAATCCACGCCGGTCTGCGGCTCCAAAGGCATGGCTGTGTGCGTGGGCTGAAAACTCCAGGGGATGAATGCGGTGAATCCGCCGGTCTGGTCCTGCAACGCGCGGATCTTCATAAGGTGTTCCACCCGCTGTGCCGTGGTCTCGCCAAGGCCATACACCATCGTGGCCGTTGTGCGCAGCCCGAGTTCCTGGGCGGTGCGCATCACGTTCAACCATCCATCGCTATCGAGCTTGTCGGGGCTGACCCGTTGCCGCACGTCGTCGACCAGGATCTCGGCGCCTCCGCCCGGCAGCGAATCCAGGCCGGCCGCCTGCAGCCGCACGAGCGTATCACGCACGCTGATCCCTTCCCGTGCGGCCAGGTCGGCAATCTCGGCGGGCGAGAGTGAATGAACACAGATGTCGCCCTGCGCCTTCACCTCGCGCAGCAAGGCCTCGTAGAAGGCCAGGTCCAGGTCGGGGTTCAATCCGCCCTGGATCAGGATCTGCGTCGCCCCGGCGGTAATGGCCTCCTTGACCGTGTCCACGACCTCGGCGCGCGACAGGGCGAAAGCGCGCTCAGCACCGGGTGCGACATGGAACGCGCAGAAGCGGCAGCCGGCGGTGCAGACATTGGTGAGTGAAATGATGCGATCGACCACGTACGTCGCGGCGTCACCCGGAACGTGCCGCGCGCACGCCGCCTGGGCCAGGACCCCGAGCTGCTGGAAGGGGGCGGAGTCATGCAACCGCACCGCATCGGTCGCGGTCAGGCGCGCGCCATCGGCGGCCTTCTTCAACGCCTGCACCAGGCCGGGATCCGTGGTGTCGGTTGGGAGGGGGGCACATGGCGCGTCGGGTGGCGCCGTGTTTGTGTCGACGCTGACGTAGACACTGTTAACCAGGCGCGGGGTAAGCCCCAGCCGGCGGACGAACGTGAACATGTCATCGACCGAAACAAAGCGGTGGTCATCGGGTGCGCCGGCGGCGCGTGCGATGCGCTCTTCCTGGCTCGTCCCACCCAGATCATCTACGCCGCCGGCGGTCAATACTTCGAGCAGCTTGCGGTCGACGTAGTTGGCCAGCACCCGGATGTGGGGGATGTTGTCGAGGAAGAGACGGGCCAGGGCCACGGTGCGGGCAATCTCGTAACCGCTCGGTCCGTGTGTAATGTCGATACGGGTGCCCCCGGGATGGAATGGCAGTGGAATGAAGGCGGCGAAGCCTCCGGTGCGGTCCTGCAGGCGGCGCAGCCGGTCCATGTGATCGATCTGGTCGGCCGGACTTTCGATATGACCGAAAAGCATGGTCGCGTTCGTGGGCATGCCGAGCACATGCGCGGCGGCATGGATGTCGAGCCAGGTGTCGCCCGAGATCTTGTTGGGGCAGATCTGCGCACGTATGGACGAGGCAAAGATCTCAGCGCCCCCGCCGGGCAGAGCATCGAGCCCGGCGGACTGGAGGCGGCCCAGTACGTCGCTGACAGGGAGCCCACTGCGCTCGGCCAGGTAGTGGATCTCCACGGCGGTCAGCCCCTGGATGCAGACGGTGGGCAGAATGGACTTGGCGGTCCGGAAGCACTGCTCGTAGTAGTCGATATCGATCTCCGGGGCCAGGCCGCCGACAATATGAAGGTCGGTCAGGCCGCTGGCGGCGGCCTTGCGCAGCCGCTGCTCGGCGGCTTCGAGCGTTACGGTGTAGGCGTCTGTGGCGTCCGGGTCGCGCCAGAATGCACACAGCTCACATTCGTTCTCGCAGCGATTGGTGGGGTTGATGTTCAGGCTGTGGACGAAATAGGTCTGGTCGCCGTGCATGGCTCGCCGCCGTTCGTCGGCGCGCTGCATCAGTTCGGGCAGCGAAGCGCGGGTCAGCAACTCAAGCGCCTCGTCGCACGAGATGCGGTCGGGCGTCGTTGAGACATCTTGTTCGGACGCGGGTGTCATGGGGCGGTGGGCTCCTTTGATGGGGTCAGTCCGTGCTGCTTCAGCAACGTGACGAACCGGTCGATGGCGTGCTGTTCACGGTCTCCAATGGTGTAGCGGATATGGTGGGTCAGGTAGGTCCTGCAGAAGTCAGGTGTCAGGCCAATCCGCTTGGCAAACCGGTCCGCAATCGTATCAACAGTGTCCATGCCGGCGGCATACGATGCCGTGGCCATGCGCGCCAGCTCCGCCGCGCGTGGGTGGTCGCGCTGGTAGGCCCATACGGCAAAGACGAAGGGGAGGCCTGTCATGTGCTTCCATTCCTCGGCCATGTCGTACTCGGCATGGCCGGCCGGCCGTGACCCCATGGCCCGGTCGCCGATGATGACGGTGGCGTCCGCGGTGGCGCCATTCGTGCTGAGGGTGACCGATGGCGCGCCCCAATGGCGCCGCAACAGGAGCTGCGCCAGCAGGTTCGAGGTGCGCGAGCGGGGATCCGGGGTCAGGTGGCGGACCTCGGCCGGCGGGCAGTTGCACTGCAGGAGCACGCTGACCACCTTGCCGTCGGCGCCGACGCCCAGGCCGTCGATCATGGTGAGGCCGGGATCGGCCAGCAGATCGACCACCGGCACCAGGGCGGCATCGGCGTGGCCGGATGCGAGACAGGCGGCCAGGGCCGAGGGGGCTTTCTCAACCAGTGTGACATCCTTCCTGTGTCGCATGCCCTCGGTCAGGGGGGCGGCATTGAGATAGGGCGCTGCCGCGAAAACGAGTGGTCCGGGGTGATGTTCGGTCTGTGTCATGCTTCAATCCCGTCTGTCATGCCCGCCGGACGCCGCGCAGAGAACAGGGCCACCACGCCGCCGGTGAGCGGGCGATACGCGGCGTCTTCAAAACCGGCCTGCCGTAATTCCGTGACGATCGCTGCCGGCTCGGCGAATGCCTCGATGGAGTGGGTGAGATAGCGATAAGCGTCGCCGCGGGACAGGGCACGTCCGAGCAGCGGCACCACCAAGCGGCTGTAAAGACGGTGCCCGGCGCGCAGGAGGGGCTGGGAGGGACGGGTCAACTCAAGCAGGACGATCCGGCCGCCGGGCACGGTGACGCGATACATCTCATGGAAGGCCCGGTTGCGATCGGTCAGGTTGCGGATACAGAATCCGGAGACAATCCCGCTGACATGGGCGTCCTCGATATCCAGGTTACAGGCATCACCGGACACGACCTGCGCCCGGTCTTGCACACCCAGCTGTGTGAACTTGGTCCGGGCCTGTTCGAGCATGGCGGTCGAGGGATCGATGCCCAGTACGCGTGCGGCGGGTTCCTGGCGCAGAATCTCCACGCACAGATCACCCGTACCGGTGCCCAGGTCCAGGTAGAGTGCATGCGCAACCGGATCCAGCCTGTTGACCGCCTGTCGGCGCCAGCGGCGGTGCAGTCCCAGTGACATCAGGGCGTTGAGCCGGTCATAACGTGGCACGATTGCATCGAACATGCGCTGGTTCTCCACCGCGCTGATGAGTGCATCGGCGGATGAGAGGGGCTGTGACATGTGACGTTCGTGGTGCAAGGCTACTCCGGCAGCGGTATGGGAATGGCATACTCGTTCCAGCGTGAGGCGACCCGGTCACGGATCTGCGGATCGAATTCAACGGGATCACGGTAGCCGGACTTCCAGGTGGCATCAATCGTGATGGGCGGATGCAGGATCAGGCGATTGCCCGCGGTTTCACGCCGGGCGGGGTGCAGATCGACGAGGGGATCGAAGCGCGTGAACCAGCCCCACAGCATGAGACGCGGATCGTCGAGAGGGACGTCCTCCGATACGAGCACCTGGAACAGGTACTGACGCGTTCCCGGGTGTGACTGCAGGGCGTCGCGCACGGCCGCCTTGTCGGCGTCGGCGTGGACCTGGACCATCAGCACACCGTCGCCGAGCATGGTCATGCCGCGGATGGCCGGGTGTGGCGGATGATCGGGTGGGGGCGGCGGTGGGGCGGTTCGTCGGGGCGCTCCGTCGCCGCGGGTGGCCAACAGGATCAGCCGGCTGCCGGTGTTCATGGCCGGTCCGGTGAAGTCGAGGGTGTCCTGCGCCGTGGGGGCCACCAGGTGCAGGCCTTCTTCCGTGTCGAGGTGTTGCCACAAGGCCCGGCTGACGGCCTTGAAATCGCGCACGTCGACATCGGCGTCCACAACCGTGAGCACTTTGGTGAGGGAGAGCTGCGACTCGCCCAGGATACTGAAGGCATGTTTGAGCGCTTCGTGCGGGTAGCGCACCTTGACCGCCACGGCAGCCAGGGGATGAAAGCCGGTTTCCGGAAAGGCCCAACAGTTGCACACGGCCGGCTTGATGATGCGGAGCAGCGGAATGGTCAAGTCCTGCAAGGCCTCCCCGATGAAGTAGTCTTCCTGCGGCGGCTTGCCCACCACGGTGGCCGGGTAGATCGCATCCGAGCGTGCCAGCACGCGGTCCACGCGGAAGACCGGGAAGTCGGCGGAATGGGAGTAGTGGCCGAGGTGATCGCCGAAGGGACCTTCGCGGCGCCGCTCGTCGGGCGCCACGGACCCCTCGAGGACGAACTCGGCGTCGGCCGGAATGCGGTGCCCGCTGGCGCGACGGATGGTGCGCATCGGACGGCCCAGCAGGAAGGCGGCAAGCTGGTATTCGTCGATGCCTTCAGGCAGCGGGGCGATGGCGGCGAGCGTGAGGACGGGGGGGCCGCCCAGGAAGACGCTGACCGGCAGGGCTTCGCCGCGGGCACGCGCTTGCGCAAAATGGAAACCGCCGCCCTTCTCGATCTGCCAGTGCATCCCGGTTGAGTGCGCGTCGTAACGCTGCAGGCGGTAGATCCCCAGGTTACCGGTGCCGGTCACCGGATCATGCGTGCGCACGAGCGGCAGCGTGAAGAAGGCGCCGCCATCTTTTGGCCAACAGGTCAGGCAAGGCAGTTGCTCGAGATCGGGCGGTTCGGTGCGCGCCGCCATGACCGGACCTTGTGTCACGGTGCGGCAGCGTGACCGCAGGACGCTGCGGATCATGCGGCGTTGCGACCACAGGGCCGCAGGGGAGGGGGGCAGCAGGTGCTCGGCGGCGTCGGCCACGGCCGCGCCGATATCACGGGCCGGCCGGCCCAGGGCGGCTTCGACCCGGGCGGGGGTGCCGTAGGCATTGGCGAGGATGCGGTAGGGCGATCCCTTGACATTCTCGAACAGCAGGGCGGGTCCGCCGCCGGCCAGGACATGATGCTGGATGACCGTGATTTCCTGGTTGGGGTCCACCTCGGTCTGCACGCGCACCAGGTCGCCGTCGGCTTCGAGGCGCGACACGAATTCGCGCAAGTCACGTGGGGCTAACATAGGTCCCCCCATGTCTTCTCGGCCGGCCGGCCCAGCGCTGCCAGCACGCGGTCGACATAGCTGGCGAGCAGGTCGCGCATCGAAACGCGGTCGGGGTCCTGGCGGGCAAACATGTAGTAGGGCGGCGAAAGCGGCATGACGATGCCGCCGGCCTCCGTGATGCGGCGTGCGTTCTCAAAATCGATGGAGGTCCAGGGCGTTTCGCGGACACACAGCACGAGGGGACGTTTCTCTTTGAGATGGCAATGTGCCGCCCGCGTGATGAGCGTGTCGCCCATGCCGGAGGCGATCTTGCCCAGCGTCCCGGTTGTGCAGGGGAGGACGACCATGCCGACGGTAGGGACGGAGCCGGAGGCCACGGGCGCGAAACAGTCGTCTTCGGCATATGTCACGGCAGCCTGCGCGGACAGGGCATCGATCGGTCCGCACTCGTGCGCGTAAACCGCCTCGCCCATGCGGCTGCAGATGAGCGCTACCGGCCAAGGCGACTTCTCCGCCAGGAGCGACGCGGCATAGGTGCCGGTAGCGCCTGTCACGGCCAGTACGAGTTGGCTATCATTCCTGTCCATGCTCAATTCCCCTATACGATACGCCCCAGCAGTACGACGGCTGCCCCCGCGATGCCCGCAATCACCGAAAGAGGGAAGAACCGCATTGGCAACGGCACGGCCGGCACGTAGGCCGCCACGAAGCCGCCCGCCGCAACGGTCAGCGCGATGCCGCCGGCCGGCCCCATGCCGGTCAGGCGCCAGATCTGCACGAGCAGGCCCCACGCCGCCAAATGACTGAGGCCGGCCACGAGTTGCGCCCCGCGTTCGCCGAGTGCAGCCGGGATGCTGCGCACGCCGAGCCGGCGATCGGAGACGATGTCCTGCATCGCGTAGATCATGTCAAACCCCGCGATCCACAGCAACGTGAATGCGCCCAGCAGCAGGATGTCGGCGCGCAGCGGGAGTTGGCCGCTCCCCGCCACAAAGGCGCCGAGCGGGGCCATGGCCAGGCAGATGCCGATTCCGAAATGGCAGAGCGGCGTGAATCGCTTCAGGAGTGTGTAAACGGCCAGCGGGATCAGCGGTACCGGGGCGAGCAGCAGGCAGAGGCGACCCAGGGCGGCGCAACCGGCCAGGTAGGTTCCCAGGCCGGCCGCCGCCACGGTATAGGCTCCGGTCAGTGAAAGGCGTCCGGCCGGCAGTTCGCGCGCGGCCGTGCGTGGGTTGCGCGCATCGAGATCACGATCGAGAATGCGGTTCATGGCCATGCCGAACGTACGTGCCCCGAGACCGACGATCGCGACCAGGCCCAGCAGTCGTACCGAAGGCATGCCGCCCGCACCCAGCCAGGCGCCTGCGAAGAGAAGCGGCAGGCTGAAGATGGTGTGCTCGATCCGAGTGAAACGATGCAGTTGGCTCAGGCGGCCGCCGGCCGGGGTCTCCAGTCGCGCGCGATCGCGCAGGAACCGCTCGGCCAGCTGTCGCGAAACGGGTGCAAGATGACGTTGCAGATCGCTGCGACCATCGGAGCAGGCCCGGTCGCTGACGCCCTTGACCATACGGCAGGCAATGCCCAGTTCGCGGCAGGTGTCGGCCACGGCCCATCCTTCCATATCCACGAGCTGACAGCAGTCGGCCAGGGCCTCGCGTCGCGAAACGTCAAAGACCGGGTCGGTAACCGTGCCGAGCGTGAAGGCGGGCAGATCCGGCCAAGGGGTAAGATGCAGGGGGGCGACGGGCGGTTGGGCCCCGCCTGACAGACCGTCGGCATCCATCGCTCGATCGACGGTGCAGAGATCGCCCGGCCCCAGGGCCGGATCCAGCGCCCCGCAGATGCCCATGTTCACGATGGTGGTGACGTGCTGCTGCTCGGCCAGGTAGCGGCAGGCGTGGCGAGCGGCGGCCGCGCCCATGCCGGAGACGGCAATGAGCAGGGGCCGGTCGGGAGGGGCGGTAAAGAGGCGCAGCGGTGTTTCCGTGCTCTCCACGGCGCCGGCCAATTCGATCAGCGGTGCGGCTTCGGCGTGCGTGGCGGAGAGGACGGCAATCATAGTCCCGGCACCTTTCCATGCGCCATCGTGGCAAGACGCTCGATCGCAGCGCGCCCCTGGTCGCCAAGGGAGAGGCTGAAATCGTTGACAAACATGGCTACATGCTGATCGATGATGTTGGCATCGATCTCGCGGGCATGCGCAGCGACGTAGGGGACGATGTCCGCGGGATGGGTCTGCGCGTAGTCGATAGATTCACGGATCAAGGTTTCGAGGGCGGGAGCATCCGGGCCATCGTCACCGCGTCTTGCCACAATACAACCCAGTGGGATCGGCAGGCCTGTCTCGGCTTCCCACCATGCGCCGAGATCGGCAATGGCGACCAGTCCGTGCTCCGCGTACGCAAACCGGCTCTCATGAATGATGACGCCGGCATCCGCGCGTCCCTCGATTACTTCCTGCATCACCTGGTCATACGGCACGCAGACACGTTCTGTGATGGCCGGGTTCCACAGGTGGAGCAGGAGGTTGGCGGTGGTCAATCCTCCCGGCACGGCCACGCGGGCCCGTGCGGAATGGTGCAGTGCGTCGGCAGTGCGCGCCACGACCAGCGGACCGCAGCCGAAGCCCAGCGCCGCCCCGGCATCGAGAAGCTGGTAATCGGTTTGCGCCCTGAGGTAGGCGTGGAAGGAAACCTTGGAGATGTCGAAGGCGGACTCCAGCAGCCGCTCATTGAGGGTCTGGACATCGTGCAGGCACGTGTCGAACGTCAGGCCGTGTGTATCAATGAGACCGTTCGCTATAGCGCCGAACATAAAGGTATCGTTCGGGCATGGCGAATAGGCCAGTGTCAACGGCGTCATCATGCATACTCCCCGGCGCCGGACCTCCTGTGTCTCAAACGCCGCGGAACATTGTGCCCTATTCATGGTCCGGTTAGAAGCCCAAGTCGCGTCCGCATTGACCTTGCGCGTGACCCGTGGCAATGACAGGATCACGGGCGTGATGTATAGAAGGGTCATTGTAGTGGGTGGCGGTGCCGCCGGGTTGATGGCGGCGGGCCAGGCGGCGGACGCCGGGGCTGACGTCATTCTCGTAGAGAAGATGCAGCGGTCAGGCCGCAAACTGAGCATCACGGGAAAGGGACGCTGTAATGTGACGAATGTGGCCGAGCGCGATGCGTTCATCGGCCACTTCGGGTCCACGGCCCCGGTTCTTCAGTGCGCCTTCGATCGGTACTTCAGCAACGACCTTATTGCATTCCTCGAGTCACGGGGCGTACCGCTGGTAACCGAGCGCGGCGGACGGGTCTTCCCGCTCAGCGGCAAGGCGCCAGACGTAGTTAAGGCATTGGTCCAGTGGGTCATCCGCAGTGGGGTCGCCTCGCACTGCCGTACGCGTGTCGACGCGCTGCTGCTCGAGGACGGACGGGTGGCGGGTGTGCAATGCGGGGCGGACACATTCCGCGCGGACGCCGTCATACTGGCCACGGGAGGCAAGTCCTATCCGGCCACGGGTTCGACCGGTGACGGCTATGCATTGGCCAAGGCCGCCGGTCACACGATTGTCCCGCCGCGACCGGCGCTGGTGCCGCTCGAGACGGCCGGCCATACGGCCGCGCGGTTGGACGGCCTGTCGCTGCGCAACGCGCGGGCCGTGTTGCTGGTGAACGGGGAGAAGCGGCGCGAGGAGTTCGGGGAACTCGTGTTCACATCGTTCGGCGTGACCGGTCCCGTAATCCTGACACTCAGCGGCGATGCCGTCGAGGCATGGCAGTCCGGTCAGCGTGTCGAGCTTGCGATCGATCTCAAGTCGGCGTTGGACAGTGAGAAATTGGACCGACGCCTGCAGCGCGACCTGGAAGCGCGGGCCGATGAGCCGATGCGCAGCCTGTTGCGCGGCTTGCTGCCGAAACCACTGGTCGGGGTGTGCCTCCAGGAGTTGGCCATGCCGGCGCACCGGCAGGGCCGTTCCGTCTCGGCGCATGATCGCAAGCGGCTGGGGAAGTGGTTGAAAAATTTCCGACTCGGCGTGAAAGGACATCGCCCGTTCGATGAAGCGATCATCACGGCGGGTGGTGTCGATACCGCTGAGATCGACCCGGCCACTATGGCATCGCGCGTCTGCGACGGACTCTTTGTGGCCGGTGAACTGCTGGACGTGCAGGCCGACACGGGCGGCTACAATCTCCAGGCCGCTTTCTCAACAGGTTGGCTGGCCGGACGCTCGGCAGCGGGGGGATAAGAAGTGATCAGTGAACAGTTTTCAGTGATCAGTACGCTATGCGTGTTCTCACTGATCACTGATCACTGATTATTTGGAAAAAACATGTTTCTGCCGACAACACAAGACGAATGCCGCAAGCTCGGCTGGGAGGCGCTTGATGTCATCCTGGTAACGGGGGATACGTATATCGATTCGCCGTTCATTGGCGTGGCGGTGATTGGGAAGGTGCTGGTCGATGCCGGGTTCCGAGTCGGGATCATTGCGCAGCCGGATGTGTCGTCTGCAGATGACATCACGCGGCTGGGGGAGCCAGAACTGTTCTGGGGCGTGACCGCCGGCTGTATCGACTCGATGGTGGCCAACCGCACGGCGTCCGGACGTCGCCGCAAGCAGGACGACTATACGCCCGGCGGCGTCAACGATCGACGGCCCGATCGCGCGTCCATCGTGTACAGCAACCTGGTCCGCAACCACTTCAAGGCCACGCGTCCGATCGTCCTGGGCGGCATTGAAGCCAGCCTGCGTCGCGTGGCGCACTATGACTACTGGAGCGACAAGATCCGCAAGTCGATACTGTTCGACGCCAAGGCCGACTACCTGCTCTATGGCATGGCCGAACGGGCGGCGGTCGAGCTGGCCGAGGCTCTCAAGGCCTGTACAGACCCCACGACTATCCGGGGGCTCTGCTACATCTCCCGCTCCCAGCCTGATGATGTGCTGGAGGTGCCGGCGTTCGAGGTGGTGAGGAATGACCGGGACGCCTTCACCGAGATGTTCCACGCATTCTATCGCAACAACGATCCTGCGACCGCGCGCCCGCTGGCGCAGCGCCAGGACACGCGCTACCTGGTTCAGAATCCCCCCGCCCTCTACCTGTCCCAGGCAGAGCTGGACGCGATCCATGACATCGACTACGAGCGTGACGTGCACCCCTTCTACGGGGATGCGGGCCCCGTGCGCGCCCTGGACACGATCCGCTTCTCGATCGCCACGCACCGGGGCTGCTACGGGGAGTGCAACTTCTGCGCTATCGCCGTGCACCAGGGGCGGCAGGTGCGCTGGCGCAGTGAGGACTCGATACTGAAGGAGGCGCGCGCCATCGCATCGCATCCGCAGTTCAAGGGCACGATCCAGGATGTGGGTGGACCGACGGCCAACATGTATGGTTTCGAGTGCACACGTAAGATGGAGGGGCAGGGGTGCTGCCCGGATATGCACTGCCTCTATCCCCAGGTTTGCGCCGCATTGGGCATTGACCACGGGCCGCAACTTGAGCTGCTGAGAAAGCTGCGGAACGTGCCCGGCGTGAAACGCGTTGTTGTGGCCTCGGGCATCCGGCATGACATGGTGATGGCGGACGAACAACGCGGCGACGAGTACCTGCGCACGGTCGTGAAGCACCACGTCTCGGGCCGGATGAAGATTGCGCCCGAACATTCGGAGGACGCGGTGCTGGCGCAGATGGGCAAACCCGGCCGCGCATCGCTGCAGGCGTTTCGGGATCGCTTCTATGAGCTCACAGAGCGACTGGGCAAGAAGCAGTACCTGACCTACTATTTCATCGCGGCGCATCCGGGGTGTGAAGAGAAGGACATGCGGGCGCTGCGCGGCTTCTGTGCCGACAAGCTGAAAGTGAAGCCCGAACAGGTCCAGGTGTTCACGCCAACGCCCTCGACCTATTCGACGTTGATGTACTGGACCGAACGGGATCCCTTCTCGGGAAAACCGTGTTTCGTTGAAAAGAGCGTTCGCGGTCGCGAACGCCAGAAGAAGATACTGTACGACTGAACACGGGCGGGCCGTAACACGAGCTAAAAAGCGGGAGCTGAGTGATTATGGTGTCGCTATTCGGTCCGCTTAGGGTATGCTTGGGCCGAGATCAATTTACAACTGAATCAACTCAGGAGGATGGCTGCATGAAGGTATACATGGTCGATGACGATGTCGATCTGGTGATGGCGCTGACGGTCGCTTTGGAAGCAAAAGGGTACGACGTCGCCTCGCAGTATGATGAGCGTGAAGTGGACGACAAGATCCGCGAATTCAACCCGGACGTGATCATCCTTGATGTCATGCTGCCGGAAGACGATATGGCCGGATTCAAGATCGCGCGCAGTATTCGCCATCACGACAACATCAAAGATAAGCCCGTTATCATGCTCTCGGGTGTCAACACCGAGGGGAATCTCCCGGGCAATATCACGAATCGTGACATCGATGATGTCTACCTGCCGATCACGCGTTTCCTGGACAAGCCGGTTGACCCGAAAAAGCTGATCGAGATAATCGAAGAACTGACGGCTTAGGTCCCCCTTCGCTGGAGCGTCCTCCGTCGCCCTTCCCCTTCCGCTCTGCGAGTTTCGGAGGACAAGGCGGGTTATGGAGGACAGGTCGGGGGGGCAAGCGGAGTTCGGGTGTATGGACGACAGGATTGATTTTGAAGCGCAGGTGCGGAGTAGCTCGTTTATTCTGCACCTTCAGGGCGACACCAAGGACGCCATCATCGGGGAACTGATTGATGCGCTGAACCGGGACGGGAAACTTCCCGATCGCGATGAGGCGCTCAAGGTCGTGATGGATCGCGAGGCCACCATGTCTACCGGCCTCGAGAACGGCGTGGCTCTGCCGCACGGCAAGAGCATGACGGTGCCCAAGCTCGTCGCGGCATTCGGCCTGAAGCCGGAAGGCGTCGACTTCAAGGCGCTGGATGGCAATCCCTCCAACCTGTTCATACTGGTTGTCTCTCCCGTCACCCATGCATTGCAGCACATCCAATTCCTGGCGGAGCTCGGACGTGCCCTGATGTGTCCGGCGGTTTGCGAGAAACTGCTGGCGGTCGAGACAATCGGTGGCGTGGCAGACGTCCTGACGGAGACATGAGGAGGTCGGCATGATTCCCGTGACGGTTGATCAGCTTTTCCTGTCGAACCTCGGGTTTGTCGTTCTCTTGAAGAGTTCCGAGGACAAGCGAACGTTGCCGATATTCATCGGCGCGGCGGAGGCCCAGTCGATCGCGATCCACGTCAACGATGTCGAGGTGCCGCGTCCGCTCACGCATGACCTTCTCAAGAACCTGCTCGATTTCATCGAGTGCCGCCTGCACCGCGTAGAGATTGTCAGGATTTCAGAGGGCACTTTCTACGCCGAACTCGTCTTGGAGCGCGACGGCGAGGCCGTACGTCTGGACTGCCGTCCGAGCGACGCCATCGCCGTGGCCCTGCGCGTCGGCGCGCCACTTTTTGTTGCCGAAGCCGTCATGGACGAGGCCGGGCGTATCGAGGAAGTCAACCCCGACGAAGGCGAAGGGGGCTCCGTGAAGGACCCCAAGGTACGTCCGCGCCTGACCCCGCGCGAGCTGCTCGAGCGGCAGCTCAAGAAGGCGATCAAGGATGAGCGTTACGAGGATGCCGCCCGCCTGCGCGACCAGATCAAGCACCTCGAAGACACCCACAGTAGTAACTGATGACTGTTCACGATGAACGCATGACCCGGTTTCGGGCTGCCGGGCTCTACCTGGTGACCTCCCAATCGCTCTCCGCGGGGCGTACGACACTGGAGGTCCTCGAAGCGGCCCTGCGCGGCGGGGTGAAGCTCGTGCAACTTCGCGAGAAAGAGATGCCGCTTCGCGAGCTCTACGCCATCGCCATTGAAGCCCGCCGAATGACGCACGAGGCCGGCGCCCTGCTGATCATCAACGACCGCATCGACGTCGCACTTGCCATCGGCGCGGACGGCGTGCACCTCGGACAGGACGACCTGCCGATAGCCGCCGGACGCGAAGTGGCGCCCGATCTGGTGATCGGCGCCTCGACCCATTCGGTGGCCGAAGCTGCCGAAGCGATTGGCGAGGGGGCATCCTACGTGAATATCGGTCCGATCTTTCGGACCAAGACCAAGGTGTGGGCCGATGAATTCCTCGGGCTGGACGGTCTGAACGAAATCGCCGCAACCGTAAGCGTGCCCTTCACGATTATGGGAGGGATCAAGCGCGAGCACATCCCGGAGCTCGTCGAGGCCGGGGCACAGACGATTGCGCTGGTGACTGCCGTTACGAAAGCGCCGGATGTTGAAGCGGCCACGCGGGACTTGCTCCTCACCATCAGAGGTACATCCACGGCCAGGTA